>NZ_JACJRY010000070.1:0-25844 GCF_014697485.1 Anabaena sp. FACHB-83 | reverse complement strand
AATCTGGTACTTTTTTGAGTTCTGTGATTAAGCTGGTAGTCATTAGCACCCTGATTTAATACTGTTATCATCCTGATTCAACCATTTTTCTTTTGAGAATGAAACAGTCCTGCCTTGGAAAGGGGGGAGATAAGAGAATCTAGTTCCCTCCCCTTTATAAGGGGAGGGTTAGGGAGGGGTAAAATACTGAGCAGCTTCACATAAAATTGGTATAAGACCTGAGATAACGCGATGTGCAACTTCTTTTTGAAACCCCTCTCCAAACCTCTCACCTACCAATGTAGAGACGCTATAAAAGCCTATCCCGCCTTGAACTAAAGTTCCAGGCTAATAGCGAAAGTCCACTCAAGTGGACTGGAATGAGTTTCTTGTTGAGTCCTCTTCAGAGGACTTGCGCTGTGAGACTCGGAATAAATTCTGAGGCGGGACAGATGCACTCAACCGAGATTTGTGTGTACACCATATCCTCGTAGGGAATGGGTTAGGGGTTAGGTTTGAGAGAAGGTTGCACACGGCGTAAGATATGTGCTTTCTAACTTATTTGTAAATCAGAAGATACCTGACTTATTTGAGAAGTTGGGTATCTGTGGCTATCGAAGTGATGATTAATTTTTAACTAGAGGTTGATATGGAAGATATATTCAAACCCATAGAATGTAATGATGATGATGTTGTAGAAATTAAAGATAACATTTATAAAATTAGCAAGATTAAGTCGGGAGTAAGTCAATCATCTAACGAGAATTTATCATACAGTTTGGAACAAGAATTAGGTGAGAAAAGCGTTGATTTTCCATCATGTAATTATTTCTCTGATGAAGGGATAGACTGCAAAATCCTAACATTGGGTTCTCAAAACTGGAAAAAGGGAAAAATAAAATTTAAACTCAGCATTGAGTTTTATATTGAGGAGGATGTGGAAATAAATAATAGTCAAGATTTAGATGTCGCTGAAGTAGAATCATCACTGGATGAATTACGACGTAAGCTTCAGGAGGAAAGTTGAGGAATAAAAAAATGGCGTTGCATAAATGCGGGATGAAATCATAAAATTCTACTTTTAAAACTCTTGCTCTTTGCGCCTTTGCGTGAGACAAAAATCATCCCCGTAATCAGCAACGCCAAAAAAATATATATAGCCATCCCATCGGAGTTGTGAAAAAGTATTCTTTTTAACGAACCGCAAAGGACGCAAAGGACACAAAGAAGAAGAAGAAAGAGAGTTTTATAAATGATGTAGGATTGCTATATATACCCAGCTTTCTATCTGAAGAGAAGTATTCTTCCTACTTCTAGCCTACACAAATTGAGTTCATTTTTGATTTTGAGGCCAGCGCCAATTATAACGATTCCAATCATAAATGCCTTGAATTTCAAATTCAGAACCGTTATAAAAGCGAATAATGCAATTTGGAGAAGAGTTGTTATTATTGCTGATTTCATCGATGTAAACTACCGTGCAGAGAAACCATTCTCGTTGACAAGGGCCATTGTCTTGCACCCATTCCCAGAGGGCGTTGGAAACTTCGATGCGATCGCCTACTCTTAACTTGAGTGCATCTTCAAAATCAGCATATTTATCAAAATGATAGGACTCAACTCGATTCAACCATTGCAAACCATAGCGTTCGCGGATGAATTGGACTGCGCCTGAGTTTTGGTTATGCAGCCAATCATTGAGTAGTTGCACTTTCCAGGTGCGGTTTTGTTGTTCTTCTGTTTTGACAAATTTTAAAAATGCTAACAGTTCTTCGGAGTCTAATTCGTCTAACGGGTTAGCAATATCGGATGTGGAATCTTGAGGAATTTGCTTGACTACTTGCAGTAATATCTGTTTCTGCGTCTCAGAGAGAGGACAGCTGGCTACATCACAACGCTTAAAGGCTGTTTGCAATGCTGTTTTAATCTCATCTGGGTTCATAGGTCGTCAAGAGCAACTTAGAGGTTATGTCTCTAATTATTACAAAATCCCTAGTTAGACGGTGAACGGCAATAGTATTATTTCTTATTGCCTATTTAATTAAGAATTTTCTCATAACAGAGATGCGATCGCTCAAAATTAATTTTAATTAATTAGTTTGCAAAGCTTTGTTCGCCACTTCAATGATCTCTTTGGCTGCTTTCTCTTTACGTTCACTGTAGCGATCAGTGAGATAATCTACCTTGTCTCGTAACAACAAAGTAAACTTATAAAGTTCTTCCATCACATCCACAACGCGATCGCGGTAGGGTGAATCTTTCATAGTGCCGTCTTCGTTAAACTCTTGATATGCTTTCGCTACTGATGATTGATTGGGAATCGTAAACATCCGCATCCATCGCCCCAAAATTCTCAATGTATTCACGGCGTTGAACGATTGGGAACCACCACTTACCTGCATTACAGCCAAAGTTCTACCTTGGGTTGGACGAACTGCACCTATATTCAGAGGAATCCAGTCAATTTGGTTTTTCATAATCCCCGAAATCTGACCGTGTAACTCTGGACTAGACCAAACTTGCCCTTCTGACCACAAACTTAATTCACGCAATTCCTGAACCTTGGGATGGGTGTCAGGGACGCTACCGTAAATTGGGAGTTCTCTGGGGTCGAAGAACATCACCTCTGCACCAAATTCTGTAATGATGCGGGCGGCTTCTTCTGCTAAGAGGCGACTGTAGGAGCGATCGCGCAAAGAACCATATAAAAATAAAATTCTGGGGGGATGGTCGAATGTTGTCATGATGGAAATAAATAAGTTTATGCTTGATTTACCGATGCGATTAATTGCGCTACCCGTTCTTTAATTTCATCGCGCACTCTCGGAAAAATCTCAGGTTGTTCAGCCGGATCATCCAATTGCCAATCTTCAAATACTTCGCGCACTACCCACTCCGGCGGTAAATTCACACCACAACCACACAGAGAAATCACCACATCAAAATCTTCAGCTTGAAAATCACTTAGGGGTTTGGAATGCTGATCAGTAATATCAATCCCAATTTCTTGCATAACTGCGATCGCTTCTGGCCTTACCTGACTCGCCTCTAATCCCGAACTAGTCACAGCAATTTTTCCCTTACCCAAGGTTTTAGCAAAACCTTCCGCCATTTGTGAACGGGCAGAATTTTTTTTACACACAAACATGACACGTTTCATAGATAACCCCTGTTTTTTATTCCTGATAGTTGTGATTATTTGCAATCCCCAAAACAACGCGGATCTAGCAAGGTTGCTTTCTCCGGTTCTCTCGGAAACCAACTTGCTGTGCGTTTACAAACTTCAACCAGCATTAACATGACTGGCACTTCAATTAAAACCCCTACCACCGTAGCCAGTGCAGCACCAGAACTTAAGCCAAATAAAATCACAGCCGTGGCGATCGCTACTTCAAAATGATTACTCGCGCCAATTAATGCTGCTGGTGCAGCATCTTCGTAAGATAAATTCAGCTTTAATGCTGCTACATAACTAATCAAGAAAATGAAATTAGTTTGAATAAACAATGGTACAGCAATTAACAAAATATGCAAGGGATTATTCACAATTAATTCACCCTTGAAGGCAAACAGCAGTACCAAAGTTAATAACAAAGCCGTAATCGCCACGGGAGTCAAATAGTTGAGAAATCGTCTTTCAAACCACTCTTTACCTTTATATTTAAAAATCCAGTAACGGCTGTACATTCCTGCTATTAGCGGCAAACCAACGTAAATTAGTACCGACAAAACAATAGTTTCCCAAGGTACAGTTAAATTATTCGCCGCTAGTAACCATCTACCCAAAGGCGCATATAAAAATAGCATAGCCAAAGAGTTTACAGCCACCATAATTAAGGTGTGTCCTTGGTTGCCGTAAGAAAGATATCCCCACATCAGCACCATTGCTGTACAAGGTGCAATTCCTAATAAAATTGTGCCGGCAATGTAAGAATTAGCCAGTGTAACTTCACCACCGCGAATCATTTCACTTCCGACAATCAAAGGACGAAATAACCATCCTAAGAAAAACTGAGCAAAGACCACCATTGTGAATGGTTTAATCAACCAATTCACTACCAAGGTGAGAATTACCGGTTTTGGGGCGCGGATAGCATTTGTAGCTTGGGTGAAGTCAATTTTCACCATGATGGGATACATCATGAAAAACAAACAGACAGCAATGGGAATCGACACTTGATATACACTCATTGCGTCCAGTGCTACCGCCACTCCAGGAAATAATCGACCCAGTACAATTCCGCCAAAGATACATAAAAATACCCAAACAGTCAGGTACTTTTCAAAAAAACTGAGATTACTGCCTGCTTGTATCCGACTGGGACTAGCTTGTGAATTATGAGCCATTAAAGTACACCTAAAATCAAACTTAATCGCTAAAACTTGGCTTCTTTTCGTAACAATTCACCAATCGTGAGATTCATTTCTGCTTTGCCATCAAATACTGTTCCTACCTTGCTTTGATAAAAGTGAACAGAATTTATCTGGTAGCCTTCGTCAGGTAAAGGTATATAACCCACAGAAGTTACAGCTTTTGGGGCATTTTTAATGTAAAAGTCTATAAATTCGTACAGTATTCCCCTTTGTGAGAAAGATTGAGGATTAACGTAAATAAATAATGGTCGAGAAAGTGGTTGATACATTGCTTTCTCTACTGTTTGCGGTGAAGGTGATACAGAGCCACGGCCGCTATCAATAGAAAGAGCTTTTAATTTATCTTGATGTTTTTCGTAATAAGCGTAGCCAAAGTAACCTAACGCATTTGGATCTTTACTAATGCCATCTACTAACATTTCATCATTTTCACTGGCTGTATAATCGTTGCGAGAAGCTCTAGCTTTACCAACAATTGCCTCTGTAAAGTAGTCAAAAGTACCAGATTTTCCCCCAGCACCATACAAAGTCAAAGGACGATCTGGCCAAGATGCTCGTACTTGGTTCCAGCGAGTAATTTTCCCTTGAGCCGCAGGTTCCCAAATCTTTTTTAATTCTGCTACTGTGATGTCTTTTGCCCAAGTATTTTGAGGATTTACAGCCACAGTTAAAGCATCAAAAGCTATGGGAAGCTCTATATACCCCACTCCATTATTTTTACAAGCTGTCATCTCTGCTAACAAAATCGGTCGGGACGCATTGCTGATTGCTGTTTCTCCTGCACAAAATTTTTCAAACCCGCCTGTAGTACCAGAAAATTTGACTTCAATTTGCGCCTTGTTATTAGAGTCTGCTTGAAACTCTTTGGCGATCGCTTGCGTGATAGGATACACCGTACTAGAACCATCAATTTTAATCGGTATCCCAGTCTTTTTACTATTACTCACTTCTACAGCACTTGGAGACTGCTGACTTTGAGTATTAGAAGTTGATTTATCGGCACAACTGCTGATTAGAGTCAGCGTTCCCAACACGAGAGCCAATTTCTTAACTTTTGTATTCATCGACCTCTCCACCGCGTGTTGTCGCTAAGGTTGTCTATTCCTCATATCAAATTTTCTTGATGTATAAGGTGGATGTCAACTAAAGAATACAAAAATTCATCAAAAAAACTTGATGGATACTCCGCAGAATTTAAAGTCTGCAATCTCTTGGTTGCGAAATTCAGGTAAGCTGAGGTTAAAAATAGTGCTGAATGCCGAGTTTTTCAGCACTAAGTTCACTTAGAGTAATTAATTACCTGTGTGAAATATGAAAAAACAACACAGCAAAGCATTTTTATGGAATTTCCCAACTTTGGTTATGCAGTACTACTCAAAACTGATGCAGCTAATATTTACTGTTTGTCTGTTTGCGCTTCTCTCATGGGTAATCACACCAACAGTCGAAGCCTTAACCCAGATTAAACTATTTGACATTTCTTATAAAGATTGTCCCCCAGAACTAGCTCAGGGGGCAGTGACAAGTGGCGGTAGCGCAACGGCGGCTAATTGCTTTATTGTCATAGGTAAAGCCGAAAATGGCACTTATAAAACCGTCTACGATGCAGATATCTATGGTCGGATATATGATGCTAACAACGACCCAGTTTTACAAAATCGTACCCGCCTTGGTTCTATTGCCGAAGTTCCCCCAGGAACTAGCAATTTTGAGTTGAGAATTTCTGTACCAGCAAATCAGCCATTACCTTTAAAGTTAAAGCAATTTAAAGCGTCGGGATTTAGTAGTCAAGTCCGAAGATGAGTGCTGAGTGCTGAGTGCTGTACACTGAGCGCAGTCGAAGTGTAAGTGTTGAGTGACGACAGCTTTTAATAAACAGTCTGGGTTGATTCACCCAGACTTTCAATAACATCCAGTGGATAGTTAGGCAAAAACCTGCAAACCACCTACTAGACTACCTACTACTTGTCCTACTATTTGCAGCAATAAAATCGCCAACATTGGGGAAAGATCAATGCCGCCCAAGGGGGGGATAATGGAACGGAAGACATTGAGATATGGGTCAGTAATTTGGCTTAAAGCAGAAAAAGGCTGATTATACCAATTGATGGTAGGGAACCAAGTCAATAAAACTCTAATAAATAGTAGAGCCGTATAAAGCTGTATGAAGGTATTGAGAGTGCTAATCAGTAAAAACATGGATTTTGGGGTTTCCTGCTAAGTTTCACAAGCGGTCTTATAGTTGATTTTAGTTTAGTCGTTGTCATGCTGTCTGCGAATTAGTATCTATTTTGACCACGACTAACGTTTACCGCCGTTGTTGATTAGTCTGAAGGTGGAAACTCAGTTGCAGAAAGCCGTTTACAGATGACTAATCTTGTATTGAGGAACGATCGCCTGCTGTTTGACTAGCACTGCCGTTTACATTACCCAACTGTTGCCTTACTTCGTCAATTGTGGCATTTAACTGAGCAATTTTATCTTCTAGCGATCGCCTAGCTGATTCCATTTCCAGATTTCCATTGTCTAAAGCTCTCATCCGTCGTTTGGCTGAATTTTTTTTCGGCTCTACCACACCATTACTGAGTTCGGCTTCTTCTTCTGTTGATTCTAAATCCAGCCGAGAAGTGATGACAGCGCCCAAAACACCACCAACTAAGCCGCCAAACAGCGCCCCTGCGAAAAAACCACTAGCAAAACCATCTCGCTGACTCATAACTTTACCCGCCTTGAAGCAATCTTACAATCTTGATCTTGTGTTAAGCGATTTTCCTTTCCTAGCTGCATAGTAACTTAAGTACCAAAAATGCGATCGCCCGCATCGCCTAATCCCGGTACAATAAAACCGCGATCGTTCACTGTTTCATCAATAGTTGCAGTGTAAACGATTAAACCCGGATACGCCGCACTTAATTTTTGCAATGCTGGCGGAGCTGCAACTACACTGACAATTCGCGTCAACTCCGGGTCAATTCCCCGTTGAGTTAATTCTGCCATCGCCCGCATAATTGACCCCCCAGTAGCTAACATCGGGTCTGTAATTAACACCCTAGTTTGCGGATCAAATTTTTCCGGCAATTTATTCAGATAACACCGAGCCTCTAGTGTTTCTTCATCACGCACTAAGCCCAAATGATAAATTGAAGCCAAAGGTAACAAAGTTTGCGCCCCTTCTAACAATCCTAACCCTGCCCGCAGAATCGGCACCACTGCCACAGGCACTTCTGGATTAATAAAAGTTGCGGGACAAGCCTGCAAAGGAGTCTGCACCGTTGTCTCTAGAGTTGGTAGCCACTCCCGCGCCGCTTCGTAAGTTAGCCATCTGCCTAACTCCGTGATGGCACTGCGAAATAATACTGAAGGTGTAGCAGCATCACGGGCAACTGCCAACCAGTGCTTAATTAAAGGATGGGGTGGAACGTAAACACGCAGCTGTACCGTCATAGCTGGAAATTGGTACTTTTGATTTTATTGGAACTGAAACCTCATCATACTCTTTCCTGTGTGTAGCTGGCAGCCAAAATCAACCTCCAAAAATTATTGAAAATCTTTTTCATTAGTAGTTGACATATATTCTCAATCAAAGTTATATTATGAATCAGTGTTCTCCTCTCTTTAAGGATCGGCAGACGGGATTAGCCAGCAGTCGCAGGCTTGTCCCTCTTTTTTGTTTTGGTCATTGGTCATTGGTCACTTGTTGGGTTTTCAGGCGTAGAAACACAACCCAGTGCAGATATTAACAGGACTTACGCACAAAGATTATCTGTGGAGATTGGGTGTAAGGGTTTTAAATAAGTACACCCTTATACCCCTGAACCCCTATACCCTCGTCAAAACCCTTGATTTTCGTTTTGATGCGTAAGTCCTAATTAAGTAAAAAGACTAAACTTCAGGAACGGAAATTAGGCTATTTTGTAGTTTGTATTTAGCAATACCAATAACCAATAACAAAGGACAAATGACCAATGACAAATAACAATCTTGTATTTGACGCAATTATCATTGGTTCGGGAATGGGTGGCTTAGTAACAGCAACTCAACTAGCAGCCAAAGGCGCAAAAGTTTTGGTGTTAGAGCGTTATTTAATTCCCGGTGGTAGTGCCGGCTATTTTGAACAGCATGGTTATCACTTTGATGTTGGCGCATCGATGATTTTTGGGCTGGGAAAAAACGGCACAACTAACTTGCTGACTCGCGCCTTAGATGCGGTCAATATGCAAATCGAAACAATACCAGATCCAGTACAAATTCATTATCATTTACCCGATGGATTAGACATTAAAGTTGACCGGGTTTATGACAACTTTTTGCAAAATCTTACTGCTTACTTTCCGCAAGAAGCAAGAGGCATTCGCCGCTTTTATAACGAATGCTGGCAAGTTTTTAATTGCCTAAACCGTATGGATTTGTTGTCTTTAGAAGAACCTCGGTATCTGATGCGGATGTTCTTCCAGCATCCTTTAGCGTGTTTTGGGTTACTGAAATATTTACCACAAAATGTTGGAGATATCGCGCGGCGTTATATTAAAGACCCCTTATTATTAAAATTCATTGATATGGAATGTTATTGCTGGTCAGTAGTACCAGCAAGCATGACACCCATGATTAATGCTGGGATGGTCTTTTCCGATAGACATTATGGCGGTGTTAATTATCCTAAAGGTGGAGTAAGCATAATTGCTCAAAAACTAGTGGAAGGACTAGAACAACTTGGTGGTCAAATTAAGTATCAAGCGAGGGTAAAAAAAATTATCCTAGAACAAGGACGTGCTGTCGGTGTAGAACTTGCTAATGGTAAAATTTATCGAGGTAAACGTATAGTTTCTAATGCTACACGCTGGGATACATTTGGCAAATTAATTCCTGTAGAGAAATTACCTAATAATGAGAAAATATGGCAACAACGCTATGAAAAATCGCCCAGCTTTTTGAGTTTACATATCGGCGTGAAAAGCTCAGTTTTACCTCAGCATATAGAATGCCATCATATTTTGTTAGAAGATTGGGCAAAAATGACAGCCGCAGAAGGCACGATTTTTGTTTCTATCCCCACATTACTTGACCCAGATTTAGCACCACCGGGACATCATATCATTCATGCCTTTACACCTCAATGGATTGATGGTTGGCTGGGTTTATCGCCAAACAGATATGAAGCCAAAAAAGAAGCAGCAGCTTGGCGAATTATTGACCGACTAGAACAAATTTTTCCGGGGTTAGATGCAGGGTTAGATTATTTATCCGTCGGGACACCCCGCAGCCATCGCCGCTTTTTGGGGCGCGAAGATGGGACTTATGGGCCAATTCCCCGACGTAAATTATGGGGCTTGTTAGGGATGCCATTCAACCGCACAGCTATTCCAGGACTTTATTGTGTGGGTGATAGTACTTTCCCTGGTCAGGGTTTAAATGCTGTAGCGTTTTCCGGCTTTGCTTGCGCCCATCGCATCGCTGTTGATTTGGGAATTGGTCGATAGTCATTGGTCATTTGTCACCTGTAACCTGTCACCTGCCATACTCAGCACTTTTAATTTAAGCAACTTGAGACACTGTTTGTTGGAGGGGAATTTTGACGATGAATTCTGTCCCGGTTCCTGGTGAAGATTTACAGGTAATATGACCACCATGTTTGTCTACAACAATTTGATGGCTGATAGATAAACCTAATCCTGTGCCTTTACCCGCAGGTTTAGTTGTAAAGAAAGGTTCAAATAACTTTGCTTGGACTTCGGGCGGAATTCCTGGGCCGTTATCTGCAATGTGAATGGCAACCCAATCATCACTAATCATTTTGGTATGAATTTTAATGCTGCTGGGTTTTTGGTGAATTTCTGCCAAAGAACGCTGTTTATCATATTCATCTAAAGCATCAATGGCGTTAGAGAGAATATTCATAAATACTTGGTTAATTTGTACAGCATAGCATTCGACTGGTGGTAGTAAACCATAGTCTTTGATAACTGCGATCGCGGGATGGTCGGATTTTTGTTTCAGACGATAATTTAAAATTGTCAGCGTACCTTCAAGACATTCATGAATATCGGTTTCTGTAAGATTTGCGTCATCAGTACGCGAAAAAATTCGCATAGACCTAACAATTTCTCGAATGCGTCTTGCACCAAAATTCATGGAGTTGAGCAATTTTAATAAATCGCTCTCTAGAAATTCTAAATCTGTTAATTCTAGTTCTGCTTGAATGCGGGGTGTGGGTTCTGGGTATTCTTCTTGATATAAATGCAGCAGTTTTAAAACTTCTTGAGTGTATTCATTGGCATGAACGAGATTGCCATAAATGAAGTTGACAGGGTTGTTAATTTCATGGGCAATTCCGGCTACCATTTGTCCTAAGCTGGAAAGTTTTTCGCTTTGAATTAACTGAATCTGGACGTTTTTTAGGTCAGTATAAGCTTGGCTAACTTCCGAAACCTTCTGCTCTAATAGGTCATTTTTATGTTCTAACTTGACAGTTAAATCATGTAGCTTGAGGTGTAATTGAACTCGTGATAAAACTTCTTCTTGTTGAAAAGGTTTAGTGATATAGTCTACTGCACCAACTTGAAACCCGGCGATTTTATTGGTTGTATCTGATAGTGCCGTCATAAAAATAACGGGAATATCTTTAGTTTTGGGGTTTGCCTTTAATAGACGACAGGTTTCAAATCCATCTATTTCTGGCATCATGACATCCAGTAAGATTAAGTCGGGTAAAGCGTATTTAACTCGCTCTAAAGCAACTTTTCCAGATTTCGCTACCATCACTTCCAAACCAGCCTGATCTAAAGCATCAGACAAGACACCTAAATTAGCAGAATTATCATCAACAATTAAAACTGTGGGAGTTTGTTCGGTGGTAAGACTCATAACGCTTACTGTTGAGGGTGAATGAGTGCCAGAATTTCTTGGTCTTGAAATTCTTGTGCTAGTTGTTGCAGCCGTTTGCTAAAAGGAAGATATTTGGGATCTATTTGGGAAATTAATGCTGCTTGTTTTATGATTCCCTTAAAGTTACCCTTCATCACTAATTCATAGAGAGTTTCTATCTCTGCCTGGGGAGGTAGAATTAAATCGGCTTGATGTGTTAATAACGGGTTTTCAGGGCTTTGCTCTTCATACAGCCACTCTAAGTTGAGAAATTGCCGCAATTTTTGAAATAATGCGATCGCCTGCACTGGTTTGGGGAGAAAATCATTACCACCAGCTTCAATGCTGCGATGTTGGTCGCTTTCAAACACGCTGGCTGAGGAAACAATAATCACGATGTGTTTAAAAGCTTCTGATTGGCGAATGCGGTGAATTAACTCAAAACCATCAATTTCTGGCATTAACAAGTCAGTCAGGACTAAATCTGGCTGAAACTCGGCAATTTTTCGCCAACCTTCTGCACCATCATTGGCTTCTGTAACTTCAAACCCAATGGGAGTCAGTAAGTTATAAATCACAGAGCGATTTTCCCATTTATCATCTACAACTAAAATCTTGGGTTTGCGGTCTTTAATCCCGATAATTTGGCCAAAATCATCAGCTTGGGAAGTTTTCACCCATTCTTGAGCTTCTGGTAAGTAAACATCAAACCAAAAAATACTGCCAACGCCAATTTCGCTTTGAACGTGAATTGTGCTGTCCATTAAGTCCACAATTCTTTGGCTAATGGCTAATCCTAAGCCTGTACCTTCTGTTTGTCGCCGTCTGTCGCCCACTTGCTCAAAAGGTTGAAATATGGCTTGGAGTTTTTCTGGGGGGATACCAACGCCTGTATCGCGGACTTCAAAGCGGATTTTACCGCCAGAAGCATAACTGATGGTAAAGGTGACTTGACCAGCATCAGTAAATTTAATGGCGTTGCTGAGGAGGTTAATTAAGACTTGTCGCAGGCGTTTTTCATCGGCGCGGATACCAATTGGTAATTCGCTGGCAAATTGATACTGAAATTGAATGCTTTTGAGTTCTGCACGAATACGACACATTTCGGCGACACCTTGCAGAAATGCGGGAAAGTGGAAATCGCTGGTCATCAGTTCCACTTTTTGGGCTTCAATTTTTGATAAGTCGAGGATATCGTTGATTAAGGTGAGCAAATGAGAACCGCACTGATAAATGACATCAATACGCGATCGCTCATCTTGGTTGAGATGTTTGGAACGCTGTAAAATTTGGGCATAGCCGAGAATGCCATTTAAGGGTGTCCGTAATTCATGGCTCATATTAGCCAGAAATTCGCTTTTGGCATAACTGGCGGCTTCGGCTGCTTCTTTGGCTTGAGCGAGGGCAAATTCGGCTTGTTTGCGATCGGTAATATTGCGGGTGATGGCAACCATACCGAGAATATTACCTTGGGTATCTCGCCAAGGTGCTTTAGAGGTGAGATATATGCCCCGAACTCCATCCTTAGCAACCTCTTCTTCAAAGGTTTCCGCGTTACCTGTGGCGATAATTTCGCGGTCTTTTTTCATAATGGCCAAGGCCACATCTGGCGGAAATATTTCCGTGTCATCTTTGCCGATAATCTCTTCAATTGGTAAGCCAATAAAATTCGCCAAATTAGAGTTCAGGGCAACATGACGACCTTGGCGGTCTTTGACCACGATAAAATCTGGTGTACTTTCTAAAATGGAAGCTAGTACTGTGTTAGTTTGTCGCAATTCTTCTTCGGCTTGTTTGCGATCGCTAATATCACTAGCTAAGGCAATTACACCCAGAATGTTACCCTCAGTATCTTGCCAAGGAGTTTTTGTCGTCCTGAAGGTGCCATTAATTTGACCATCGGCACTACAGAGATATTCTTCATTGGTGATGGTAATACCTGTGGTGATAATCTGTTGGTCTTGAATTGCATACTTACGTGCCACTTCTAATGGCATTAATTCAAAATCGTTTTTACCAATGATCTCTTCAACAGCACGACCCATAAAGTTTGCCGCATTAGAATTTAAAGTAACATACCGCCCTTGAGCATCTTTAACGACAATATAATCGGGTGTACTGTTTAAAATTGAGCGTAGCAAGGTGTTGCTTTCACGCAAGTCTTCTTCAGCTTGTTTGCGATCTTGAATATTTGTCTGTACCCCAATCCATTCTCGAATACTACCGTCAGCTTCCAAGATGGGGACACTCCGCGTCAGCCAGTAAAAATACTCCCCATCATATCGACGAATCCGACACTCTACCTCAAATAAACTTTTATTTTTTACCGCTTTTTCCCATGATTGAGCGGTTAATAAGCGATCGTCTGGATGAATCGCATTTAACCATCCCCATCCCAACAGTTCTTCTAAGGTTTGCCCTGTAAATTCTCGCCACGCGGAAATATCGTTGGTAACAAGACCATCAGGTGGCACTATCCAGACAATTTGACAAGTAGCTGTAATTAAAGACCGATAGCGTTCTTCGTTGCGCTGGAGGGCAAATTCAGTTTGTTTGCGTTGAGTAATATTTTCAGTAAAGATGATAATGCCGCCAACTTCACCTGTAGGCAAATGCCACGGACGGATTGACCAATTTACCCATTCTTCCGAACCATCAGCACGAGGAAAACAGTCTGCATTGTTTTGCGCGTTGGCTCCGGCTAAACATTGTTGGTGAATTTGCCTCCATCTTTCAGGGATATCAGGGAAAACCTCATAATGAGATTTGCCAATAATATCTTGAGTTAATTTATAGATTTCTAGCCATTTTTGACTTACAGCTAGATACTGCATATTTTGATTAAATATGGCTATTCCTATCGAAGCAGATTCAATGGTTTGATAGAGAGCGATCGCTAGTGGATTGTCATTGATATCTGTTGTCGCTAAAGATTGAATATCTGGGAACATTGTTGGCTCTGGTGTCTGACTCATGCTTGTTGATTACTCATTCTCTTGAAAGTCCGCACAGGGGGAATCCACCCAGAAATTTGCGGGTTTATCTTCTGAATCAGCAATGTTGTTTTGTGAAGTGATGAGTGTTAACCAATCTACTTCATACCCAGAGTTCCCTAAAAATATTCAAAACTAACAAACAACAAAATTGAGATTATTTTTGTAGAATAACTCAATAAAATTACATCTTTTGTTAACTATTTATATAATTGTGTTATACAAAATCGATATTAAGAAGCATATACTGAGAATGCCTTTGCAGGCTAATTAGAGACGTTACATTTAACGTCTCTACTTGCAGTCTGATGGGTTTAATATGCTATTCAACTCGAAATAATTTGCACTTTACTTGCTGCTGTTGTTGCTTTTTCTCTTGCTTGCTGCACATTCTCAGCCTTAGCTAAAGCAACACCCATACGGCGATAAGGATGAGCCGAAGGTTTACCAAATAATTTTATATCGACATCTTTTTCGGCTAAAGCTTCAGCCACACCAATAAAGTTTATTGAGTCTGATTTTTCGGCAGCTAAAATTACTGCACTAGCTGAAGGGCCAAACTGTTCAATATGAGGAATAGGTAAGCCTAAAACCGCCCGCAAATGTAATTCAAATTCATTCAAATTCTGAGAAATTAATGTCACCATACCTGTATCATGGGGTCGTGGTGAAAGTTCCGAAAAAATTACCTCATCTTTAGTGATAAAAAATTCCACCCCAAAAATTCCGGCTCCACCTAAAGCATCGGTGACTTTTTTAGCTATAGCTTGAGATTGTAAGATTTTATCTTCCGATATGCCTGCGGGTTGCCAAGACTCTTGATAGTCGCCTCTTTCTTGACGATGACCAATAGGTGAACAAAAGATTGTTGGCGCATTCCATTGCTTAATTGTCAGCAATGTAATCTCAATTTCAAAGTTAATAAATTCCTCAACAATGACTTTTTGACTATCACCTCTAGAATTTGCGATCGCATAATTCCAAGCCTTTTCCATCTCATCTTTATTCGCAACTACAGATTGACCTTTTCCAGAAGATGACATTACAGGTTTAACTACATTGGGAAAGCCAATTTCATCGGAGATTGCAATTAATTCTTCTAAAGTGACAGCATAACCATATTTAGCCGTTCTAATGCCTAACTCTTTGTGTGCCAATTCCCGAATTCTGTCGCGGTTCATTGTGTAGTTAGTCGCCGCCGCCGTCGGAATAACTGTAATCCCTCTTTGTTCAAATTCTAGTAACTTTTCAGTTCTAATTGCTTCAATTTCTGGTATTATCAAATCGGGCTGATGCTTTGTCACCACTGCTTCTAAATCATCAGCACTCAGCATAGAAATTACTTCCGCACAATCAGCAACCTGCATCGCTGGCGCATTTGCATAGCGGTCAACAGCAATTACATAATTACCCAACCGTTGCGCCGCAATCACAAATTCCTTACCGAGTTCACCTGAACCCAACAACATCAGTTTTTTCGGCAACTTAATAGAATCACTCATCAATTTATCCAGAAAATTTTCAGTATCATCATCTTATAATTTTTTGGATTTTAATTATCATTATTTTAAATGAGTGAACTTAGCCCCGCGCAACTTTAAATCTTGATACTGTAACTGAGTTAAACCACTACCTTCACCCAACTGACATCCTTCTACTAAAGCCTCTGTCCAAATAGTTTCATTAAGGGTTGCGCCTGTTAGATCAGCGTTGCGTAAGTCAGCTTTAGTAAAATTAGCAAATAGGAGATCAGCATTAACTAAACTACTATTTTGTAGATTTGCATTAGTTAAGTTACCTCTAATAAAATTTACTTCCTCTAATATCAAACTAGATAAATCAGCACCAACTAAATTAGGAAACTTTAGTTGTTGAGGATTTTGTAAAAATCGCATCATACAAACTATATTAGCTTCATTTAATTTAATTTCACTTAAAAAAGTATAACGACCTATTCCTAATGATTTGAGAGTTTGTAGGCGTTGTTGAGGATTTTTTTCTAAAAATTGAATTGCACTTTCTCGTAATTCCTGAGTTTGTAAATTAATCATTATATCTAATATTAATAGCTGAAAACTATCTTTTTATAGGTAGTATTATATCAATTGTCGTACCTTTATTAATCAGAGAAACACATTTAATCGAGCCACCATGTTGCTCTACAATAATTTGATGACAAATAGATAAACCTAAACCTGTGCCTCGCCCAACAGCTTTAGTAGTAAAGAAAGGTTTAAAAATGCTTTGGCAAATTTGTTCATTCATGCCACAACCATTATCAGTAACTGAGATAGTAACTTGATTTTCCTGGGATTGAAATGTCCGAATCCAAATAGTTGCTGCCTCATCGAGATTACTATCGGGGGTTACTTCTTTTTCAATTAAAGCATCAATAGCATTATTAATTAAATTTAGAAATACTTGATTTAAAAGACGAGGATTACAATAAATTTGTGGTATTGTGCCGTAATCTTTAATGATTGAAATAGGTTTGCTATTACTTGCAAAGCGGTTAAGTCTGTGCTGTAAAATTACAAGCGTACTATCAATACCTTGATGAATATCAGCTTTTTTGTATTCCGATTCATTTAACCGCGAAAAACTAGAGAGTGATTCAACAATTTCACTAATTCTAGTTGTGCCAGACTCCATTGAGTCTAAGAGTTTTGGCAAATCAAGATGGATAAAACTTATATCACTTTTAGCAAGAGCTTTAGCAATTTTGTCATCTGGGTTAGGATACACAGCAGCATAAGTATCTAGAAGATTGAGTAAGTCATTAGTATATTGGCGCAAATATTGTAAATTACCATAAATAAAACTGATGGGGTTATTAATTTCATGGGCAACGCCAGCTACCATTTTTCCTAACGCCAACATAGTTTCGCGTTGAATTAATTGCATTTGCGATTGCTGAGTTTCTGTTAATTGAGATAGGGCTGATTCTGCATTATCTTTAGCTATGCGGTATTGTTCTTGTACTAAAAATAATCGTTGTAGTGTTTGATAGTAAGTATTCACACTAAACAGCACAAATAATGAACCAAAAAAGAACACCATGCCCGTTAGCAATGGTATCCAGTCAAACAGCTTGTTAATTGTTAAGTAAATACATAATAAATAACCACCCAGAAAAAAGACCATGAGCGAAAACATAACTCGCCAATTGAGTTTATCTGATTCTGTCTTGAAAAATCTGAGAATTTTTCGCGTCTTGATAATAGATAGTCCCATTATTCCAGCACCAAGACTAATCAAGGTGACAATCAAAGACAGAATCATTGGAGAACTTAACATAGTATTCAGCCAAAATTAACGGCAACAGAACCTATACCATCGCTAAACACATAGGGAAATATTCATTTTGATTCGACTGTATCAAAGCAATTCAAGTAATATCATGTCCGTTTGATTACTTACTAAAACCTCTAAACCCCACCCCGCCAAAGCTACGCTTTGTCTCCCGTCCCTATTGAGGGGGAGAATTTGGGGGTGGGGTGTAATGATTCCAGGAATTATAAATAATTAAACGAACTTGATTTGACTGGAATGGCAGATACGCTATTAAATAGCAGAATCATAATCTAATCATAGAAATGCCCTCACCAAAGGGCAAGGGCTGACAGACTCTACCAGGATAAATCAGAAAAACTTCAAGAAAGCTTCATTAATTTTAAGATTCGATTTCGGCTAATTCTAACCAGCGTTCTGTGGCGGTATCAATTGCTTGTTTGAGATTTTCTACTTGTTCGTAAAGTTTCTGGACTTGGCTATAGTTCCCTGGCGCAACTTTATTCATAGCTGCTTCGGCTTCGGATTTTTCGGCTTCTAGTTGAGAAATTTTAGCTTCTAATTGTTCAAATTCGCGTTTCTCCCAATTGGATAACCGACGGCGTTTTTTGGTTTCGCTATCTTTAGTTTGAGTGGCTGTTTGTGCTGTGGAATTTTTGGATTTTTCTTGAGTTTTAGCTGCTTCTTGTTGTGCTGCTTCTTCGGCTTTTTTATAATCGAGATAAACTGAATAATTCCCCGGATATTGCCGGATATTTCCACCTTCTTCTAAGGCAAAGATTGTGTCTACAGTGCGGTCTAAAAAGTAGCGATCGTGCGACACTACAATTACACTACCAGAAAAGTCTTCTAAATAGTCTTCTAAGACTGCCAATGTCTGAACATCTAAATCATTGGTAGGTTCGTCTAAGATTAAAACATTGGGCGCACTTATTAATATACGCAATAAAAATAAGCGGCGTTTTTCGCCACCAGAAAGTTTATGAATTGGTGCATACTGTTGGTTTCCGGGAAAGAGAAACCTTTCTAACATTTGAGATGCAGTAATTTTTGTGCCATCGGCAATTTGCACAAATTCGCCTTCTTCTTTGATATAGTCAATCACGCGCTGATTTTCATTCAAAGCTGTGAGCAATTCTTCGGAGTGTTGGTCAAAATAACCAATGTGAATTGTCGAACCAATCTCTACATTACCAGAATCTGGCTGTATACGTCCGGTAATCATATTCATTAAAGTAGACTTACCTGCGCCGTTACCGCCAATAATACCAATGCGGTCTTCGGGGCTGAATTCGTAAGTAAAATCTTTAATGAGAGTTCTATCGTTATAAGCTTTAGAAATATTCTGGATGTCAATAACTTTTTTGCCAATGCGACGGCTAACTGTGGAAATATCTACTTTGCCTAAACCTTGTTTAAATTCAGTTTCGCGCATAGCATGGACACGCTGAATTCTGGCTTTTTGTTTGGTACTTCTAGCTTTGGGGCCACGCTTTAACCATTCTAATTCTCGCCGCAAGACTCCTTGATGTTTGCGTTGAGTGCTGGCGGCTGATTCTTCGGCTAGGGCTTTCTTTTCGAGATAATATGAATAGTTACCTGTGTAAGTGTAAATGTCGCCTCTATCGATTTCGATGATGCGATTGGTGACTTTATCTAAGAAGTAGCGATCGTGTGTGATTAAGAATAATGCACCGCGAAAGCGATTTAAATAACTTTGTAACCATTCTACAGATAGTGCATCTAGATGGTTGGTTGGCTCATCCATCAGTAAAACATCGGGTTCTGCAAGCAAGGCTGTGGCTAAGGCTATACGTTTACGATATCCCCCTGATAATGTGGCGATGGGTGCATCAAAATCGGCAATTCCTAATTTTGTCAGAATTATTTTCGCGTTAGTTTCTAATTCCCATGCGCCTGTTGCGTCCATTCTTTGCATAACACTAGAGAGGCGCGACATTAACTGAGTATCTTCAGGGTAATGGGCGAGTTTATCTGATAGTTCTTCGTATTGGCGTACCAATATCATTTGTTCGCCACTATCAGCAAAAACTTGTTCTAAAACTGTGCGACTTTCATCTAAATCTGGTTGTTGGGGTAAGTAAATGATTTTTGCACCGGAGTTGGTGATAATTTGCCCACTATCAACTGTTTCTAGTCCGGCAATCATTTTTAATAGTGTTGATTTACCAGAACCATTAGTACCAATTAAGCCAACTTTATCATTAGCATCAATGCTAAAGTTAGCGTCTTTTAATATTTCTTTGATACCAAAATCTTTTTTAACAGATTGGAGCGTAATAATACTCATAATATAGATTTGTTATTTGCGATCGCCAGTCAGTAGGCAAGGTTCTTACCTTACCTACATTGTCCCAAATTTTAGGCAAATAAATCGAGGGGTAGGTGTCCATACATTTCGTTGATTCCTCTTTCATCATAAGATTGGCAAGATACTAATACACCGCGATGATGTCCAGCGTAGGAATCAAGGTAGCACAGACCATTTTTGCCGTTTAATTTGATATAGACTGGCCCTTCGGTGGTGGGTAAATCAGTCGGGACTCCATAACCTAAAGCCCGTGAGTAAGTTTTCATCGCCAGTAGGGCTTCGGCGGCGGTGTCAGCACAAATTCCTAATATTTGATAGTCAGAAAGTTTGGTAATTAAGATTAAAGACTGACGCACCAAGGCTTTTTCCGCATTATCAAGGACTGGGGCAATATCTAAACAGTTGAATTTGTTGAGGAATTTTCGAGCATCAGCAACAGTCAGGGGGAGTTGGTTGGAGTTTGGCATAGATTTAATCATGGTTTTCGAGAATTTGCCTTTTGTGTGAGGTGAACAGAATCAATTTTAGATTTGGGATTTTGATCTTATCTTCAGCTACAAAGGGAAACAATTTGAGTGGGTAAGTTTCCTGGTATAAAGCCAAAAAATCTACAATCTGTAATCTAAAAGTGGCACTGTGAAATATATGGCAGCCCTATTGGATATCTGAACAAAAAAGACAAGGGAAGGTAGACAAGGCAGAGATGTTTGTAAATCATTGATGATTGGATATTTGGTTAATTTACCTAAATTATGGTTGATTAGGAACATTCCCCAGGTTGAAAATAAAGGGTACACTACTTTGAGATTTATCACCCATAACCAAAACTTTTGGCATTTGTGCGCCACCTGTTTTCCATGCTTCAATTGCTTCTTTTTGCAAAACTAACTGTCCACCTTGAGCTTTGAGTGTCTCGGCTAAAAGTCTTTGTGCTTCGGCTTTACCTTTAGCGCGATTAATTTCTGCCTGGGCTTCTTGTTCTGCTTCTCTGGCTATATAAACGGCTCTTTGGGCGCGTTGTTCGGCAATTTGTTTTTCTTCTACGGCTCTGGCAAATTCGGGCGAGAAAGTCAAGTCAACTACACTAGTATCTAGCACAATTATTCCGTATTTGTCTAAGCGATCGCCTAACGCATTATCAAAGTCTTCTTTTAGTTCACTCCGTTTAGTAATAGCCTCTTCTACTGTTCTTTTGGCTGCTGCAATTTTAAATGCTTCTTGGGTTTGGGGAGCAATGATTTTTGATACTATATTTTCTAAACTTCCTTGTTTTCTTCTCACTTCTACTACCTGTGAAGGATCAAGACGGAAGTTAATGGCGAATCGTGCCGATAAATTTTGTAAATCTTTGGTGGAACTTTCGGCTGGAACTTCAAATTTCTGCACTGTTAAATCATACACATCGATCACGGAAATCAAAGGCGGTTTCAAATGAATCCCCTCCAATAAAGCACCATCTCTAGCTTTACCCAAAATACTAATCACGCCTGCTTGCCCTGGATTGATAATGATAAAGGCATTCAGCCCAATAATCACCAGTATTCCTAACAAAATTCCTAAAGTTGTAGTTTGCCAATTGCCAAATTGTTGATTTCTCAAGGTTGTATCTCCTTTTGGATTTTCCCGCAACTCCAGTATGATTGTGAGACTTTATTTGCCTGTTAAGGCTGGCTAAATTCTACAAAAGTCAGATACTTCCTCTCCGTGTTATCATCAAATGCACACAATTTTAAACGACTGTGGCTATAGCATTTAATTCTCGTCAGATATTAAACCAGCGTAGACATTCAGTGCATCCCCTCCATCGCCTGCTTGACTACGGACACCAGTATCGTAAACAAATCTGGTTGGCAATTGGTTGTTCTGTTCTGAACAAACTGTTTGATTTAGCGCCACCGGGGTTAATTGGCGTAGCGGTGGATGTAGTAGTCAAACAGCAGGATTCTATCATTGCCCAGTTGGGTGTCAAAGATGTCTTTGGACAATTTTTAATTATTTCCCTACTCACGGTTGTCATCTGGATACTAGAGTCAGTTTTTGAGTACGCTTACGCCAAACTTTGGCGCAATTTGGCGCAAAATATTCAGCATAACCTGAGACTGGATGCTTATAACCATCTACAAGATTTGGAATTAGCTTATTTTGAAGAACGCAGTACTGGTGGTTTGATGTCCATCCTTAGTGATGATATCAACCAACTAGAGCGTTTTTTGGATGTAGGAGCCAATGACATTATCCAGGTAGCCACGACAGTAGTCATTATTGGTGGAGCTTTCTTTATCTTGGCTCCTAGTGTAGCGTGGATGGCGATGTCGCCGATGCCCTTTATTCTTTGGGGTTCCTTTGCTTTTCAACGCCTGCTTGCACCGCGTTACGCTGATGTGCGCGAAAAGGTAGGTTATTTAAATGGGCGACTAGTAAATAATTTAAGTGGGATTACTACTATTAAAAGTTTTACCGCCGAAGATTATGAAAGCTATCGTTTAGCCCAAGACAGTGAAGCTTACAAAAAAAGTAACTCGAAAGCAATTAAACTCTCGGCTGCATTTGTTCCCCTGATTCGGATGCTGATTTTAGTTGGTTTTACCGCATTACTATTATATGGTGGAATGGCTGCGGTTGCGGGACAAATGACTGTTGGCACTTACAGCGTGTTGGTGTTTTTAATTCAACGGTTGTTGTGGCCTTTAACTAGGTTAGGTGATACCTTTGACCAATATCAACGGGCGATGGCTTCTACTAACCGTGTGATGAATTTATTAGATACACCAATTGCCATTCATCCCGGAAATATCGCCTTACCTGTGGAGAATGTGCGCGGCGAAGTACAGTTTAAAAATGTGACTTTTGCTTATAAAGATAGATTATCGGTAATTACTGATTTATCTTTGCTGATTCCGGCTGGTAAAACCATCGCCATTGTTGGTTCGACGGGTTCCGGGAAAAGTACTCTGGTTAAGCTGTTACTGCGGTTTTATGAGGTGGAAAACGGCAGTATTACAGTAGATGGAGTTGATATTCAAGATTTAAGTTTGCGTGATTTACGTCGTTGTATCGGCTTAGTTAGCCAAGATGTATTTCTTTTTCACGGTACGGTAGCGGAGAATATTGCTTACGGCACGTTTGATGCAACTACCAAAGAAATCATCCAAGCGGCGAAGGTGGCAGAAGCCCATGAATTTATTCAAAATCTACCCCAAGGTTATGAGACAATTGTCGGGGAACGGGGACAAAAGTTATCTGGTGGACAACGCCAAAGAATTGCGATCGCTCGTGCAGTGTTAAAGAATCCCCCAATTTTGATTTTAGATGAGGCGACATCAGCTGTAGATAATGAAACCGAAGCCGCTATCCAGCGATCGCTAGAAAAGATTACAGTAGATAGAACCACAATTGCGATCGCTCATCGTCTTTCCACAATTCGTAATGCCGACTGTATTTATGTCATGGAATATGGACAATTAGTCGAGTCGGGAACCCATGAAGAGTTGTTGGAGAAAAATGGAGTTTACGCTAGTTTGTGGCGTGTGCAGAGTGGTTTAAGATAAGTTTCGCGCAGAGGCGCAAAGGCGCAAAGAAATGATGTTTGGTAGTACCCAGTCGGAGACAGGTGATAGTAAGTGGCGTAGTCAGTTGGATAGGTTTGTGAAGGCAAATCAACAAGAATTGGCGGCGTTATCTTGGGCATTATGGTTACAAAATGGTGATAGCCAGGGTACTATCGGCATCGATTTGCAGCCAACTCCGCACTTTGTTTATTGTCCCCAAGAAGCGATAGAGAAATTAAATGAGAATGTGGAAAATCGGCTGCAAGAAATTATCGGAATTATTACCCATCATCAGCCAGAGGTGGAAGTATTGATGATAGGTATTGGCAAGGGAGAAGTTAAGTTAATTCAGTTTGCACCAGAACCAACACCGCCTGAATGTTTTGCACAAGTTGGTAAAGATGTAGATGGGTTGTTGGATTTATTAGAACAGCGAATGAGTGGTGAGATTGTTGTTTAACGCAGAGGAATGTTGAGGAAAACGCAACGTTACGCAGAGAAAGATATCAATTTTCTCTGCGTAGCTTTTTAATTTATTAGCTGTGCCAAAGTTGATAAAACTCTGGATATTTTAGATTTTCGGCACAGTGCCAGATAATTTTCAACACAGCCTCATAGCGATAAGAACTATTTTTGTAAAATTTTTGGTTCAAATAGTCTTTTAAAGATGTGAGGACTTGTGGCAAATATTCAACTGGCAGGATTTTATTTAAACTGTCAGCTATATCTAACAGATAGGATTCATAAGATAGATTGCTGGTAAGATTATTGTAGTAGTTTTGATTGTCATCAGCAGTCTGAAAGTTTTGGATGTATCCGATAAGGATAGGAATAATTTCGTTGAATTTATCTTTCACTAATATGTTGCTGGCATTTAGTTGCTCTAGATTTTGAATCGATGTCATCAATAATATTTGATGTAAATGGTTTTCTGGTGTTGTACATAATGTAAAAATTGCCTGTGGATTACCAGGATCTATTTTTGCTAAACTCTTAGCGATATACAACTTAAATGATTCATCTTGAGTATTTTGGAGTAACTGGGATAATGTACTAATTGCCAATTTATTACCAGGATCTAACTTTCCTATCAGGCAAGCTGCTTTCTTAAGACAAAATTCATCCTGAACCTTTTCTATTTTCTCTATTAGAGTCGTAATCCCGATTTTATTACCTGGGTCAATTTTTTCTAAACTCTCAACTGCGTAACATAACAAATAATAGTCTTGAGTTGAAGTAATTAGCTCAGTTAAAGTGACAAGTACAGCTTTGTTACCCAAACCTATTGATCCCAAATACTTCACGGCTATGCTTAAATATGAATGCTCTTTCGCAGTCCTAATAAGCTGAATTAGGGCATTAATTACTAGTTCATAAGTAGGATCAATTTGTACCAGACAGATAGTTGCTTGCCATGCAATATACTGAGCATCATCTGGATATTTTGGCGATTGACCGAGATTGTTAACTAATTTGAATAGAGCGTTAATTGCAATTTGATTACTAGAGTCTGCTTCTAGGAGACTTCTAGCCATTTGCAAACATTCTATGTCAGACTGAGCATTTTGAAGTTGTTCGGATAAAGTTGCGATCGCAGTTTCATCTAATACTGATATTTGCCTAAAAGTTTGACTAATCTGGCAAAATGTAGGTTCAGGTTCATCCTCAGCAATTGGCATTAACGCCAAAGCTGCGATCGCACTTTTATTACCTGGATCGAGTTTTCCTAACTTCTCAGCCGCGAGTCTCATAATTGTGCGACTTTCAGTTGTGTGAACCAAATGAACAAAAGCCGCAACTACTTTTTTTCTATCGGTTAATTCCAGGGTTTTTCTCGCCCTCTCTACCAAAGGTTGGGGTAATATCTGCCAATCTCGCTTATCTTGTCGAAAATAGCCATAACTCCATTTGAGCAGTTGTTCGACAATCCTATCAGCCAAACTGCTTTCGGGAAATTTAGCGATCGCCTCAGCCGCCAGAAAATAGGCGCGATAGCGATAAAAACCGCCGCAACCGTCGTCAAAATCTATTAAAGCCTGGATAAAATCTTCTTTTTGCTGCTTATCGACATCCTCTCGACTGAACCAGTGGAGAATATCAGCTTTCCACTCCGGTTCAAAGATGCGGTAAGAAACTTGATTTAGATTAGTGCGATCGCTCTTAAAGAAATACTGCCAATCATACATCGCCTCCTACCCACTTCAATATGTGGGACGAAAGGTCATCAAATGAAACTTATCCTACAAGTTAGCTGGCTGTCAAGTTTGTAAAAGATACTAAGCCAAACTTATTCTTGTCTTACAGCGTTTTTCGTCTCCATACAGCACCTACGGCTGTTATGAGGTACAGTAGTAGCAACTAGCAAACCAGTTTCTTAAATGTTGAGGATTTATTAAGTCGAGTGCAACTGAGATTAGTTTATCAACCATTTCTGTTGTAGTTGGAGCAAAATTGCGTAAAAAAGAT
>NZ_JACJRY010000007.1:0-324819 GCF_014697485.1 Anabaena sp. FACHB-83 | reverse complement strand
ATAACCTGTGGGGGCTGTAAATCTAACTTGGTAGTCTCCTGGGGTTAAGCCACTAAATTGATAGCCACCACTACTATCTGTTGTGGTTGTGGCGATGACACTACCGTTTGTTGGGTTAATCAGTTCGACTGTGACTCCACCAACTCCGACTTCGCCTGTATCTTGAATACCGTTGTTGTTGGCATCGTTAAATACGAAGTCTCCTAATGCTGCCGTTTTGTAGAACCCAGCATCAACTGTGGTGTCATTTTCTCCTGGTGACAGGTTGACTGTATCCGAGACTAACCCATCACTATCAATGGCATCATTTCCACCTACATTCCGAGGACTAATACCGTTGAAGCCATTGGGTTGTACAAATTGGACTTTGTAATCTCCTGGTTGCAGGTTGGTGAATGAGTACAGTCCATTACCATCGGTTGTGGTTGTGGCGATGATATTCCCGGCGGCATTCAACAGGTTGACTGTGGCATTGCCAATTCCTGCTTCCCCGGCATCTTGAATGCCGTTGGCATTGCTGTCTTCAAAGACGAAATTCCCCAAACTGGCTAGGGCGACTAAGCCTGCATCTAATGTGCCGTTGAATTCTCCTGATGTTAGGGTGACTGTTTGGGTTAAACCTGTGCTGGTGTTGGCATCACTGTCTAATGCGTCATTACTGCCTTGGTTGGCTGGGGAGAAACTATAACCTGTGGGGGCTGTAAATCTAACTTGGTAGTCTCCTGGGGTTAAGCCACTAAATTGATAGCCACCACTACTATCTGTTGTGGTTGTGGCGATGACACTACCGTTTGTTGGGTTGATGAGTTGAACTGTGACTCCACCAACTCCGACTTCGCCTGTATCTTGAATGCCGTTGTTGTTGGCATCGTTAAATACGAAGTCTCCTAAACTGGCTTTTCTATAGATACCTGCATCAATAGTGCGATTGAACTCATTTGGATTTAGCTTGATGATTTGTGTCTGACCTGTGAGTGGGTCAGCATCAGAATCGGTTGTATCATTACCTTGATTGGACTGTGTAAAGACAAAACCTGTTGGTAGGTTGCTAAAGGTAACTTTGTACTCTACACCAGGCACAAGAAGTGGAAATAGATAAGAACCATTGGCATCGGTGGTTGTAGCGACAGTAGTGTCATCTGCTGTACCAATTACACCATCTTTGCCGCCACCAGTGAGGGTAACAGTAACACCTGCCACACCCGCTTCATTGGCATCCTGAACGCCATTGGCATTGAGGTCTTCCCAGACAAAATCACCTAAAGCTGCCGTCTTGAGAATATTAATCGTACTTTGTGCAATATTAGTTCCAGCTTGGTTCACAGGAACAACGATAATTGCAATATCTTGAGGTGTGCCATTTTGGCCAATGCCCGGTACAAAGCCTGCTCCATTTTGAACGGCTGCATTAACCAGCTGAGTGACTCGATTTTGATTGTATGCCCCTACTGTACTTAATATCCCGGAAGAAAAGCTGTTCTCCAGTAGAGTCCAGATAGCTACCTGTAAATCGCCGGAAGTATAGGCACCGAAACCTCCAGAAGATATTTGTCCGACAAATTTTTGATTGATTAGCCAGTTGATCTCATCTAGGTTTTCGGGTTTATCAATGATCCCTGTGGGTAACGGGTCATCATAACTAGAATAAACTTGCGCTTGGTAGGTTTGCCCCGGAACTATAGTTTGATTGGCATCAATACAATAGGTGTCATATAGTCCATTGAGAAAATTACCGTTGGTGATTGTGAGATCCACATAGCTTGGCCCATCACCACCAGAACCTGGAAAAGCGACTACGACATTTACATTGTTGTCTGGTAATGTTGACTTGAAAGCTTGCAATAGGTCATTAGTGAAAGACATTGAAAGGCTCCGCAAAATTAGATTCAGCGAATCTAAGCGAGTCAAGAAAGTATAAATAAATGTAGGGAACAATAGTCTCTAAAATATCATCTCAGTAATCTACGCAATTTTTTAACTTTAAATATTTTTTTAATCAAAACAACATACATTAGGGATGTCAGTACACTGAGAAAATTTGTACTTGCTAAAAAAAATAGTGTATGGTATAAACTTTGTTGTGAATATATAAAAAATAATAAAGATAGTGTAGTGTATGCTTTAAACAATATGCTGGCATTACTATAAATTAATTTTATTGCCGAAAATAAACCCTACAAAAATGTGGGAATTAAGCAAAATAATTTTGGCTATTTTAGTAATGTAATTCCGATTCACCTCGTTGGTGATCTCCAGCTAGAAAATTTTTGTTATTGGTTATTGCACAATTGTGATTTTTTTTGAATTGCCCATCCTACAAGTGTTGAGTATGGTGCAAGATATCAGGATCGCTTTTATGGTTGACTTTAGCAATCATTCGCTTTCGTAGTTCGTCGGCTATTAAGATAAACGGTGGACATAACAGTAAGATTAGCCAGTAAGAGGGTTGTAAAGGTGCAGTGGAGAAGATGGTTTGTAGGGTAGGAGAATAAATAATAGAGAGGATTAAGCACCATTCCACGGCAATTCCCGCCCAAATTAAGCGGTTGCTAAAAAAGCCTAAGCGCAAAATTGAAAAGCGTTCGGAACGACAGGCAAAAACGTTACCATCTTGGCAAGCGACAATTACAGCTAAGGTCATGGTTGTGGCTTGATGATAAATCGCCATTGTGGCTGCACTGGCTGAGTGTGAGAGAATACTGGGGCTGAGGGCTTGTAATTGGGGAATATTATAGCCATTCGTCCACCAGACAAAGAAAAATCCTGCCATACCTGCTAAACCTTCCAGGAGTCCTAAAAAGCAGTAAGCACGCAGGAGTAAGGGTAAATCTAAGAGTGACTGGGATTTTTTGCGCGGTGGTAATTCCATTGAACCGGCTTCGGGTTTTTCTGCACCTAAAGCTAGTGCAGGAATCATATCTGTACCTAAGTCAATGGCTAAGATTTGCAAAATTAACAAAGCTGGTGGTATTTTCAGAAACACCATTGCCAGGAAAGGGAGAAACTCTGCCATGTTGGAGGCGAGAATATAAGTCATGAATTTGCGGATATTTTGATATACTGCCCTACCTTGTTCAATGGCGGAGACGATAGTGGCAAAATTATCATCGATGAGAACAATATCCGCAGCTTCACGGGCAACATCTGTACCACTGATTCCCATTGCGATGCCGATATTTGCTGCGCGTAAGGCAGGGGCATCGTTGACACCATCACCAGTTACAGCGACGATATGACCAAGGGTTTTGTATGCTTCCACTAATCTGAGTTTCTGTTCTGGCATGACTCTGGCAAATACCAAGCCAGTTTTGTGCTTGTGGAGGATTTGCCGTAATTGTGTATCTGAAAGATGGCCTAATTGTTCGCCTGTAATGATTTTAGCTTTGCCGTTGACTAAATTAATGCGTTGAGCGATCGCAGCTGCTGTTAACCCATAATCACCTGTAATCATTGTCACCTGAATTCCGGCACGATGACAAAGAGCGATCGCATCCGCAACTTCTGGGCGCGGTGGGTCAATCATGGCCACCAATCCTAAAAAAGTCAAATCTTGTTCCAATAAATGATCATCTGGCTGGTTTAATTCTGCACTACCTTGACTTGTGGCTACTCCCAGAACACGATAACCTTGACTTGCTAGTTGATCATTTGCGGCGATAATTTCCTCGCGCTGGGTTTGGGTCAGTTCCGGCTTTTCACCTGTGTGCCATAAATAGCGTGAATGTTGTAATACATCTAATGGTGCGCCTTTGGTAAAAATGAGATATTGAGAATTTTCTGCATTTTCTAAAGGCAATTGTCCTTCTAGCAAAACCGTCATCATCCGGCGGTGGGAATCAAACGGGATTTCTCTCCTTCTGGGTGCTTGGTGTTGCAACTCCTCCAAATTCAACCCAGCTTTAATTGCAGCTACTAATAACGCTGCTTCTGTGGGATCACCCAATGCTTGCCATTGATGGGAATTGGGAGGATGATCTAACCGTGCATTAGAACAAAGCGCCGCACCAGCTAACATTAATTGCACTTGGGATTCATACTCAGGAGAGGGAATTTCTACTTCTCCCTTGGGTTCATAACCTACCCCAGTCACATTAATTTGTGTATTAGGTATCCACAATTGGCGGACTGTCATT
Organism: Anabaena sp. FACHB-83; assembly: GCF_014697485.1. NCBI lineage: Bacteria > Bacillati > Cyanobacteriota > Cyanophyceae > Nostocales > Nostocaceae > Anabaena > Anabaena sp. FACHB-83. The sequence continues at coordinate 320,686 of NZ_JACJRY010000007.1, read as the reverse complement.
TCATTTTTCGTCAAAGTCCCGGTTTTGTCGGTGCAAATTACCGTTGTTGCACTAAGAGTTTCCACCGCAGATAAACGCCGCACTAAGGCATTTTTGGCAGCCATACGCTTGACACCAATGGCTAAAGCTAAACTCACAGTAGGTAATAAGCCTTCAGGGACAAATGCCACAATAATCCCAATGGCAAAAATAAAACTTTCGCGTAGTTGCATTCCCACCAGCAACTTAGTCAGGAGAAATATCACCACCCCCATACTCAACGCAATGATAGTAATGATGTGAACGACTCTGGAAATCTGCACTTCTAAAGTACTGGCTTCTCGCTGCACATTGGCGGTGAGACGGGCGACTTGACCAAATTCTGTATGTGTACCCGTTGCATATACCACCGCCAGTCCGCGACCGGCGGCGACGGTAGAACCTGCAAATACTAAGTTACTGGCTTCGGAAGCATGAATATTGAGTACGGTGACAGGTTCGCTAATGCGGGGAACTGGCAAAGATTCTCCGGTAAGGATGGAGACATCGACATATAAAGACTGACTTTCCACAAGTCTGGCATCGGCGGAGATTTTATCGCCTTCTTCTAACTGCATCACATCGCCGCTAACTAATTCACGGGTAGGAATCACAGTTAATTTACCATCCCGATAAACTTTGGCTTGAGAAGGTAAGATTTTTTTCAGGGCTGATAAAGCTTTTTCCGCTTGAAATTCCTGCCAAAAACTGAAAATAGCATTAATCCAAATAACTGCCCAAATTGCCCAGCCTAATTCCGGTGTTTGGGAAATAAACGCTAAAATTCCCGCCACCCACAACAGCAACGCCATAAAATGCGTTAATTGGTCAATAAAACGCAGAATTAATGGTCGGGTTTGCGGTTCGGGAAGTTCGTTATAACCAGATTGTTTTAATCTTAAATTAGCTTCTGCCTCGCTGATACCTTGGGGAGTTGTGGTGAGAGTTTTGTAGACATCTGTAGGTGTCAGCGTCCAAATATGAGAGTTTGCATGAGAATTTGCATTCATCATAAACCCATTCCTGGTCTCAGGAGCAATTTAGTTTTCGTATCTTAGATGCAGAGTTTACACCTGTTCATCTGCCTAAGAGGGCTTTTGCAAGAAAAATTATCCGCAAATGCGATCGCGCGGGAAATCAACGACCGTAAAGGTGAGGTTAATGCACTAGGCAATCTCGGTGTTGCTTACAAAGTGAAACGGTATAAGATTTGGGGGATTCTCCTCCAAACCCCCGATTGAGGGACGTAACCGTCCCCCAAACTCCCTGCAAAATCATTTTTTCGTTTTTTGTTGCGTCATTTTTATGTAACTTCTATACATTCATTTGTGGAAATGTCTCATTATGATCATATTTTCCTCTGCTGTCTAACCGGATTCATCCACACTTCTAACTTGCTAAATGCTTGGGAAGAAAGCAGTGTCAAACATAAATAAACCAAGGCTATAGCAGCGTAAATTTCAAAGGAGCGATAGTTACTAGCGATAATGAGTTGTCCTTTACGTAGCAATTCTTCAAAACCAATAACTGAAACTAAGCTGGTATCTTTTAATAAGCTAATAAACTCATTACCCAAAGGTGGAATCATCCGCCGAAAAGCTTGGGGAAAAATTACATAGCGCATTATTTCTACAGCACTTAAACCAAGTGATTCTGCTGCTTCGGTTTGTCCTGTTTCAATTGATTGAATCCCCGCGCGGACAATTTCGGCAATATAGGCGGCGCTGTTTAATGTTAAAGCAATTACACCAGCTACAAAGGGATTGAAGCTAAAGGTAAAACCAAGTTGTTGCACCAGTGCGGGTATACCAAAGTAAATCATAAAAATTTGGACTAGCAAAGGTGTGCCGCGAAAAAAATCTATATATGCTCTGGCTAACCAACGCACAGGTTTAATCTGAGAAAGGCGAATAATGCCAATTAAGGAACCACTAACTAAGCCTAAAACTACCGAAATAACTGTTATTTGGAGAGTGACAAATGCACCTTGTAACAGTAGAGGAAAAGCTCGCCAAATTACATTTAATGATGTGAATATATTAACTTTATTTCCATTAACCTGATTTGCAAAGGGAGACTTAGCGGGTAATGATGGTGCTTCAGCCTTAAACCATTTTTTGTAGATTTGGGAATACGCGCCATTCTTGAGAATTTTATCTAAACCATCGTTAATCAGTGTTAAATTAGGCGAATTTTTCGCTGTGGCAATTCCATAATATTCTTCTGTGAGCAATTGTTGAATAATTTTAATCCCTTGCAAGTTACCTGTATTAATGGCATATAACGTCACAGGTGCATCATTAATGACTGCATCCACATTCCCATTGAGTAATTCTTGCAAGGCTAGAGGTGCAGAATCAAAACTGCGAATCTGTACACCGGGAATATTTTTGGCTTTTTCTGCGCCTGTTGTCCCAATTTGGACGGCTAGTTTTTTATTCTTGAGACTATCTAAATTAGTAATATCTTGATTGTTGTTACGAACTGCGATCGCTAACCCCGCCTTAAAATAAGGACGGGAAAAATCAACTGTTTTGGTGCGTTCTGCGGTAATTGTAATGGAACTTATCGCCGCATCAATGGTTTTAGCTTGGACTGCGGGGATAATGCCATCAAAAGGAATGCTTTGAAACTCTACTTTAAAATTAGCAGCAGAGGCGATCGCATTCATCAAATCATAAGAAAAACCCTGCAATTCTCCATTTGGGCTTTTAAACTCAAACGGCGGAAAGGCTGGTTCAGTTGCTACTCGTAAAGTTTTGCCAATGCTATCATTCACACTACAGCCAGTTAGTAAGACACAACTCACACTAACCACCAACAACCAGCGCCACCAACGCCTAAACTTTAATCTAATAATATGTCTGAGAAGTATTAAATATTTTGCTTGATCCCCCCTAGCCCCCCTTAAAAAGGGGGGAAAATGAATCAAAGTCCCCCTTTTTAAGGGGGATTTAGGGGGATCTATAGGTTTCAAATACAACATCAGAAAATTTTCCTAATCATCTTATTTATAATGGGCTATGAAAAATTCTAACCCTATCATTATTTTTGAAAATATTGAAAAAAACTTTGGTTCCCTCAAAGTTCTTAAAGGAATCACTGGCGAAATTCAGTCAGGGGAAGTTGTGGCGGTGATTGGTACCTCTGGTTGTGGTAAAAGTACCTTACTGCGATGCTTCAATCGCCTGGAACGTATTGATCACGGTTCTTTGGTAGTGAATGGGATTGAATTATCACAATCTCATTTCAACAGTCAACAACTGCGCCAACTCCGTACCCAAGTCGGGATGGTTTTTCAACAATTCAATTTATTTCCTCACCTCAGCGTATTGGAAAATCTCACACTTGCGCCGCGTAAAGTTTTAGGCAAAACCGCCAAAGAAAGCGCCCAACTTGCGGGGTTATATTTAGAAAAAGTAGGTTTATTTGATAAAGCCTCGGCTTATCCCGAACAACTATCTGGTGGACAAAAGCAAAGAGTTGCGATCGCTCGTAGCTTATGTATGAATCCCCAGATTATGCTATTTGATGAACCTACCAGCGCCCTAGATCCCGAACTTGTCGGTGAAGTTTTACAAGTGATGCAGCAATTAGCCGCCGAGGGAATGACAATGGTAGTCGTCACTCATGAAATGCAATTTGCCAGGGAAGTTGCCCATCGGGTGATATTTATGGATCAAGGCATAGTAGCAGAACAAGGCCCAGCTTACGAAGTGATCACAAATCCAAAAAGCGATCGCCTACGTACCTTCCTTAGCCGCCTGAGTGCAAAAAATTAATCTGGCGTTGCATAATTGCGGGATGATTTATCTCACGCAGAGGCGCAAAGGCGCAGAGAGAATCAGGAGTTAAAAATTTCCAATACATCAAAATTCATTCCCTGACTCAGCAAGGCTGTTAATACAAATGACCAATGACCAATGACTAATAACTCTACAAATATTCCCGCAAGAAATCAAATGGATCATCTTCCCAACAAGGTTCAGGTGTCCTCAAGTGCAAATTCTTGTTGATGTCGGCTTCAATTTCGTCGCAGTCTTCCCTGTCAAATAGTTCTATCAACGCTTTCCAGTCGCGCTGTCTCAGGGAATTTAACGCAGGTGCATACATCTGAAAATTAATTAGGGAGTTCACACGCAAAATTTGAGTTGAGTTCTGTAACAAATTTCTCTTTTGGTTAGTAAACTACAATATTCTAACGTGGTTAGATAGATAACTTAGTCAGATTGAAGGATACTAAGTAGTATTTCCAACAAAATCAACTGCCACCAGAAAAAAATTGTTAAATTGCAATTATGGGGTTGATTCCACCACTTCAAAACCAAATACATCTGCGAAACATTGCACAATATGAGGACGCACTTGTTCGCAAGTAATATCAGGAATCCACTCTGCTAGACTGGCGACTGGTTTATCTGCAATACCGCAAGGGACAATATGTTGAAAGCCAGTCATATCAGGACATACGTTTAATGCAAAACCGTGCATCGTAATCCAACGGCTGACTTTAATGCCGATCGCTGCAACTTTGCGATTTTCTAACCATACACCAGTAAAATCGGGGATGCGATCGCCCGCCAAACCATAAATAGCCAACACCCGAATAATCACTTCCTCTAGTTGACGCAAGTACCAATGCAAATCTTTACGATGGCGGTGCAAATTTAAAATTGGATACCCCACCAATTGACCAGGACAATGATAAGTCACTTCGCCACCACGCTCAATTCTGTGAACTTCAAAATCACTGTGATCAAGGTCAAACTTGAGAAATTCTGGGGTTGCACCTTGTCCCAAAGTATAGACAGGCGGATGTTCTAGCAAGATTAACACATCATCGAGGCTGGGGTCTTGAATGCGTTCTGCAAGAAGCGATCGCTGCCATGCGTGTGCATCTGTGTAAGACATCAATTTTTTGTCATATAACAAACAACGCTTCTCTAGCGGTCTACTACTACGAATCATGCCAAAAATCAACTGAAGGAATAATGAAATATATTGCAACTTTGATCGTTGCAAGCAACAATTGTCAAGCTTTGCAAAGGATTTTAAAGGAACGTCAAGGGAACCTGCTATAGAAAATACAAAGTGCTAGTTTGAATATATAAATAACCGCAACGGTCTTAGGAGGAATTCTCTGCAATAAGCATCACGCCAAAATAAGAGGAAAGAATGAACTGGCTGATGACTCTAAGAATTAAGATACAAGCGCAGACATCCACTGCGGATATCAATACAAGGGAACGCGTGAAAATTGAAAGCAATAAATTATTTAGAGCCAACTCAGCAGTATATCAAACTAAAAAACTTGTTTTGGCAACAGTCATAGACCTTACCGCAACTTACTTTCACACAAAACAAACTCACATCACACATCACATATAGAGCGGGAGAGTTTACATGAAGCTTGTCATCCACGGCAAAAATATTGAAATCACCGAAGCAATTAGGGATTACGTGCATCAAAAGATAGAAAAAGCGGTTAGTCACTTTCAGAACATTACAAATGAAGTGGATGTCCACCTAAGCGTAGCTCGCAATCCCCGAATTAACCCGAAACAAGCAGCCGAAGTCACTATCTATGCAAATGGAAGTGTCATCCGTGCCGAGGAAAGCAGCGAAAACTTATACGCCAGCATAGATTTAGTAGCAGATAAAATTGCGCGACAATTACGCAAATATAAAGAAAGGCGACAAGACAAGAAAACTCAAAGTCAACCAACAAACGAAGTAGTCGTCCCAGAACCAGTAATACCAGATTTAATCGGCGATCGCACCCCCGAATTACCCAGCGAAGTCGTCCGTACAAAATATTTTTCCATGCCACCAATGACTCTCACTGAAGCATTGGAACAATTACAACTCGTGGGACACGACTTTTATATGTTCCGTAACGCCGAAACTGGAGAAATTAACGTGATTTACGAACGCAACCACGGCGGTTACGGTGTCATTCAACCCCGCAACAATAACGGCCATACTAACGGTAAAAACGGTAAGGTTTCCCTCAATAACATCATCCAGGAGAAATCACCCTCACTTAAATAAAGAGTGTTGAGTGCCGTACACTGAGCGAAGTCGAAGTGTACAGCACTCATTACTCATTACTCATCACTCACTTGCTGAGAGTTTGCAAAGTCTTCAATGCTTCTGTAACATGCCCTTGAAAGTTCAGCATGGAATCAAACACATACTGCACAACTCCCTGCTGATCAATCACATAGGTGACACGTCCAGGAAATAAACCAAAAGCCGCCGTCGCACCATATTGCTTACGTACTTGGTCGCCTTTGTCACTTAAAAGAATAAACGGTAAATTATATTTAGCGGCAAACTTCTGGTGAGATTCGCTAGAATCACCACTGACACCAATCACTTCCGCGCCAGCATCTTTAAACACTTCATATTGGTCGCGGAAAGCACAAGATTCGGCTGTACATCCAGGTGTATCGTCTTTGGGATAAAAGTATAGTACAACAGCTTTTTGACCACGGTAGTCTTTTAAGCTGACTGTTGTACCATTTTGAGCAGGTAAGGTGAAATCAGGAGCAATGTCTCCAACTTTAACAGCCATAGGTATTTATAGAATTGCGATCGCATCTTTTTAACTATGAATGATATTACGATAAATTACGGCTGCTGGCGTGCATCACTTAACTGCGTACCTGTGTAATTGGGTAGCCAACCCTCGGCTGAAGTGAAATAGCGCACAGCTTTAAAATTTAACGATGCTGTCAAACTACACCAATGCTCCACACCTGCGGGAATAGAAATATAGTCTTGAGATTGCACTAACAACTGGACTTGGCTACCATCTGGTCTGACAAAGCCAAAAATCATTTCTCCTGCTAAGACATACAGTGGTTCAGCCGCAGTATGAGTATGATAACGACTGTAAGTATCAATCAACATCTGAAGATTCGGCACACCTGGATGCACATTCAGCAAGTCACACCAGAGAGAACCGTTTTCTTGTTGGAGACATTCAAACACACCGTTATGCAACTCAACAATGTATTGCTTTTCTAAAGCTGTCAAAACATCCTGTTCTAAAAGATTTGTAAACAGTAGTGACGTTCCAGGGTCATAGTGCTTGAGATGTACACCAATAGGCGCAAGTTCACGCAATATCTCACTGAAATCGCTTTCGACTGTACCATCTTCTAGTAATAGGATTGCCATGACAAAAAACTTAATAATTAACTTTTAAAAACAGTATACTCAAATTTGCAGCAATAAGCCACTATTGCCCATCGATATACTGTGGTATTCACCTGAGTTATATAACTATAAACTCATATATAACCATACACTAAAACTAGAATTTAAATTATACTAGCCAATGGCAACAAATCATATTAACGGGAGAATATGTAACTTAGTTTTAAGCAGCCAAATCTATAACTTGAACTAAATCAAGTTAGAGAAAATTCCCATTGATATGCGTTAGACTACGTGAAACTCATTCGCTTTGATTCTTCACCATTAAAACTTGCAAGATTTTAATCGCGTTATCGCGTGGAATATCTAAAGCCAGATACAAGTCATTTAAAAAATTTTTTTCTTCTTCAGTAACTACGGTTTCAGTCATTACCAAATCAGCCGCAACCGCAAAAGCTACTTCTCGCAATTCTGGCGATAAAGATTCTTTAGCTGCATTAAAGAGAGCATTAAAACCATCACACCGCAGAATATTTAGGTTTTTTTCTAACAGTTTTTTGATAAATTCTTCAGGATAACTGCTAAAAAGCTTAAGCCGTGACAATACAGCAGAAATATTATGCACTTGCTGTTCTGAAAGTACAGCATCTGAGGTCACTGCAACCAAAGCAATAGCGGCAAAAGCTTCAGCTGATGTCAACTTTTCTGAGGCTTGGTTTTCTTTGCCCAAGATTTTGTCTACTAAATTCATGTGTGTTGCTCCTGGATTTTTGTCTCAGTAGCGCACAGTCACCTGGATGTTTTGGACTTGCAGGTAATTCTGCAACGCTGTGAGACTTTCACAATTTAGTGTTCCCAGGATTTCTTGACGGTGAACACCTACTTGCGCTTTGTGGTTTTTGGCAAGTAGTACACCTTATGGCGATAAATTAGCGTTCTCCTGTTTTTTCAATTGTTTCTATCACTGCTAACCCTATACCAGACGCTGCGATTAGCAGGACAGCTGATAACAAATAGGCGTTAGTAAGCATCCGCAGGGCATCATCAAAAAAAATATAGGTGGTCATTGCATCACCTTTGAACTCTGTGTGGCTAGTAGTACTTATTTTTCAACACGCTGACTATAGTTCCCGTTGAAAAATTCCTAGCAATTGCATCTTAACAAAACTTTAGCTCCTTCATCAGAGTTTTCTAAGTTTTTCTTTCTGAAGATTGTGTGAATTTCAGCATAATTTGGTAAATAAAACTACGGAAAATTTTTCCTGTAGAAAATTATGCTATGTTCATCACCGCGAAATTGGCTATTGAATTAGTAAATTAAATAACATATAGCCTGCCTTTTTCGATAATATCTCTCTAGCGAAGAGCAAAAAAGCCCTTATTTTTCAAGCAACATAGACTGCAATATTCAATATATTGTCAATTGCATACTGGTGAGAAAAGTTTTTGTAAATTAATTTTTAATTTTTAGCTATTTTTTCAATATTTTTTTTGATTAGTTCATTACTACTAGGGATGCAAAAACTGATGAAAGTGCTAGTTGTAGTTAATCGCCCAATTTGGTAAAGAATTGTAAAGGTCAACAGATGGATTTTCATACCATTTGGGTTTGCAGTTGCTCAATTACATCTGCACTTTCATCACAGCTTACGGGTTAGGATTAGCCTGGGTCGTGAGTATGTTGTTTTATCCAGGTGCAAAGTTATTGGGTTTGAGTTATTGGGATGCGTTAATGAAATGTAAGGCTCCATTCAATCAGGTGCGTTACGGCTAAATTTCCCATCTCTGACACGCTCAAGTCTTGACATTGCCTTAACACATCCTACTCAACTTCAACTTAATCTTTTAATTTTTACATTGTTGAATAAATCGCTGGGGAATTTCTGTACTAGCTCCCCAGTGTAAATGTATGTATGAAGCGTGAAGATTAATCGGTAAATTCCAGCCTTCAAAGCCCGTATTTTCATCGCAATCGTAGCGATAAGTATCAAACAGTGGTTGATGAGAATTGGCTTTTAAAGTCGAGCGATGAAATTCATGTCCGTAAACATTTGTTCCGACATTTACTAATAAACTATCTTGTAAAGCTATGGCTCGACGATAACCCAGTGTTAAGCGTTTATCCATACAAGCAGATGTGGGAATTATCCCCACCATTGGGTAAGATTTACCCTCAAAATCAATGATTTCTTGACACAAATACATCAAGCCACCACATTCAGCAATTGTTGGCATTCCTTGGAGAATCGCTGTTTTTACGGCTTGCAAAACATTGGTATTTTTGGTTAATTGTTGAGCAAATACTTCTGGGAAACCACCACCAAAATACATTCCTTGAATATTTGGTGGTAATTCTGCATCTTCTAAAGGACTCCAAAAAACTAACTCTGCACCCAATTTTTGCAATAAGTCGAGATTATCTTGATAATAAAAATTAAAAGCGCGATCGCACGCAACCGCAACCCTGACTTTACTGAGTGCTGAGTGCTGAGTGCTGAGTGCTGAGTGGGGAGTGCTGAGTGCTGAGTGCTGAGTTTTGAGTAAAGGTAATAAACTTTGCCAGTCAAAGCAAGTATCACCTAAATCTGCGAGACGTTCTATAACTGCATCTAATTCACTGAGTTCGGCTGTGGGGACTAAACCAAGATGGCGGTCAGGAATTGTAATATTATCTTGACGACGCAGCACACCGAGAATCGGCAATTGTAGAGATTTTAGAGCATCTTTGAGTAAAGAAAGATGGCGATCGCTCCCCACGCGATTCAGCACTAAACCAGCTATTTTAATTTTAGGGTCAAAGGTACAATAACCGTGAGCGATCGCCGCTACAGAACCCGATAACCGACTGCAATCAATTACCAACACCACAGGTAAATCTAGCAATTGTGCAATATGCGCTGTACTAGCAAAAGTGAAGGGGTGTAAAGTATTCTCTTCCCGACTTCCTATTCCATCAAATAACCCCATCACCCCTTCAACCAAAGCATATTCACTCGCTTGGCTGTGATGGCGAAAACATTGCTGAACGTAAACTTCACTAGTCAGCACTGGGTCTAAGTTGCGACAAGCAAGGCCAGTCACATACCGATGAAACATTGGGTCAATGTAGTCTGGCCCGACCTTGAAAGATTGTACTTGACCACCACGACGGCATAAAGATGCCAAAAGGGTGAGTGTGACTGTTGTCTTACCCACCCCACTACGTTCACCTGCAATTACTAAAGCCATTGAAAAAAACTACTGTGTACTATAGTTTAACTTGCGATCGTACTATTTTTATCAATATTTAAAAGCGTTTATTATAAAATTCAGCATAAGCTAAAAGTAGCCAAATCACTCGTGAGTTAAAAACATAATGCAGAATCACAGCAAACAGGTTTACAATTATACCGTTCTTTTAGAAAAAGAATCAGATGGAGGTTATCACGCATTTTGTCCTAGCTTAAAAGGCTGTCATTCTCAAGGAGATTCTTTTGAAGAAACGATTGAGAATATTACAGAAGCTATTGAATTATATATTGAAAGTTTAAAGGCTGATAATCAACCCATTCCTAAAGAAGATTTAATTGTTAAGCCTTTGAGTATACTAGTATGAGTAATTTTCCTAGTGTCAAAGCGAAGGATTTTATTAAAGTTGCCGAACAATTAGGCTTTTATTTTGACCGTCAGAAGGGTAGTCATGCTATTTACAAAAATAGCCAATGCCAGAGGGTTGTAATTCCTATCCATGCTGGGAAAGACATAAAACAAGGAACTCTAATGGGTATGATTCAAGACATAGGCCTTGACAAGGAGACTTTCTTTGAATTGCTAGGAAAATTATAGTATCCTGTAAAATTTATTAGAACTTACTCAATAAGGTTTTGAAAATCGTTTTATACAAGAGTCGCAAAAGCCAAACCCTGTACCCTGGATCGATTTTTCAGAAGAAGAAATGCTTGATTGGATGTTAGATTACTACAACGCAATAGTTAATTACTATGAAAATACTGTTAAAGAGCAAAAAGCACTGCTACTCTATTTAACTTAAATTGCTAATTGAAAATCATAGCTAAAAACATCAAAACCTGGTCAACGATGACCAGGTTATTGGGAATTCACAGGTTTCAAATTTTTTAAAATTAGCTAAACAATTGAGAGAGTAAACAACTAAGGTGGACTTAATAACTAGCAACTTCAGCAATCTTTGTTTTTCCGCTTTGGGATTTGGCTCTGCCTTTTGTATGCTTTGGCTTTCACCACATTTAATTAGGGCTTGCTGAAAATTTGCTTGGGCTACAGACGGGAGACATCAGAGTCATTTGCCCTTTTGGTTTGGTTGGAATCTGTTTGATGTCTTGTTATTCAATTTAGCACTTACCTAAGAAACAGCAACTAGTAGTTTACTAAAGTTGACATTTTGTTTATTCTTGCAATCTTTGTTGTTATTTTGTAGGACTTACGCACCAAAATTTTCTGTGGTGATTGGGTGAAAGGGTATGGGGTGTAAGGGTTTTGAATACCTACACCCTGACACCCTTCTTTCAAACCTTAATTATCAACTCAGCTTACCAATTCCACATGACTGGGTTGTCATCTAAATGATCGGTGACAATTCGTCCAATAGAGTCGATTTCGGCGATTTCTTCAGAGGAAAGTTTGACATCGGCGGCTTTGGCGTTATCTTGTGCTTGTTCGGGATAACGTGCGCCTGCGATCGCATTGGCTTGGGGTTGGGCAATTAACCAAGCTAATGCTAACTGTGCCAAGGTAGAATTATGGCGTTCGGCTATGGGGCGGAGTTTATCTAAGGCTTGGTGAGCGCGTTCAAAGTTTTCGCCCTGAAATAATTTATTCTTGGCGCGGTTGTCTTCTGGGGCAAATTTTTGGCCGCGAGTAAATTTACCCGTTAATAATCCTTGGGCTAAGGGTGAATAAGCCAAGATAGAAATTTGATTTTCGATACAATAGGGCAGAGCATCTTTTTCCACCGCCCGCCAAAATAGGGAATATGGGGGTTGCAAGCTATCAATTCGTCCATATTGTGATGCTTCTGCCAATTGTGCGCCAGAAAAGTTAGAAACCCCAATTGCTCTAATTTTTCCTTGCTGTTTTAGCTCATTTAAAGCGTTCATCGTTTCGGCGATGGGGACGATTTCGCTGTTAAAGGCACCCGCAGGCCAATGAATTTGATAAAGGTCGATATAATCGGTTTTGAGGTTTTTTAACGAGCGATCGCAAGCCTCAATCACTTGATCATACTTGAGATGGTTGGCAAAAACTTTTGTGGCATACTGTACTTGGTCGCGCACATCTGATAAAGCTTCGGCTACAATGCGCTCAGAATGACCTTCACCATAAACTTCTGCTGTGTCAACGGTTGTGATTCCGGCTTCAAAGGCGGCGCGAATGGCTTTAATCGAGTCAGCGTCTTCAATTCCCACCCACATCTTTTTGCCAGCTTGCCAAGTTCCAATAATAATGGGTGTGATTTCTACGGCAGATGTACCTAATTTTCGCTTTTCCATAATGGTTGTCTCATTACATTTCCCCGGATAGTTTCATACTTTAACGGTCTTAGCGTGAAATTAAATCAGAGTTACAGCAGATGCCGATGAATTTAACTTCGAGTTTATATGCTCTCAAAGAATGGTCTGTGGCGATCAATGCTTTGGAAACTGCCAAAACCATCATGTTGCTGCGTAAAGGTGGTATTCATGAGCAGAATGGAGGTTTTCAAGTTGCTCATGAGCAGGTTTTACTTTACCCAACTTTTGAACATCAACAGCCGTTTCTGCTAAAATCAGAATATGCAAATCTCGTCTGTCCCGTAACTCCTGGTTGGCATCCAGAAACAATTCGCATTGGCAGTTGGGCAGAGATTACAGATATTTTGCCGATTAGTGAGGAGTCTACTGTTAACGCGCTACTCCCGTTTCATATCTGGAATGAGTATTTTATTAGCGATCGCCTAAAATGGAAACCACGTCAGCCTTTGTATGTTCTGCTGTTACGCACTTATAAACTGCCCAAAGTCCAAGAAATTCCCTATCTGCCAAAATATGGTGGTTGCAAGTCCTGGATTGATTTAGCGCAACCAATTGACATTGCAGGTGCAGCACCTGTTTTGTCTGATACTGACTACTCACTAATAGTTAGCGAAATTCGCACGATTATTAGTGATTTTATTAAGTGCTGAGTGCTGAGTGCTGAGTGCTGAGTGCTGAGTAAAGATAGCGCCGCAGGCGCTGTAACCTGTAACCTATCACCCCTAATTCCACAACTCAGCACTCAGCACTTTCAACTCAGCACTCTTAGCCCAGCACTGATAACTAAATCTTACTGGTGTAACTAGTAAAACAAATGATTTGTGATTCAGTTATTTAGCAAAATAGTAACTCTTGTTACATACACTAATAGCAACCACAGATAACATGAGAAAAATCTTGCCCTCATAACCAGCAAAGTATCGCAGAGAAGCGTTATGTTTTTGCGCCTATCAGTGATTTTGCACCATTATTCAGTCATGGAGCCAAAGATATTGAGCTATTGTCATCGTTTTTCTACAAAATCCGCAGTATTTGACACTTTTTGCAAGTATCAAAGGTTGGGGATGGAGTGATTTTGTCTTGCTGTATCTTTAAAAACTGTCTAGAAAATCTATCTGATGGCTTACGTAATTTTACTAAACCAATTTGTAGGTATATGGACACATACTAGGGAAATTAAAAATTATCCCAGAAGATTGATGCAGTGCTTGACAAAAGTCTGCGATTATGCAATTTTAGCTAAACACTAAGGAGTTTGCCATGAATCGACAAATGTGCTGGTTATCGAAGTCTAGTGGCGACGGTGAGAAGATTTTGTATTTGCAAGTAGAAGCCCATAAAGGTTGGCGGCCTTACACAGCTTATCCGCAATTTGCAGTGCCAGATTATCAAATTCCTGGCGGTTCTAAGGGTTGGGCAACTTATCAAAAACTGCTGAAGGCGGGTTGGACACTAGTACCCAGTGCGCGAGCGAATGAATTTAGCACTCAAGTAGAATACTCAGAATCAATGGTGCAGAATCAATAGTTGCAGTTATAGCAAAGTGCTGAGTGCTGAGTGCTGAGTGCTGAGTAGAAACCCAGTAGTTTCAAGAGTTTCAGCTATAAGACTTAACAGATGTTTTGAGTGCTATATCTCGAAAAACGGCAGTGTTGCATTATTCTGTAATGACTGTCTACCAGCCTCTAGGCGAACCTTCACCGCGAGGATCGGCGGCTGCTTCTAGGCTGCCATCTGCTTGAGTGGCGATCGCGTTAACATTACCCCAAGGAGTGTTTTGTTCCTTGATGTTGTGTCCACGACGGCGTAAGTCTTGCAGAGTTAAAGCATCCAAACCCCAAGGTTCGACGCGCAATTCATCAGGAAGCCACTGGTGATGTATGCGTGGTACGGAGACAGCTGCACCAACGTCCATATTGTATTCCAGCACATTGAGAATCACTTGCAATACCTGAGTGATAATTGTGCTGCCACCAGGGGCCCCCACTGCCATTCGGAGGTGATTATTTTCTGTGACTATTGTCGGAGTCATACTCGACAGTGGTGTTTTTCGGGGTGCGATCGCATTTGCTGTGTTGCCAATTAAACCAAAAGCGTTAGGTACTCCTGGCGCAATCGCAAAATCATCCATCTCATTATTGAGTAAAATTCCTGTTCCTGGGCTGACTACACCCGCACCAAAACCAAGATTAATTGTAAAAGTCAGGCTGACGGCGTTACGTTGTTCATCCACAACGCAAAGATGGCTGGTTTCTGTAGATTCGTAGCGAGTGGCTGGCAATCTTAATGATTTGTTGGGTAGAGGAACAATTTGATTGCTAACTGTGCCAAACCGTTGAAGAATTTCTGGTGCTACTGGTTTGATTTCTGATGCAGGTTTCGCCACATCCATATTGATTTCTTGACGACGCTGTTTGGCGTACGCTGGGTTAATCAGGGCTTGTACAGGTACTTTGACAAAATCAGGATCACCCAAATATTGTGAGCGATCGGCGTAGGCTATCTTCATCGCTTCCGCCATTAGATGTAAACTGTTGGGATGATGCCACCCCCAAGCTTTTAAATCACTGTCACCGATAATGTTTAAAATCTGCAATAGATGAACGCCGCCTGATGATGGTGGTGGCATAGAACAGACTTTAGCTTGACGAAAACTACCGCAGAGAGGAGTTCGCCAGATGGGTTTGTATGCCTTGAGGTCGTCTAAAGTAATTAAACCCCCATTTTTTGCCATATCTGAGGCGATCGCACGGGCAATGTTGCCAGTATAAAAACTTTGGGGATTGTCGGCAATGGTTTCTAAAGTGCGTGCTAAATCTTGTTGGACTAATCTTTCTCCAGGCTGATAAAATTCGTCGTTGCGAGTAAATATACCTCTAGCGGCAGAATTTTGGAGAATTACAGGTTTGCGGTTTTCGTAAACTTGAATGGAACGCCAAGTGAGTTGTTTACTTAAGATAAAGCCATTTTTAGCCAGAGCGATCGCAGGTTTCACAACTTCCTTCCACGGCAACTTACCATAACGGCGATGCACCTCATACATCCCCGCCACCGTTCCTGGTGTCGCCACCGCCAAATAACCATTCACACTTGCATTTGGACGCACCTTTCCCTGTTCATCTAAATACATATTTCTCGTCGCTTTGATGGGTGCGCGTTCCCGAAAATCCAAAGCTTTCATCTCGCCAGTTTTCTCAAAATGCAGCAGCAAAAATCCCCCGCCACCAATTCCCGCCGAAAAAGGTTCAACTACAGATATGGCAAAAGTTGTGGCGACTGCTGCATCTACCGCATTCCCACCTTGGCGTAACATTGCTAACCCAGCCTCACTCGCCAGGGGATGTGCAGATACTACCATTCCCTTTTTGCTGCGTAGGGGTAAAGTGGTAGTGGCTGATGCAACTTGGCTGTAACAGAGAACGGTAAGGGAAAAGACGGTAAATACAACCTGTTTGGGTTTAGCAAAGATTTGCATTTTGATACTGTTGTATATTGCTATGTCTTAGCCTATCGCTTGATATCGCAGTTAATTATTTAAATTTTCATAGATCAATACTTTCTAAATTCATATCAATATCATCTCGCTACAATAAAGTAACGAGTGCTTAAGGGAGCAGGAGATAATCTTATGGAATCAAAACCACGCATCTTCAAACAAACCGCTAAAGAAACAACTCTACTGTTTGCAGGGGGGGCTGGTGCTGGACTAATCATCTTTGCCCTGTTCGGCGGACTATGGCACATCACTCACTTTTGGTGGGTGATGGCAGCAACTACAATATTTTGCGGTTTATTAGCTGTAGTGTTCCGCCAAAAATTCCAGCAGATGTTAAATGCTTTGATGGACAATGCTCCGGGGATTTAGGAACTTAATTAACTTTACTCACTAAAACAAAGCCGCGTGTCTTACCGGAAACTGTATCTGTGGTGTTTATCGCCTTCCATAAATCCGCGGCTTTCACCCACACTGGTGGATATTTATAACGAGAAACATCCATAATTAAAAATCTATCTGTCTGCTCATTGTAAGCTGCGATGGGTGAAATATGTCCACCTTTTTCTTGACCAATTTCTTTACGTAAATAATTCACTATGACAAAATTATTAGATTGCTTTAAATTTGTCGAGACTAGCTTACGAAACTGTTCTAAATTAGTATCGGCTGCATGATAAACCTTGACTTGGACATCATAACTAGCAATTAATCCGCCTAATTCTGCTAAAGTCATTCCTTGACGAGCGACAACTTCAGGTGCAATGACTTTTTTAGTTTTTTCATTGCTAAAAAAGTTTTCTTGGGTGAACACTCTATAAGGAGAATATTGTGGTGATTCTGGTGCGACAACTCCTAAACTATTTAACACCATCACACTACTAGCCACACCACAAAAAGCTTGATTATGTTGCGTGACAAACTGCATACTCAAAGAAAAGAAATCCTCTCTGGAGCGACTTTGAATTAATAACTTCTCTCCCTCCTTAGAATTAAAAGCAATCAAGTTATTGGAAAGGGGTAATGTTTGAGCAATAACAGTTCCACTAGAAACACACAGCCAGATAATTGCAGTTTGAAAAGTTGTGTTTAACTTAAAACTCATAACCTCTCCATATAAACACTTTGCGCCTCCGCACCTCTGTGCGAACCTAAACCCTTAGATTTAAGAAACTCACGCACAACTTCTTTAATATCTCGTAATTCGCCTTCAACTAAATAATTTAACTGCCGCATTTCATCTGCGGAAATTTTACCAGAAAGTTGAGCGATCGCACTTTTCAACTCCGGGTATTTATTCAACACTTCTTGTCTAACAATTGGTGTAGCTTCGTAAGGGGGAAAATATTGTTTATCATCCTTTAATACAGCCAAACCTAAGCGCGTAATTTGTCCATCAGTCGAATTTCCCGCCACCATATCTACTTGCTTCTGCACCAAAGCTCGATATATTAAACCCAAGTCCATAATTTGCGGTGGTTTAGAAAAACGCAAATCGTAAGTTTTAGCTAACCCTGGAAAACCATCTTCTCGTTCTAAAAATTCGTAACCAAACCCGCCGCGCCATTGGGGTGTATATTGGGCAACCTGAGATAAAGTTTGAATATTATATTTCTTGGCATCTTCACCACGAATTACCATTGCGAAAGTATTTTCAAAACCTAAGCTAGGCATAACTTCCAGCTTAAATTTTTGGTCATATATTTGTTTTAATTTCTCGTAAACTACTTTTGGGTCATTGACAGCTTTTTGTTTTAAAATACCAGTAAAAGCTGTACCCGTGTATTCAATATAAGCATCAATTTTCCCAGCCAGAATAGCATTATGACAAACAAAAGAACCGCCTAAACGGGGACGACGGACAACTTTGAGATTAGTTGTTGCTTCAATTTGTTGGGCTAAGAGTTCGCCTAAAATATCTTGTTCGGTAAAATCTTTAGAAGCAACAACAATATCGCCCGTGGTATTATTCGCGCTAGGGTTACAAGCTGCGATCGCCACTACTAAAGTAAAAGTTAAAATAAAAAATATTAAAAATCTTTTCATTACTTATTTAACTTTTAATTTGGTTTCCAACAACCCAATTAACAAATCTGCCAGTAAAGCAATCATGGCTGCTGGTACTGCCCCGGCTAAAATTAAATCATTATTTACTACCGCAATACCGCGAAAAATAAACACGCCTAAACCACCAGCACCAATAGCAGCAGCAATAGTGGCAATACCAATACCTATCACTGCCGCAACTCTCACCCCTGCTAAAATTACACTCATTGCTAAGGGAATTTCGACTTGTAATAATAATTCTTGATCAGTCATTCCCATGCCTCTACCAGCTTCGATAATTGCCGGATCTACACTGGTAATACCTGTGTAAGTATTGCGAATTATCGGCAGAAAAGAATATAAAGTCAAAGCCACAATAGCTGGGACAACACCAATTCCACCAATAATCGGCACAGGAATTAGTAAACCAAATAATGCCAAACTTGGAATGGTTTGCAATACATTGGCAATACCAAGAATGGGTTGACGCAACCGAGTTTGACGGGTAATTAAAATACCTAATGGAATGCCAACAAGTGTGGCAATTGTAATGGCAATGCCTACCAAAAATAAATGTTCCAGCGTGTGCTGTAAAATTTCTGGGGCATACTTAATCAAAAAAAAGTCTTTCATAAATTGTCTTGCAGAGAACGCAGACATTGAAGAAAAGCTAGGCTTTCTGGATGTTGCGATCGCAGAAACTCCTCCTTTGTACCTAATACTACCAGTTCTCCGTCATACATTAACCCAATTCGAGAAGCTAAGACAAACGCCTCTTGGATATCATGCGTCACAAACACCACTGTCTTACCGAGTTCTTGCTGTAACCGCCGAAACTCCTGTTGCAATTCTAAGCGTGTAATAGGGTCAAGTGCGCCAAAAGGCTCATCCATTAACAAAACTGGAGGATCTGCGGCTAACGCTCTCGCTACGCCTACCCTTTGTCGCTGTCCCCCCGAAAGTTGATGGGGATAACGCCCAGCAAACTGCACAGGATCTAACCCTACCAATTGCAACAATTCATAAACTCTTGTTTTAATTTGTTTTGGTTTCCAACCTTCTAAACTAGGAACTAAACCCACATTGCGTTCTACAGTGAAATGGGGAAATAAACCAGTTTCTTGAATGACATAACCAATTTTGCGCCGCAGTTTAATTTCATCCCATTGCTTTGTCGGAGTTCCATCAAATACGACTTCACCTGTGGTTGGCGTAAACAGACGATTAATTAATTTCATCGTGGTAGTTTTCCCGCTACCACTGCGTCCAAGTAATATTAATGCTTCTCCTTGACGAATCGAAAAATTAAGATTTGATACTAAATTGCGACGGTTGCGGCTAAAGCTGACATCGCGGAATTCAACAGCAATTGAGCGATTTTGCGACATAGTTGACTGTTGGTCGTTAACTTGAAGCTATTATTACTGATTTTGCTGATAAGTAAATATAGACTTTTGTCTCACGCATAGACGCGGTAGCGGCTTCCCGCAGGGTAGGCGCAAAGGCGCAAAGAGTAAGATGTCATTACGAGGAGGTATAGGTCTGTAAGTGTTCAAAACCCTTATATAGCAATCCTAAATCATTTGTGAAATTCTCTTTCTTTTCTTTCTTTGTGTCCTTTGCGTCCTTTGCGGTACCCTTCTCCCAAAGGGAGACGCTACGCGAACGGGAAGCCGCTTCGCGTCTACGTTAAAAAAAATACTTTTTCACAACTTCAGATAGGATTGCTATACCCTCACAGACAACCATTGTGCGTAATGTTGATGTTAAAATCGAGTTTCATATTCAAAGAACAGTAGATTTTCATTGCCCAAATCGGTTGCGCCGCGTACTAAAATTTCGTCATTGAGCCGATAAAGGACGTTGTAACGGAAGGACGCATCACTACTAAATAATGGTCGTGATAAAGAAACAGAAAAATCTCGATTTAGGTTGAATACACCTTCGGCTGATAAATCGAGAACTGATGAGCGTCTTGCTGTTTGATCTGTAATGGGAGTAGGAAAGATGCGAAATTCACTAAAACCAATTGCTTGACCGATCGCAGTAATCGTACCTTGTAAACTACCTAAAATCGTCGTGCCAGCAAAATTAGTTAACCCTTGGGTGATATCTCCGGTTTGAGCAAAATTATTCAAAATTGAGCCACCCAGTAAAGCGACAATTTCTCCTTGACTGCGGCGGGGTTGACTTGTCAATTCTAAATTTTCGTTTAATCTACTAGCCCGTCCTGTCACCCTTGCTTGTACGCGCACGGTGCGTAAAGTGCCAAAATTGATCGCAGAAGCATCGCTGATTTCTGCCGATGCAGGGGATCTTAAAATCCGATTATTGATTGCTGAAGTTTCAGGAACGATCGCTAACAGTCGCACATTCAAGGTAGGATCAAGTCCTTGACTGGGGGTAAAGATGGCTGTTTGTTCATAGCCGCGTTCTAAGGTGAACTCGGTGCTAAATAAACTGACTCTTCCGCCTGTTAATCGAATTTCTCCTTCGGGGAGAGGTTTGGCTAATGTACCGTTAATTGTTAAGTCACCTTTGGCGTTAAAACTGAGTATGGGTTGACTAAAGCCGCCTACTCCCGGTACAAAACTGAGTAAAGATTGACTTGTCACCCGCACATCATCACCCAAACTCAAGCGTAAGTTGTCAAACGCCACAGGTAAATTAGGTCTAGTTACAGCAGCAGTAGTCGTAGAGTTAGGTTTAGTTTCTGTGGGTGTAACGGCACTAATATTGATGTCAATATTATCGTTTGTTGTTGGTTGAGTGTTAGCAGTGGTGGAGTTGCCAATAATTACCTGTCCATCACTCAGTTCAATTTCACCGCCAATTTGTGGTTTGAGTGCTGTTCCTTGAATCACCGCATTACCGCTCACACCACCTGCATACAAACCAGGAACTTGAAAATCTAGGGGTTTTTCTATTAATACTGTCAAAGGATTGGTTGTATTGGACTGGGGTGTAAAAATTGGCAAAATTCCCGATGCTGTGACTAACCCTTGATTGTAATTAGCTTGAATACCTTCTATATTTATTATATTGCCGTTAAACTGGGCTGTTCCCGTGACATTTGTGAGCGGTTCCGATAAAGCTTGAGCGCGAATAGTAGCATTATTCAATGTGGCATTGCCGTTAATAATTGGCTGGTTTAAAGTCCCGCCAACATTCACAGCCACTTGTCCTTGTCCATCTAGCCATGAGACTTGATTGTTAGTCAGCAGATTTAACAGTGTTAAACCTTCGTTACTCACATTCGCCTGGACACTAATTTGATTACTAGCTGGTTTGGCAAAGGTAAAAGGTAAGGGTGCAGGAATACTACCTGTAGCTGTAATGGGTTGAGTTCCTGTCAGCAGTAGCGCACTGTCAAAATTTAAGCGGGCATTTTCGTAGGCAAATTTTACCTGTCCTGTCTGCACTGGTTGGTTATTCAGAGTCGCATTCGCCAGCGATACTTCACCATTCACACTGGGGTTGAGGAAATTACCTTGCAAATTAGCCACAGCATTCACTTCACCTGTGACATCTAGCGGATATTGGGCAATAAACGGCTGAAATAAAGATAACGGTAAACTCGCTACATTTAACTGTCCCGCCAGTTGGTTCAAGCCTAACTTGCCGGCAAAAGCTACCTGTCCTTGATTGATGCCAATACTCAAGGGTGAGAGAGTAATTACATTATTGGCAAAATTACCTTGAGCAATGACTTGATTAATCGTATATTGTCCCCATTGCCAGTTATTACCTTGGAGATTAAACCCGGCATTTAACCCAGATTTTAAAGAACCACTGGCTACTAAGGTTCCATTCAAAGCACCTGTTAATTCTGCCAAGCTGGGTAAAGGTGGTGCTTGTTTTTTCGCTTGCTGTTGTTGCTGTTCTGTGGCTGTGGCAATTTTAGAGAAGTATTCTAGCTGTCTGAGCAAGTCTGCATTTGGTAAGCGCACAGATGTGGTGTTGAGTGCGGTTGCACCTGCTAGTGTGGGTGGTTCTGTACCTGTACTTAAATCTTGAAAATCGTAGATATTAAACGCTTGTAAAAGTTCTTGTATTCTCGTTTCTACTAAATTCGCTTGGACTTGAAATTGGGGGTTATTGCCAGTTTGCACACTCCCACTGAGGGCGATGCTACTTTCTCCCAGACGTAAGAGACCATTAGTTAAGTTAGCCGAACCATTGGCATAGTTAAAACTACCACGAAATTCTTCAGCTGAAACTCTGGCAACACGGGGCTGAGAAATTGCCACATCTCCCGCCAAGGCATAATTATTCAGATTAACTACTAAATTGCCTGATAATTGCCCACCCAAGGGTTTTAAATTATTGTTAGGTAAAAAGCCGCCAACCAAAGCGATGGGAAATTGTTGGGCGTTGATAATTAAATTATCTCCCTCGGTTCTACCTGTGGTGACAGCGCCATCACGCCGGACTAAAAAGGAAGTTGGGCGATAATTACCATCGAGGTTCAAAGCTATCCTATCTTGTGTACCTGCGAGGCGCAGACTTCCCCCTTGTCCGCCTTGAAAATTCACATTACCAGTTAAAACGGGGTCAAATGCCACGTTTCCGACATTGAAATTCCGCAGTCGTACATTACCTGTGGCTTGGGGGACTTCTGGAGTACCTGTGACTCGCCCATTAAAATCGATAAAACCTGATAAGGCGATATCTCCGGGAACTTGCACACCAGTATTGTTGAGGTTGAAATTCTGCGCCAGGACATCAAAATTAAAGCCGGTGATTTTCGGTGTACCTGTTGCTGGTAATTGTACAGCGATCGCACCACTCGCACTTACCCCCGGTGTCGTCGCCCGTGGCACAATAATTTGCTGACCATTCCAGCGAAACTCGGCTGACAATGGTTGTGCTAACTGTGCTATTCCTTGGTTGGCGCGGAGTTGTCCGGCGGCGCGAATATCTGCTAAGGCAAAAGATTTTGTATTCCCAGCCACCTGCACATTCCCATTCAGCCTACCGCGTAGTTGGGGTGAAAAACGGTTGAGTTGAATTTGAGAAGCATTTGCCACTGCTTGCCAGCGACCATTATTCAGGTTAGCATCCCTAATGTTAACTGTACCCCCCGCCACACTCAAGTTTGCTTGTCCAGAAGCTTGAATAGTTTCTGGTTGGAAAGATTTCGTGCTGCCTGATAAATTCACAGAAGCACTAGTTAATACTCCCTGAAATTGGGCAGGAATCTGGGAAAAACGGCTGAGTTGAATTTGGGAAGCATTCGCCACTGCTTGCCAGCGACTATTATTCAAGTTAATATCCCTGATATTGACTCTACCCCCCGCCAGGTTGAGATTTGCTTCCCCTGTGGCTTGAAAAGATTTCGTACTACCCGACAAACTCACCGATGCACTCGTTAATACACCTTGGAATTGGGCGGGAATTTCTTTAAATCGGCTTAACTGAACTTTTTCGGTATTAACAACAGCTTGCCAACGGTTTTGGGAAACCCGCCCCTTAGCAGTGATGGTATTACCTGCTACATCAAACACAGCCGTTGGCAAAACAAGATTCTGCCCTTGTTGCTCAATTACTGCTGCACCGATAGTTGGGTAGGTAGCATTCGGCGCTTGTACTTGGGCGACTGTCCGCAAATTCCCCAGATAGCCAAACACCCTAGCATTGGCTGAGACATTCCCAACTTTGATGCTAGATGCAGAGTTGTTGGTTTTGGCGATGACATCCCCTGGCAAATTTTGGGCGAGAACATTCAACAATACTCTACCTTGGGGCGCTAGTTGCACTTGACCACCGCCGACAATTTGCCCTCCGGCTGGTGGTTGCACTAAGATTCTGGCAATGTTGAGGATTAAAGGTTGTTTGCCGAGGGAGCCAGTGATTTGTGTATTAGCTGAGACATTACCGATGCTAATTGGTGGTGTAAACCCGTATCTTTGCGCCAGTATATCTCCTGAAATACCTTCGGCTTGTAGGTCAAATTTTACTCGACCCCCTAATATTGCTTGACCACCACCTGTAATGATTCCACCTGCGGCGGGAACAAGTTTGAGATTTGAGACGGTGATTTGAGAAGCATTTTTATTGACATTGAGGCGAAAGTCAGTATTGACAGCTTGGAACTGCACCCGGTCAACTTGCAGAGGTTTGGTGTTGCTGACTGTACCGCTAAGAACTGGCTGTTGCAGAGAACCTTGCACCTTGACCTTGGCTTGGACTTCTCCAGTGGCGACAACGGGAGATTTAACGTTGAAGGTATCTAAAAGATTTTTCGCACTGACGGGTTTTACCTGGGCAGAAAGGTCAAAACCTGTTTTGAGATTGACTGTACCATTTGCCAGGAGAGGAACTTTGCCCAAATTTGTGGTGAGATTATCTAATGCGATCGCCTGACCTTGAAATACTAATCTACCGTTAGAATTAATGAAGCGTTGGGGTATATTTTGAATTTGGGCTGTGACTTGATACGGAGTAGCTGTCCCGGTAATCGCTATCTCTGACGCATTTGCAGGAATCTGCACACCCAAGTCAGCACTAACTCTTCCTGCTTGCAAAACAATGGGTAACTGAATTAATCGACTAACATCAGATGCTAGTAAACTTTGGGCGACAACCTGTAGATTAGTTTTTTGTGCTTTTGGTTGTGTTGACCCAGTAATTTTAACCGCACCACCTCTAGCAAATTGACCATTAATTTCGTAACCAATCTCTGTATTATTTGGTGCAAATCGCGCCCCACCAGCGAATTGATTAATTATTACAGAACCTTTTGGTTTAGTTGGTGCAGGGGCTGGTAAAAGTTCTACACTGCCATCAACAATTTGCAGTGTTTGTAATTGCGTTTGAATAATTCCTTGACCTTCGCCACTGTTCACCTCTGCTGTCACCCAACGACCATCTTGATCTTGTTGAATAAACACACGCGGCTGCACCAAAGTGACATTTAACGGTAGTGTACGGCTGAAAATGACTGGTAACAGCGCAAACTGCACCTCAACAGCCTTTGCTGTTACTTGGTCAGCATCAGTAGATGTTGCAGGTATGGATAAAGAACTAAATCTCAGGCTCGAAAGTGAAAAAGACTCCACTTGTCCTAGATTAATTGGTCGTCCTAGTAATTGTTCTAGATTTGTCTCTACTAACGGCGCTAAATCGTTATATACATAATTTCTTGCCCACCAAATTCCTGATGCAATACCAGCAAGCAAGAAAATTCCTATAACTAAACTACTACGACTGAAAAGTAGGAGATATAAACGACGGTTAATTGGCTCCTGATCATTCTCTGAGTTGGGAGGGCGCGTCATTTCCGTTACCAGCAACGCTATCGAGTAACAAAGTTTATTATTACCCGAAAACACCATAGTTGTTTTGCCGAAGTTTTCAAAACTTGTTCTAGATAGATTAGTAGTTCCTTCTAATGAGGGATGACAGACTCATAGTACTGGTGAGATTGGATGTGAGGAGTGTGGGAGGAAAGATTTCTCCACCATCCTCCCACACCCTTACACTATCTTCTTCTTGACTAAGTTTTGAGTATTAATTAACAGTCTATTTGCTACGTTAACAGGAGAAATTCAAGAAAAGTTAAGCTAAGGTAAAAAAGAATACATCGTTTAAGGTTTCATCTTCCGGCATTGTCTCATAGACTAGGGGCAGCAACCTTATTAAAACTGGCTGAGGAAAGTGGAAATTGACTGAGACAAACAACTTAAATTCTCCGTTCCAGGATGTGTCCCGTAGAGAATTGCGAGATTTAGTCAGAACTCAACTGCAAATGCTGTTAGAAGCAGCAGATTTACAAGCGGCAAAATCAATTCTTGTACCCGTACAACCTGCGGATATTGCTGAAGCAATTGAAGGTTTACCGGAAGCGATGCACGCTTTAGCTTTTCGTTTACTTTCTAAAGATGAAGCGATCGCAGTTTACGAGTATCTTGACTATAGTGTACAAGAACGATTAATTGAAGAATTAAAAAGTCAAGAAGTTCGTGATATTGTCGATCAAATGTCTTCGGATGACAGAGCAAGATTATTTGATGAATTACCTGCCAAAGTTGTCAACCGTTTACTAGAACAATTAAGTCCGGTAGAACGTCAAGCTACGGCTTTGCTGTTAGGTTATGAACCTAATACAGCCGGACGAATTATGACTTTAGAGTTTATTTCTCTCAAGGAAAATATTACAGTTACTCAGGCTCTAGAGCGGATTCGTCGTTTAGCTAATGCCAGCGAAATAATTTACTATCTCTACGTCACAGATGCAGAAAGACGCTTGACAGGGATTGTATCTTTGCGAGATTTGGTAACATCTCAACCAGAACAAATCATTGGGGAAATTATGACCCGTGATGTGATATTTGTTCGCACAGATACAGACCAAGAAGAAGTAGCAAGAGTTATCCAAAGATATGACTTTTTAGCTGTACCTGTAGTAGACAAACAACAGCTTTTAGTTGGTATTGTTACGGTTGATGATGTAATTGATATTTTACAAGAAGAAACCACCAAAGATATTTATGCGTTAGGTGGTGGTGTACAGTCGAGTGGCGATAATTATTTCCAGATGAACTTGATGGAAGTTGCTCGTAAACGAGTCGTATGGTTATTTGTTTTATTAATTACTAATACTGTTACAGGCACAATTATTAAATCCCAAGAAGATATTTTAACCAAAGTAGTTACGCTAACAGCATTTATTCCGTTATTAACAGGAACAGGCGGTAACGTTGGCGCTCAATCTTCGACAGTAGTAATTCGGGGGATGAATACTGAAGAAATTCGCTCACTCGGCACATGGCAAGTAATTGGCAGAGAAGCGATCGCTGGTTTACTCTTGGGTGGTATGCTGGGGATTATCGCTACAATTTGGGCATATTTTTTACAAGGCAGAATTGAAGTTGCGATCGCCGTCGGTACTAGTTTAGTGGCGATTTCGGTTTTAGCTTCGGTTTCTGGTTCCACACTGCCATTTTTATTTCGGATGTTACGTTTAGACCCGGCTTTGATGTCTGCACCATTTATCACCACAGCCGTTGATGTCTTAGGGGTCTTGATTTATTTCAATTTGGCACGGGTAATTTTAAAGTTATAGCAAGAGGCACTCCGGCAAAGCCGGAGAAGTCAAAAGTAAAAAATCAAAAGTCAAAAGTAAACAGATGGATAAAATTTACCCATCTGTAGCAAGTAAGCGGAGGTATAAACTTGTGTATTAGTTAGCGTGTGCTAGTTGTGGAGATTCAATCGCGGAGAATTTCACAGCCTTGGCGAACTCTTGTAGCACGTCTTTTAGCCGTTGTTCCAGTTCCTCATCTAGCAGGACGCTATCATCAGGTTGCTTTTGAATTTGTTTGTCAACTGCATACACGGTGGCGAGAATATGCCGTGCGCCTAACTCGCCTAAGATGGGTTTCAGGGCATATTCAATGGCTAACAAATGGGCAATTGTGCCGCCAGTTGCTAAGGGTAACACGACTTTGCCAGTCAATGATTTTTGCGGGAGTAAGTCTAAAAATGCTTTGAGTATGCCTGTATAAGCAGCTTTGTAGATTGGGGTGGCAATAATTACGCCGTCGGCTTGGGCTAATAAAGCTTTGGGTTGTTCTAAGGCGGGGCTGTCATACTTGCCAAAGACTAAATCTTCCGCAGGTAAATCGCGCACAGAAATAATATCTATGTGTAGACCTTCTTTTTCTAATAGTTTGGCAGCATATTCCAAAATTCCGTAGGTTCTGGAAGGATGGGAAGGACTACCAGCGATCGCTAAAATCCGAGTCATGTAAATACACTCCTAATTTATACAATTAATTCACGGTGATTTTGTCTTGGTCTGCATAGCCTCGGCTGTGTTGACCTTCTCACTTAAACGTTCGTAGGGGCGGCGTAAACTCATAGTCTCAACTTCCCAGATGTAGCCATGAATCACCACATAATCGGGAATCAACGGAGATTGACGTAACAATTCCACCTGCTGTTTGCAGATTTCGTCCACATCGGTAAAGGTTTTAATCCATTTGGAAAACACACCTTTGGGTAGTTTCAACTCTGGTAAGGCGGGATCAACTGCAACTGCATCTACATCAATCCCTCGGCTGCGTAACACTTCACTCAGAAAGTCTCCAGAAGCACTCATCATGCCGCACTCGGTATGGTTAATCACAATAATTTCTTTGGTGTTAAAAAACTGTGTGGTTAACATCGCTGACCGAATAGCATCATCTGTAACTAACCCGCCAGCGTTACGAAAAATATGTGCATCGCCTTCGCCAATTCCTAAAGCTTTTTCTACTGGTAAACGTTCGTCCATGCAGGCTAGTACCCACAAGCGTTTATTGTTGGGTATGCCTAACTGTCGCCGCAATGACCAAGCTTCTTTTTGGGCAATTTGTTCGTCAATTTGTTGATGTAACATAGCGGCTAATCTCCCATTCCTTGACTTTTTAGGATATGGACGCAGCTTTGTGCTGAGGCTGCTGCTTCAGAAATTCTTCATTAGCAACAATCTCGCCAAAGGGACTGATGATGTGTTGTTCTTCAACTTTGGGCAAGTTTTCTAACGGCAAACGGGGGAATAATAATTCTGCAACGCGATAAGCTTCTTCTAAATGGGGATAGCCAGAAAGAATAAAGGTTTCAATTCCCAAGTCTGCATATTCCTGCATTCTGGCGGCGACTGTATCGGGATCACCTACCAGTGCTGTACCTGCCCCACCGCGCACTAAACCCACACCCGCCCACAAATTTGGACTAATTTCGAGTGTTTCGCGGCTACCTTTGTGTAGCTGACTCATGCGGCGTTGTCCTTCCGAATCCATCCGCGCATAAACTTTTTGGGCTTTGGCGATCGCTTCATCATCCACATAGCGAATCAATTGATTCGCTGCGTCCCAAGCTTCAGTTTCAGTTTCCCGCACAATAACGTGCAGCCGAATGCCAAACCGCAAAGTTCTACCTTCAATCTCTGCAAGTCTGCGAACTGCGGCAATTTTCTCAGCAACTTGCGCTGGTGGTTCACCCCAAGTTAAATAAACATCTACGTGCTTGGCGGCGATTTTTTGAGCAATGGCCGAGGAACCACCAAACCATAACGGCGGATAGGGTTGCTGTACAGGCGGAAACACAATTTTGCCGCCTTGAATATCTAGATACTCACCTTTGAGGTCAACTGTTTCGCTACTAACAAGCGATCGCCATACCGTCAAAAATTCATCTGTTAATTCATAACGCTCATCGTGATCCAAATGCAAGCCATCTCCGGCCGCCTCCACCGGATCACCACCCGTCACGACATTAATCAACAACCTCCCCCCAGACAGGCGGTCAAACGTCGCCGCCATCCTCGCGGCTAACGTTGGCGACATCAAACCCGGACGTATCGCCACCAAAAAACGCATCCGTTGAGTTAATGATACTAGAGTTGATGCCACAACCCAGGCATCTTCGCAAGACCTACCCGTAGGTAATAAAGCCCCTGTGTAACCCAGGTCATCCACTGCCTGTGCAATTTGCCGAAAATATTGAAAGCTAACAGTTCTACCGCCTGTTGCTGTTCCTAAGTAGCGCCCATCGCCGTGGGTAGGGATGAACCAGAGTAGCTGCATGAATCCTATCCTTTTTAACTCGGTAACTTTATCGATTTACCGTACTTTATCTTGGATTAAGAGTATCACACATTGAACCCAGGGAAGCAAGGGACTTTAGCAAATTTCTGCTTTTAGCTTAAACAAAAAGAAGCCCCACATCTGACCCAAAGGGCAGTGTGGGATGAATTTTTGGGCGGCGACGAATTGACCAACAACTAATTCAATCCGCAGGATTGACAGGGGAGTTGGTCGGTGAGGAGTCGCCATTTTTTATGCTTGGCAACGTATCGATCAGCTCATCTATCACTTGAGTCATTGTTTTGTCTGCGTACTCTGCATATTGTTTGAGCTTATTGAATCTGCGCTCTGACATTCTTAATCGTAATTGTTTATTTTTCATTTTGGTTACACGGTGGATACACTTTATGCTATACTGTTTCCAGGTCGAAAAACAAGGATAAAGTGATGAAAACCTCATGCCAATACAAAATCAAACCTACTAAAGAGCAAGCAGAAAAAATTGATAAAACGCTGGAAATGTTACGTTGCCAGTACAATTATTTGCTTGCTCAAAGGTTTGACTGGTATGAAATGAATCGCTGTTCCATTGATAGATGCCCATTAATTTGTCACTTACCAGAATTAAAGGAACAGCCCAACTACTACAATCAAAAAGCGTCTTTGGTACAACTGAAAGTTGATAGACCTTGGTACAAGGATATTCATTCTCAAGTATTGCAAGAAGTTCCCAAAAAGGTTGAACTAGCTTTTGATAGATGGTTAAAAGGTGACGTTAACGGCAAGAAATCTGGTAGACCTAGATTTAAAGGTAAAGGGCAATATAAAACTTTCACTTATACCCAATTTAAACGCCATCATTTTGTTAACAACAAAATCACGCTGTCAAAGATTGGGGAAATTAAGGTAATTGTTCATCGCCAGATACCTGATGGGTTTGATATTAAAACTGTATCTCTTAGCAAGAAAGCAGATGGCTATTATGTCACCTTAAGCCTTGATGACAAAGCAGTGCCAACTGTTAAACCTGATTTCAATAGAGACAATATTGTCGGAATTGATGTAGGTTTAATTGATTTTTATGTAGCTTCCGACGGTTCTAGAATTGCCGCACCCAAACATTTACGCAAAGCTGAACGTAGATTAAAGTCAGCACAGCGTAGAGTATCTAGGCGGAAAAAAGGCTCTAATAGACGCAAGAAAGCTATTCAAAAACTGGGTAAACAGCATAAAAAAGTTGCTGATACTCGCAGAGATTTTCACTTTAAAACAGCTAAATCGCTGCTTGATAAGTATGATATTGTAGCTGTTGAAAAGTTAAATATCAAAGGACTGGTTAAAACAAGACTGGCTAAAAGTATTAATGATGCTGGTTGGGGTCAGTTTATAACAATACTTTCCACCAAAGCCGAAAATGCTGGGTTGAAAGTAATAGCTGTTAAACCAAACGGTACTAGTCAGGAATGTTCTAACTGTGGTCACAAAGTTAAAAAACCGCTATCTCAAAGAATGCACAATTGCCCTGTTTGTCACACAAGTATTTGCAGGGATTTGAATGCGGCTATAAACATAAAGGCGCGTGGGACGCACGCCCTTAAAGCTCAATTAATGTCCTCATAGAGGAGTCGTTGAGAAGCCCACACTCACCCGAAGGGGAGTGTGTGGAGTACGTCACTCCCCGACTCCCTTACGGCTGAACCCATTAGCGAGTCTTCTCCCAAAAGGAGACGCTTTCCCGCAGGGTAGGACGCAAAGTTATAAGAGGTTGAGGGAGTTATTGGGTAAGTCCTGGAATTTTTCATTGGATTTCTTGACTTTAGCAATCCAACCTTGATATAGATTCAAAATCTCTGCATAAGGAACAGTAGTTTCTGAGATTAAATAAAATAGCGGCTGGGCAAAATTTTTGGGGAATAATTTGTGGAGAATTTTGGCTGAAATGTCTCTAATCAGATACTCAATAAATAAACCCTGGGATAAAGGAAACGCGTTATTTCCCAGTTCTACTAAAGCATAACCATCGGGCTGACGGCGCACAGTAAATTGTGCGATCGCCTGTGGGATATTATCAGAATATTCATCTAAAAGCTGGTCAAATATCAATACATCTTCCAGAGCAGCATTGCAACCTTGACCAATGGATGGAGATACAGCGTGAGCCGCATCACCTATTAGCAATACACTATCACCATAATGGTAACTTTGACAGCGAACTGTTAACACTGTTGATGGTTGTTTATTACCAAAAGCTTCCGCCTCTGATGCTGGCATTAATTGACCAATGTCTGGAAAATTTGCTTGAAAAAAGTTTAATACTTCTTGCTGGGTGGCAAGATTAGCTACTTGATTTTGCTGACGAGGAAAGTGAATAATTCCACTCATAGTTTTGCCTAATTGATGGAGTAAGAACACAACTGTGCCATCTTTCAGCATCCAAGAATGGATTTTATCTGCGGCTAAATTAATCTTGGAGTTAGCATCAAGATTAGGTAAGAAAAACGATTTATAATCTGTGGGAATATATTTTTGTTCACAGGAAAAATTTGCGGTCAACTTCAAACTTTCTCTAACCGCCGAATAGGCTCCATCAGCACCAACTAAAAAATCATAATGAACAGTAAAAACTTCTTCCGATACTTCAGATTTATTGATAACTGTTAAAGTTTTAGTCGCAAAATCAACTTGCTGACATTGACAGTCAAAGTGAATATTTAAGCGATGATGATACTTATTAGTTAAGTCTTCTAAAATTGCGATCGCTAAATTTGTTCTATCAAGGGTGAATAAAGGATTTTGTCGCGGACTATATCTAGTTTTCCCATTCCTTTGATGAAAAATCGTGCCATTCATAACTAAACTTATATCTTTGACTGCTGCTTCTAATCCCTCAATTTGTCTTAAAGCATACATACCTCTCTCGTTGAGAGAGATAGGATAAGTCCTGGATTTAGAAAAAGCTACAATTCTAGGATCACTGCGACGCTCATAAATCTCTACTTGATAATTATCACCACGACGTAACAAATACTGAGCTAATAAAAGTCCACTTGGGCCAGCGCCAACAATCACTACTTTTTTTAGCATAAGTTTAGAATTGATATATGGATGATGAGAATAATGTGCAAGTTTGCCAGTCAAAATTCCGTATTCTGCTAGATAGAAAGTTTCATAGTCTCATATTAATTATTATCAAAATCCAAGTAATTTTAGATTACTAGGTCTATGAAATGATCATAGTTTGAATAACTATATTAAATTATTAAATTAATTTATAATATTTATGGCGAATTAAAAAATCACTAATCAAACTTATATGGTAATACAAAAAATGAATAATCAACCACTGTCAGAAGTAAGAATTTGCTTTTTGGGCGAATCATTTTGTTACTAATTGGGATTCTTGGTTAATTTTTTGTAATTAAGAATTGCTTATACTAGATGCAGTAAAACTCCTACGAGGAATCTGACTATGACAGCATCAGATATTAAAATACCACCTTTAGAAAGTGGCGATCGCCTAACTCGCCAAGAATTTGAACGTCGTTATTATGCCATGCCTCATACTAAAAAAGCAGAACTAATTGAAGGAGTTGTATACGTGGCCTCACCCTTACGTTTTAAAAGTCATGGAAAACCCCACGGAAACTTGATAATTTGGCTAGGAACTTACAAAGTTGCTACCCCTGGCGTGGAGTTGGGTGATAATTCCACAGTCCGCTTAGATTTAGATAATGAACTACAGCCGGATGTTGTGCTGTTGATTGATGAACAACTGGGTGGACAAGCAAGTATTAGTGAAGATGATTATATAGAAGGCGCACCAGAATTAATTGCCGAAGTTGCTGCGAGTAGTGCTGCTAATGACTTGTATGATAAAAAGCGCGTATATCGACGCAATGATGTAAAAGAATATATTGTTTGGCAGGTTTTTGAGAATCAATTTGATTGGTTTATTTTAGAGAATGGTGAATATAAATCATTAACATCTGATATAGATGGGATTATCAAAAGTTATGTCTTTCCTGGTTTATGGTTGGATGTAACTGCGCTGTTAACTGGAGAAATGACCCAAGTGTTAGCAGTACTGCAAAGAGGTTTGAACTCACAAGAACATCAACTATTTGTACAAGAATTAGCTAATAAATCTTAAATTTTTCATTCAAATTTAAGCTATATAATTTGTGAATATAAAATAATCAAATTCACTCCCAAACCCTAAGTCCCCACAGGTATTTATGCAGCAAATTAATTTAGCTGAAGCATCTCAACACTTATCAGAATTGATTGACGCGGCGCTTGATGGTGAAGAAATTATCATTACAAAAGATAATCAGCAGGCTGTGAAATTAATTCCTATATTGCCAGTGAAACGCCGTCCCAAATTTGGTAGTGCTAAGGGAATAGTGACAATATCTGATGACTTTGACGAACCATTAGAAGAATTTCAGGAGTATATGTAGTGCAGCAACTTTTAGATACTCATACTTTTATCTGGTTTATTCTGGGTAGTTCAAGATTTAGTAATAGTCTGCGATCGCAAATAGAAAACAATGATAATTTTCTTAGTATTGCCAGCATTTGGGAAATGGCAATCAAACACAGCATTGGCAAGCTAAATTTTAATTTAAGCTTTGCTGAGTTTGTTGATCAGCAAATCATTATGAATTGTATTCAAATAATTAATATCGAAATTGAGCATATTTTAACTGTTTCCCAACTGCCATTACACCATCGTGACCCTTTTGACAGAATGTTAATTGCTCAGGCAATAGTAGAAAATCTACCTATATTAAGTGCTGATACAATTTTTGATACTTATCCGGTCAAGCGTTTGTGGTAGCGATGCTGAAATTCTACCGCAAGATTAATAAACATTCGTTACCAAAAAAACTTAGCATTATTGAATCAGTCTTCACCAGGGATATTCATGAGTTATTATATTGCTCCTCGATTTTTGGATAAAATTGCTGTTCACATCACTAAGAACTTCTTAAATCTTCCTGGTGTGAGAGTTCCTTTGATTTTAGGCATTCATGGACGTAAAGGTGAAGGAAAAACCTTTCAGTGTGAATTAGCTTTTGAAAAAATGGGTGTGGAAGTGACACTCATTTCTGGCGGCGAATTAGAAAGTCCCGATGCGGGAGACCCGGCGCGGTTGATTCGGCTACGCTATCGAGAAACAGCAGAACTGATTAAAGTGCGCGGTAAAATGTGCGTGCTGATGATTAACGATTTAGATGCAGGTGCAGGCCGCTTTGATGAAGGAACTCAATATACTGTAAACACACAGTTGGTAAATGCCACACTGATGAATATTGCAGATAATCCCACAGATGTGCAGTTACCAGGAAGCTATGATGCAAATCCCATCCGGCGTGTACCAATTATTGTTACAGGTAATGATTTTTCCACGTTGTATGCGCCGTTAATTAGAGACGGACGGATGGAAAAGTTTTATTGGGAACCTGACCGGGATGACAAAATTGGAATTGTTGGCGGAATTTTTGCACCAGATGGACTCTCTAAGCGGGATATTGAACAGTTAGTTGATACTTTTCCTAATCAATCAATTGACTTTTTTAGTGCGTTGCGTTCTCGAATTTATGATGAGCAAATCCGCAACTTTATTCATCAAATTGGTTATGAACGTATATCTTTACGTGTGGTAAATAGTGTGGAAGGGCCGCCAGAATTTAAAAAGCCAGATTTTACTTTATCTCACTTAATTGAGTCTGGTAATTTTATGGTTGGTGAACAAAAACGGGTGGAAAATTCGCAGTTGGTGGATGAATATAATCGCTTGAATCGAGGTAGAAGAAATTATCAACCAGCATCATCTGTGGTGGAAACACCAACTCCTCAGCCGTCAACAAATGGATCTCGTCAACAATCAACATTAAATACGCATGTATCACTAGAAACACAAGAACAAATTCGGCAAATTTTGTCTCAAGGTTTAAAAGTTACTTTTGAACATGTTGATGAACGGCGCTTTCGTACAGGTGCTTGGCAAAGTTGCGGGACAATTCACATCGATGCGGAATCTGATGCGATTTCAACTTTAGAATCCCATCTTACTGAATATAGCGGTGAGTATGTCCGCTTGGTAGGAATTGACCCAAAAGCTAAACGGCGAGTTGTGGAAACAATTATTCAACGTCCGACTAGTAGAAATTAATCATCCTATTTGATAGGTGAACAATAGAGGTAAGGAGGACAAGGGAGAGGTGTTTGTCCATCATTGAGGATTGTTATAGATTGATTTTAAAGGCGATCGCACCACCAACACAACAGGCGATCGCTTTTATTTTTGAGTACTATACTGATAAATATGGCTACATATTTAAAGATATTTTCAAACATAATTTTTTCGCTATGCGCTCCTTACTCTGGCAAAACTTAAAGCTTACCATTCCCACAGCCTTAGCATTTACTATTCTTGGTTATGCTGTTAGTTTACCGATGAGCTTTCTTTTTTATGGAGAAGCAGCTTTTTGGAAATTCCGTCTCAGTAACGCAATTAGAATTGAGACACAAAAGCTTGATGAGCTTGATAGATTTCAAGCTAGAGTTGCTCTTGGAAGTACAGCAATGGGAATTATCATAGCTCAAACTGTTTTCATTGTTCATGCCTTTGCACCCAACCATCGCCAGATTAACAATGAATGATGCTCAGATTTTCGATTTTCCAGCACATTGAACCGTTATGAAAACTTAGTCAAAAATCCGAGAATGCGTTTGGTATTCGCAGTCAAGAGAGTGCGACGGTAAGCATCGGCGGCTTTTTTAATGGCTTCGGCTTGGGTGGGGTAGGGATGAATAACGCTGCTTAATTTACTCAAACCAATTTTATTCACAATTGCGGTGGTGACTTCCGAAATCATCTCACCTGCATGGCTGGCAACAATGGTAGCACCGAGAATTTGATCAGAACCTTTTTTGTGGAGAATTTTGAGAAATCCGGCTTCTTCACCATCGGCGATCGCACGGTCTACACTACTAAAAGGAATTTTAATTGTTGCTACCTCAATACCTTGTTTTTTTGCTTCATGTTCATACATTCCTACATGGGCAATTTCTGGGGATGTGTATGTTACCCAAGGCATAATTAAACTACTGAGTTTAGAACGCCCTAACCCAAAGGGAGAAAACAGCGTATTTTTAATCACAATTCTGGCTGCTGCATCCGCCGCATGGGTAAATTTCCAATTCATACAAATATCGCCAGCCGCATAAATTTTTGGGTTGGTTGTTTGTAGATAATCATTGACTTGTATACCGTGATGAGTGTCGTATTTTACTCCCACAGCTTCTAAGTTTAAACCTTCCACATTGGGCGCACGTCCCGCACCTACTAAGATTTCATCTACGGTGACGGAATCTCGATAACCGTTACTAGAAAAGTAAAGTCGCTTACCTTCAGTAACAGCAACCACTTCTTCTAATTGGCAATTTAATACTACACGAATGCCTTCTTGAATTAACACATTTTGAACAATTTCGGCTGCGTCTGCATCTTCTTTATTTAACAGATGCGAACCGCGATGTAACAACGTCACTTCACAACCCAAACGCTGAAAAGTTTGGGCTAATTCACAACCAATTGGCCCGCCTCCAATCACAGCTAATTTATCTGGACACTGAATCAAAGAAAAAACTGTTTCATTAGTTAAATAACCAACATTTTCAATTCCCGGAATTGACGGTTTTACAGCCCTAGCACCAGTCGCAATTACCGCTTTTTTAAATTGCAAAATTTTGCCACCGACTTCTACAGTATTGTTGCTAGTAAAACAACCATTCCCCAAGAAAACATCAACACCTAAATTTTTAAAACGTGCTGCGGAGTCATGATGACTAATTCCCGACCTGATACGGCGCATCCGTTCCATGACTGCGGAAAAATCAACTTCTACTTGTTGTTTAGGAATATTAATTCCTAAATTTTTGGCGTGCCAAATTTCACCAATTACCCGCGCAGAACGAATAATAGATTTTGATGGTACACAACCCACATTCAAGCAATCTCCCCCCATGAGATGCTTTTCAATTAATGCGACTTTTAAACCTAAATCTAAACCTGCTGCACCCGCAGCAACAACTAAGCCGGCTGTTCCCGCACCAATAACTACTAAATCATAACAATCGGCAGGCTGTGGATTTACCCAATCTGGCGGATGTACATAAGAAACTAATTTTTGATTGTATTCATCTACTGGACGAACGATAACTCTTGATAATTCTGAATTAGACATAGTTTGAAGTGTGAAGTATGAAGTATGAAGTGTGAAATGTAATACCAAATCAATATGAATAAATTTGTATATTCTACATCTTGCACCAAACGAAGCCGCTTGCGCGTCTACGTTTTTATAGCCGCGAATTCCATTCGTCGGGGCTAGGTGCTTCATCGTTTATTTTTACTTCTTCTGCTAAAGCTTTCCGGGCAATGCGGGTAACATAAACAGTAACTGCAACTGTGGCGATCAAACCGATGATCCGAATTGCCCATTGTACGGTAGAATTACTCGGTTGACCTTCAGTACCAATTAATGCCAAATTCCCGGCTAAGGAACCAATATAAACATACATAATTGTGCCAGGAATCATCCCGATTGAACCAATAAAATAATCTTTTAGGGAAACTCCTGTAACACCAAAGGCATAGTTTAATAAGTTGAAGGGAAATATAGGCGAAAGTCGAGTTAATAAAACAATTTTTAATCCTTCTCGACTAACGGCGCGGTCAATGGCGCTAAAGTTTTGATGATTGGAAATTTTATTTGCAACCCAATTTCTCGCTAAATAACGTCCTACTAAAAATGCTGCTGTCGCACCTAAAGTTGCACCAATAAATACATATAAAGAACCCCAAACAACACCAAACACAACGCCTGCGCCCAAGGTAAGAATTGACCCAGGTAAGAAAGCCACAGTGGCAATAATATACAGTCCAATAAACGCGATCGCACCTACTGTTCCTTGACTATCAATCCATTGTAAAGCATCACGTAACAGGGTTTGGGGATTCAATGTATTACTTTGTACTGCTGTTTGGGCAATGGCTGATTCTGGATGAAATAAAATGGCGATCGCCACAGTCATTACAGCTAATATAAGTAATTGGTAAGCTTTAACCAAGCTCGGCCAATGATAATTATTTACTAAAAATTTGTTTTTCATTTTATTAAATCAAAATATATTTATTTACAAATTCTGGACTTCTGGCATTAGTCTAAAATATTATTGATTCTTTTCTTGAACTGTTTCTGTAACTGCCATACTCTGCGATAAAGCTTTTTGGGCAATTTTGGTAATATAAATAGTTACAGCCACAGTTGCAATTAAGCCAATTATCTGCATAATCAATTGATAAGTTTTGGCTTCGGGTGTAAGTGTTTGACTGGACATATTAGTCATAGCTAAATTGCCCGCTAATGTCCCCATATAGACATACATAACTGTCCCTGGCAGAATCCCAAAAGAACCTAATATATAATCTTTAAGGGAAACTTGCGTGACACCAAAAAAGTAATTTAATAAGTTAAAGGGAAATAAAGGACATAATCTTGTTAGCAAGACAATTTTCCATCCTTCTTTGGCTACTGCGACATCAATGGCTTTTAATTTAGGGTGTTGCTCAATTTGCTTGGATACCCAATTTCTAGAAAAATAACGCCCAATCATAAAGGCTAAAACTGCCCCAATAATGGCTGCAATTAATACATATACAGAACCCCAAAATACACCAAATAAACAGCCAGCTTTTAAAGTTAAAACTGAACCAGGAATAAATAATAATGTCGCTAAGTTATAAATACCTATATATGCAACAACGCCCCAAATTCCCAGGCTGTTGACATAGGTAACTAAATTAGTAAAAAATACTGAAAAATTAAGAAACCTAGCAGTAATAACCAAGGCGGCGACAAGTATCACTAATAAAATAAATTTAAGCTTACCTTGGAATTTAGGCTGTGGTTGTGTCACCATAATTTTTTCATCCTAAATTATTTGTGCTGGTATCTCTCTTTTAACTAAAATACTCCATTTAAATAAGAAATAGCTTAATTCTGCTTAAATTTTTCCCGACGATACCAACTACGAATGCGGGCTGGTGACACGCCAAACAAATAAGCAAGCACAATAATTTGATTGAGTAAGGTAGTTTTCACAATTCCCTTTTGCAACCATCTCCGCGCTGAAGTTACTACTGGCGTATTGATAATTACAATGCGTCCTGTAGAATTTAACCGACGGATTAATTCAAAGTCTTCCATGATAGGGAGTTCAGGAAAATTGCCAATTTTTTGGAAGATTTCTGGAGTTAAAAAAATTGCTTGATCACCGTAGGGCATTTGGAAAAAACGCGATCGCAATTTTACACCCAACTCCACCAACCTTAACCCAAAAGCTGGGTGATCAATCTGCAAATCAAATGCACCAGCCACTACTCCCGGTTGTTGTAAAGCTGTGCAAATCAAAATATCAAAGCCAACAGGTAAACGAGTATCTGCATGAAGAAATAGCAACACATCACCACTAGCCACCGCCGCACCTGCATTCATTTGCTTTGCGCGTCCAGGCGGTGAGGAAATCACTTTCGCACCCAAAGACTGAGTAATTTTGATTGTGTCATCAGACGAGCCACCATCGACGACAATCACTTCTATATTTTTACCAGATTGAGTGCTGGCGATCGCGCCTGAAATATTATCGGCTTCGTTGAAAGTAGGAATAATAATTGAAATGTTAGCAGTTTGTTGCATTGAGATTGCCTTAAAAAATAAATTATCTACTTTACTTAAAACCGAAATCCTCCCTCAAAACGCGCCTCAAATGTATTTCCACTCATACCTAAGCGAGATTCCCAAAACATACCATTACTCGGAATATCACGCTTAATTAATAACCCATAAGAAAAATCATTAACTCTGCTTCTAATACCACGGCTAATATCTCTAAAGTTTTGCAAATAAGTACCCAAATACCAATTATCATTTATCTTTTGCGTGCCTTCTAGAGTGTAGAAAAAATTTTCACTGATTTCTACCGTAGTTTTCAACTCTACTCCTGTACTAAATTCCCATGCACCTTGAAAAAATCCTGATTGTCTTAGACGACGAGTTGCATCATAAAATATAATTCCCGTAGTCAATGAATAGTTATTTCTATCTTTATCTTGGCGAATCAAAGAATAACTCAAATTAATATAAGCAGGATTTTGATAATTGCTGCCACTATTCCAATGAAACCGTAATGCAGGAATATGGCTAGTAATAGCTTGAGTTTGCCCAGCAGCATTTAATTCTATATGAGTATCAATATAGTTTAATAAGCCATTAGTATAGAAACCTAACGTTGGCTCGGAATTTCCAAGTTCATTGGTAATATTAAAAGCATTACTAGAATTTAAATTCAACCAAATCCCAGAATTAATGCTATAGTTCCAATTACCAGCAGCCCCAGCCCATAAAGTTTCGATCGCAGGTAAAGATAAATAACCATTAAACGTTTGTATATGGGTAATTAGTCGTCCATTTTGGCTGAGTTCAATATTATCAAATGCTAAATCAAATGAACGAATATTTACTGGAACTGTTGTAGTATCAGATGAATTATAGTTCTGAACAAAACTCTCACCATTAGGACTAATTAAAGCTACTTGTAAAGCTGACGAGCGATTATTGGTACTTATCGGTATTTGTTTTGCAGGAATTGGCACATTTACAGAACTTAAACGTCCAAAACTGCGATTGGAAACATCTATTTTAGAAATATAAGTTTTACCTTCTCTCCAAGTACGTTCGCCACGAATAAACTGCACAGCCCGACGATAATTTCCTGCGCGAATTTGAAAAATGCTAGAACTAGTTGGTGTGATTTTACCGGGAAAAGTATAACTTCCAGAAATTTGCTCTAAACTACTTGTTCGATTACCTAAAAACAATGTTCTGTTGAGAAGTTGATTAATTTTTCTTCTTTGTTCTGGCGTAGCTTTTGAGTTAATAGGTGCAAAATTTTCTTGTCGAGACAATCGCGTTTTAGCTTCTTCTAAACTGTTGGCTATTTCAGGAGGATGAATAAATTCAAAAACTCCTCCCAATAGCATTCCCAGAGAAGTATTAGCAGTTTGGATTTGATCTACATCTATTTGATCAAGAGAAAAAGACAGAGAAACACCAGGATTACTATAAATATTAGTGTAAGTTGCTTTGTTAACTAATGAATCGTATTGTAATAAAGTCCGATTATGGGGACGACTGAAATAAAATCTCTGCCAATTTTGATTTTCTGTTTTATCTCTAGTTCTTAGTAAAGTTTGTTGTTGACCTAAAGTCACCCAAAATAGCGAATTTAAGTAAGATAAATTACGTTGCTGATTGCTAATATCAGGATTTAGCAAAATATCAAACAAATCAGAGTTATCAAATTGTTCTCGACTCCCTTGTTTGATTCCTGGTATCGAAGTAGTTTGGGCTTGAAATCTTGTTAATTCACTAGTTAAAGGATTTCCCCAAATAAAACCAGCTTGTTTTAAATTATTTTGAGGAACTATTTCACCTCTATGTAGGCTAACATCTCCTAATAATGGTTGTAAGTTATTCGTAGGGAAAGATTGTAAAATTAAAGGAGGACGATTAGTACTCAAGCTAGAAATATTAGGAACTATCGAATTTATTTGTGAACTATTGGCTGTCAGTGGACTATTAATTTGAACAGACGGTGCAGGAATACCTATTGGATTAATTAATTCAGCAGCAATTGATTGAATAGAAAATTGATTGAAGCTAGTTCCTCCTACTAGTTCTTGAAAGTCTGGCGGGATGGAAGAAACAGCTTGCATTCCCCATAGCCTCTGCGTTAAGCGTACAATTTGAATACGTTGAAAGTCTGTAGTTTCTCCTTGATATGAAATCCCACTTTGCCAACCCTGAGTTTCTACAACAATTCGATTATTAGGTAATACCCAGTAAAATTGCTCTGCTGGCTGAAAGTGTGCAAAATTGAATCGCTCAACTATGGGATCTTTTGCAGAAAACTTAATCGAAAAATCAATGTAATTGGCATTTTTAAAAGGGTTAAATGTGGATGTAGCGAAATTTAAGTTATATCTGGGGTCAATTATCCAAGGATATCTCGTTGCACTGTTAGTCAGAGCATTGAGTATTAATAGTTGTAACTTTTTTTTGGTGTCAACAAAATTTTGTTGTGGCTCATTTAGATTAGTTGGCTTGGTAGTGTCTGGTTCATTATTATAAAAATCTGGGTTGAGAATTGGATTAAAGAAGTTTGGAATATTTGCATCATTAATATTCGGAAAAACTTGAATCGGTTCTGAAATTATATTTTGTGCGGTGCATGTATTTATAGAATTACATCTAATGTTATTCCCAGACTTATAATTAGCGAAAGTTTGGTTATCTGTAGGCTGAGAATTGATTAAACCTTGAATTGGTATAGTTTTAGCTTCTACTTTTTCAGGGATTAAATGAGATATAAATAACAATGTGAACAGCAATAGATAATAATATTGCTGCTTATGTAATAGTTGGTTAAACATGAGCAAACCCAATATATGATTTTAGGTGGCAATATAGGTAAAATATTTCAGCAGTTGCTCAAGATTTACTCACATATTTTTTTAGCACATAAATTTGGACTTTACTACAGCAATAAAGTCCTAAAAACTTGATATGGTTTTGTATCCTCTTTGGTAGAATATTATGTCTTATATTAAGTGGAGATACACCCTAGGTGTTGCTGAAAATTTTAGGCGATCGCACTCTGTAATCATATTGAACTAAAGACTGAATTAACTATCAGCCACAACAGTTATATTAAATAGTTTTAGCTGCTTTTAATTCAGGAATAATGTCTGAAAAATATGTTTAAATACTCGAATTATAAACTAAAATATTATATGATTAATTAATGGGCGATCGCACTTAGCAATCCACCCAATTTAAGCTCTAGCTTCAGATTTTTACCAAGGTAACTTGCTCCCATCCCAAGAAAAAAATTGCCCGCTATCACCTGGTTCTAATTTTTCAATTACAGTTAATAATTGACTTACAGTACGTTCTACAGAAAATAATTTTTCTGGGGGTACATTGCGCTGAAATGGACGAGAAAGACGTGTATCGGTTGTTCCTGGATGTAAAGTGATAACTAAAGTTTGAGGAGAACTTCTACCATACTCAATTGCAGTTGTTCGCATCAACATATTCAGCGCCGCTTTAGAAGCACGATAACCATACCATCCACCTAGTTGATTATCGCCAATGCTGCCCACTTTTGCCGATATAGAAGCAAACACACTGGGTTCTGGATGACGAAATAAAGGTAGTAAATGTTTAGCTAATAACACCGCACCAATACTGTTAATTTGAAAGTAGCGTAGTAAATTTTCTGGATTAATATGTTTTAAGCTTTTTTCTGGTTGTAAATCACCTTCGTGTAACAGTCCAACACAGTTAATTACTAAGTGCAGCTTATTGATTTGGGCGCTGATATTTTTGACCACTGTAACAATCTGTGATTCATCAGTAATATCCATCTGTAGGGAAGTTAATTTATCAGGATATTCCTCAGTTAAATCTAGTAATTCTTGAGCAGTTTCTTCTTGCCGATATGTGGCGTAAATTTTGTTAACTCTTATATCTTGAATCAATTGTTTAACAAAACCCAACCCAATGCCTTGACTAGCTCCGATAATTATGGCATTGGCATTATTAAAGTTTTCTTTAAAAGGCATTTTACTTAGGTGGTAAATTTAGTTTATAATATTATATTTTTTGCTTAATTATCAAGCTTTTAACCGATAAAATAAATGAGGTAGATTAGCATAAATCATTTCCCGCTCATACTTAAAACCTAACTTTTCCATCACTCTTTGCGAAGCTTGATTTGTGGTTAGGGTAAAGCAAACAACTTCTTGTAAATTTAAGATTTCAAAAC
This sequence comes from Anabaena sp. FACHB-83, assembly GCF_014697485.1. Lineage (NCBI taxonomy): Bacteria > Bacillati > Cyanobacteriota > Cyanophyceae > Nostocales > Nostocaceae > Anabaena > Anabaena sp. FACHB-83. The sequence continues at coordinate 275,903 of NZ_JACJRY010000007.1, read as the reverse complement.
CAATTTGCAAGATTTTCTCACCCATTTCGGTAGCTAAACCTTGTCCCCAAAATTTAGCCATCAGAGCATAGGCGAGTTCAACTTCATTAATTCCATCTATCTCAGTATTACGAAGACCAGCCCGCCCGACAAATTGATGATTGACTTTATCTCTAAATATCCATAAACCATATCCATAACGCTGCCAATGATGCAAGTTATTGAAAATAAATAGCCGTGTTTCTTCATCAGAACGCACACCACCTAAAGTTGACATCACTTGTTGGTTTTGGTGCATCCGATTTAATTCATGTAAATGCTGAAATTGCAGCCTTTCAGCTAACAGACGATGCGTCTTAAATGTCTCCAATGACTGCATATTTTTTATCCAATAAATTGGCGTTTCTCTCCCTTGTCTCCCTTGTCTCCCTTGTTCCCATATCAAACAAGACTGCTATACTATCTCCTCATCTGCTGAGATCCTAATTTATCTGCGGGTAATTATTTTTGTCTGTACCTCACTAATAATATAAATACAATTAATACTACGTTAAATCGAGCGATATACAGTTATTTGGTAGAATAATTACACAAATCAGCAGTAAACACAAGATAGAAAAATATGTCTACTGGTAAAACTCTGAACCTGACACAAAATTTGTATGAGTATCTGTTGTCTGTCTCTCTACGTGAACCAGAAGTACTTTTACAGTTACGACAAGAAACTGCTCAACATCCCCGTGCAAATATGCAGGTTGCACCGGAACAAGGACAGTTTTTAGCGTTCTTATTCAAATTAATTGGTGCTAAAAAAACTTTAGAAGTAGGAGTTTTTACTGGTTATAGTTCTTTGAGTGTTGCGTTAGCATTACCACCCGATGGCAAAATTATCGCCTGTGATGTGAGCGAAGAGTTTACATCTGTGGCTCGGCGTTATTGGGAAAAAGTCGGTGTAGCAGATAAAATTGACTTGCGACTTGCGCCAGCGACGGAAACTTTAGAGTCTCTTTTAGCACAGGGTCAAGCAGAAACCTTTGACTTTGCCTTTATTGATGCTGACAAAGAAAATTATTATCGTTACTACGAATTGGCGTTACAGTTAGTCCGTCCTGGTGGTTTAATTGCGATTGACAATGTGTTGTGGTCGGGAAGGGTACTGCAACCAGAACTACAGGACTCATCTACCACAGCTATTCGTGAGTTTAATAGCAAGTTAGCTGAAGACGATCGCATTGACTTGAGTTTGATTGCGATCGCAGATGGGCTAACTTTAGCACGCAAGCGTCATTAATTATCTCAATCGTTGCAGGACTTGGATATTCAATTCCAGCTTATTTCCCAACCATAAAGCATGGGCTGTATGATCTGTAACATCATCACCAGTCTCAGGATGAACGAGAACATCTAAACCCCTACGGTTCAACATTAACCAGGGTACAACTTGGGGAAATTGATCTGGCGCAAAGGCGACTTGATACATAGATTTGGGATGTGGCCCAACTGGCTGATCCCGCCAACGTCCCAAGATAACTTCAAATCTAGTACCTAACTCTTCGCGGATTTGAGCAGCAACATCACGAGTTTCGGGATCATAGTAAATATGAGCATGAAACCCGATGATGCTGCTGTTTTCTCTTATGGACTGACTCAGATTATTTTGTGTCATATAGGACTCATATTTGATTTATGAAAAAAATCAGTACACTCACTACTCCCTACTCCCCATTCCCTACTCCCTACCTACACAACTAGATTTCCTATATTCATCAAAATTGTTTCAACCAAGCGTTAAGCTCATCGATAAAATAAAGTTGATGTACAGTGCTAACTACATTCAACAAGTAGCCAGATGATTAAACTCGACCAGTTTTTAAAGTTTTTAGGTATCGCCCCAACTGGCGGACAAGCCAAACTAATGATTATTAATGGTGATGTGAAAGTTAATGGGGTAGTCGAAACCCGTCGCGGACGAAAATTAGTTTCCAGCGACCAAGTAACAGTAGATGGCAAAGTTTTTACAGTTGAGGATGTAATTGAGTAGCAGCATTGTCTACAGTTTATGGGATAAGATGAGCGATCGCTCACTTCTTCCAAGGTAGCTTTGTCCCCATCTCGGTCAAGGCCGAGAAAATTAAATATATAATTAGCGCCCCAGCACTGAGCAAAAAAATTACAACATCGTTATTCATATTCATCATTTTTGATTTTGTGATTTAAATCTGCCGGCAACAAATTCTCGTTTATTTAAATGTTTAGTTTTGCGTTGAGTTACTCGTTCTCGCCACATCCGAAAACTAGATGGTTTCATTTGCTGACGCATTAAGGCAATTACCTGTTTTTCTTCCAGTCCAAACTGTGCCTCAATGGCTTCAAATGGGGTTCTATCTTCCCAAGCCATTTCAATAATTCGATCTATTGTTTGGAGTTCAAGATTTGGTAGTTTCATTATTTTGCTAAGAATTTTTACTGCGGGTTAAATTTATTTTACTTTTTGATTCATACTAATTTCCATCTCAACAATCACGAAAATTGCTCGCCTAAATCAGTTAGCTTTTTCTTCGCCAACTCCCGCACCTGCTCATCTGGGTCATTGGTGGCGCGATCGCGTAACAATGGTAATGTCTGTGGATAGTGGGGATATTGTTCGGTAATGGCTTCTAGTGCGACTTGGCGGGGATTATCTTGAAAACTATATTCCCGCGTAAAGGGGTCGTTAACAGCACAGTTATAAAATAATTCAAATAAATCAAGTTGGTCTTGAAAACCCCTGGCTAACTCCTGTACAGCCACTTGTCGGACATTCGATGATTTATCAACAATAGCGCGTTTCTTGAGAATTACCAGCGTTTCAGGGTCGTTTTTAAATCTTCTAGCTAATTCTTGCAAAGCAGCTTGACGGACATCTGCATATTTATCTGCTGTCGCGTGTTTTTTTAAAATTGGGAGAATATCAGGGTCATTGGTGAAATTTTTGGCGAGTTTTTGCAATGCTGTGCGGCGGACATATTCATTTTCATCGGTGGTGGCGCTTTGTTTGAGAATGAGTAAAGTATCGGGATGATTTGTGAACCCTCTCGCTAATTCTTGCACAGCCGCACGCCGGACATCAGAATATTGATCTGCGATCGCTCTTTGTTGCAAAATCAACAGTGTTTCGGCATCATCTTTAAATCCCCTGGCTAATTCCTGCACAGCCGCACGTCTGACATACTGGTCATTATCCGCCGTCGTACGCTGTTTTAGCCAAGGTAAAATTTCCGGTTCATCTTTAAACCCCCGCGCCAATTCTTCAACGGCTGTTTGACGCACTCCAGAATATTGATCAGTTATGGCGCATTGTTGGAGGATGGAGAAAGTATCAGCATCGTCTTTAAAACTCCTGGCTAATTCTTGCACAGCCGCTTGGCGGACATATTCATTCTCATCATGAATGGCGCGTTGTTTCAGTATCAAGAGAGTATCAGCATCGTCTTTGAAACTTCTAGCTAATTCTTGCACAGCCGCTTGGCGCACAGTCCAGTCATCATCTGTGGTGCATTGTTTTAACCAAGGTAAAGTTGCTAAATCATCTTTAAACCCCCGTGCTAATTCTTGCACAGCTACTTGGCGCACCGTTCCAGAATTATCCGCAGTCACACGCTGTTTGAGCCAGTGTAAGATATCGGGTTTGTCTTTAAAACCCCTGGCTAATTCCTGCACAGCCGCTTGGCGCACATATTCATTTTCATCGCTGGTGGCGCGTGTTTGCAGCAGGGGGAGAATTTCTAAATCATCTTTGAAATTCCGTGCGAGTTCTTGCAATGCTACTTGTCTGACTGTCCAATCATTATCTGCGATCGCCCGTTGTTTTAACCATACCAAAGTATCAACATGATCTCGAAAACTTCTCGCTAATTCTTGGACAGAAATCCGGCGGACATCTTCATGTTCATCAGCATTAGCCAGTTGTTTCAACCAAACTAAAGTATCAGCATCATCTTTCCAAGTTGTCGCCACAGATGTCACTGCTTTAGTCCGAATTTCTTGGACTAATTTTGTTTCTTCCTCATCTCGATAAGGTTGATAATAATAACCAAGGTCATATTTCGTTAAATCTTTCAGCCGATTTAATAATTTATTCGCCGTTGTTGTGACTAACAAGCGATTCCGTACCTCTGCAAGACATTTAGCCGCTAAAAACAAATTAATAAACTTTTCCCCTTCTCCATCTTGCGCCATTAAATATTCGAGAATTTCGCAAACAAACCTCGGCTCAATCATTCCCACAATCAAGCGCAAAACTTCATGCCAAGTTTCATAGCGCCAATGTTTGCCAAACACCTCATTATTTAATTCTTTAATCGACAGTGTTTGTGTTTCCTTAAACTGCCAGACAAACTCCCAAGCACAAAAATATTCTAAAAAAGTCCGATGGACAAAAGCATAATAATCTGCGCCTAAAAAACACAACATAAAATTGCGAGTCCGTAGTTGATTAATCATCACCCGCGCCACTTTAGTTGGGTTTTCAAATTCAATATTTTTTAAATAGCGAATCAAAATCTTTTCTAAATCATGCACACTAATTAAATTGCCAGTCAACCCTTTAGCACTAGTTTGCATGTGATAAGCGACTTGACGCAACATCGCCTGCTTATCTTTATAGTCAATCGTTTTGGGATCTAAGCGTGAATCTTCTACTAAAGCGCGTTCCACATCCCATTGATGTAGCAATACTCGTGATGCTTGTTCATAAAGTGTGGCGCGATCGCGGGGCAATTCTTGGTTACGATTGAGAATGGCCATCATCGTTAACAATAGCGGATTTCCTGCCAATTCTGCAATCGATTTTGAAGTATCAATCGCTCTTTGTAACCGTTCCCGTTTCCGTAACTTATCTTCTTCATCATGAAAAGTTAATTCATGCCAGCGATAGATAAAATCTTGAATTTGTTCTGACTCCAAATCTTGCAACATAAAATGGCGAAATTCCGCATCTCGTAACCGTTGCGGTTTATAGCCAATTACCCGCGAAGTTACAATTACTCGCACATTAGGATAGACATTCGTAAACCGATGAATATCTGTAATTACATCTTCACGCTTTCCCAACTCAAAAACTTCATCTAAACCATCAAACATCACTAAAGCATTTCCCGCTTTTAAATGTTCGTGGAGTTGATTTTGATTCAGATGATGAACTATACCACTACATTTATGAAAAAACTCTAAGAAATTACTGCACTCATTATTCTCACGTCTTCTAATATAAGTGCGTAACTCAATTAATAAAGGAATTGGTTGAAAAACAATATTGTTTAGTGGTGTTTCCGCCCAATTCAACGCTAAAAATTGCAATAATGTCGATTTACCAGAACCTGGATCACCTAAAATAACTATATATTTATAAACCGGATCATTAATAATATCTAATACAGAAACAATTGGTTGCTCAAAATAAACTCGGCGGTAGCCTTCTAACTCTTCTAGTAAAATTTCCGCTTCTATTTGATTGCTATCTCGCTGCTTTTTGAGATGTTCTTTAGGTAATTCATGTACTTGGGGTAAAACTTGATGTACTTCCCGCACATTCTGAGCAATAAACATCCGCCATAACTTCAATTCGTTATAAGCATACCCAGTGGTATCTAAACTATCTAACTTCAGATTTCCGTAACGCTCACATAGTCCTTCTTGATACTTCTGTAAATCAAAATCTGTCGGAATACCAGATATATCTTGCAGACTTTTAGTTATTTCTTCTAAATTTTGACTATCTAAAAGAGAGCGTAACTTATCTGACTCACGAATAATCGCCTTAACTTTTTTGATATATCTTTTAGTGAGTCTTTCCCATTCAAAATCCTGGGGTAAACTTGGTAAATTCATTTCATACCAAGTACGAAAAAGTACTTGAGCATCTAGAGAGTGACATTCTGCTTGAAAAGGATAACCGAGAATCTCTCTAATAAAGTGGCTACTAATAAACTCTTTTAAAGTTTTAGTATATTGTTGCAGTGCTAGTTCTTCGATATCTGCATCTTCTAATTCCTGCTGGATTAATTCTAAAAATTCCTTTAAGGCTTTGCCAGCAATAATTTCGATTTCTTCCTTTTTAAGTTGCTGTAAAATGTTCTTCGGGATACACTTTAATATATCCTTAGCCCAGTCCTTGACTACATCTTTGGCTAATTCCTCAAAAATCGGTTTAAAAGCAAACCCGACAGCTTGAGTTACGCCCCAAACAGCCAACCAATCTATTATCATAATCGCATTTACCCAGGTTTCGACTTACAAGATATACAACCGTTTCAGAAGTAAACTAAGGCAGGTAAAAGATTATGAGCATTTTTCTCTAAAAAGTACTTTATATTTAATTGTAACCAATTATTTTTATTTAGATAATATATAAATAATTTTCTTGATGAGATTAATTTCAAGGTAATATATGAATTTTTATACTATGTATAGATTAGATTTTCAATTATTAGTAATAACCGTAAATAAGTCAATTTACCTGAGCAGCTAATAATACCAATTTGCAATTCGCAATAGATTTGTGTAGGTTGGGTGGAGGAACGGAACCCAACATTTACACATACTTTGTTGGGTTACGCTATCGCTACACCCAACCTACTATTCTCTTAACTGAACCGTATTGGTATATAGAGAATTTGCGTTGTATATTTTTACAGTTAAAAGGAGCCAGAAAAATTTTCTGACTCCTTTATGTTTCGGATTTCGTGAGTATATTAAGTATGTTTAGCATTTCCAGTTTTATCTGATGCCGATGTGAATTAATTTATTCTCTACTTGGCATTTCAGCTTCCTGAATTGCTTGCTCTAGAAAAATTTTGGCATCTTCTATTTGCCCAGCTTCGATGCAACCATGAATAATTTTGCACCATTCAATTAAAACTGCCAGCTTTTTTGTGTGAGTTTCAGGAATCAATGATTTTGAAATTGTGGAGTAAAGGCGTAAGTTCTGCATTTAAAGACCTCCTTAAGAATTTACCTATATCTCCATATTTCCCAAATCCATCTCTTTATTTACTTACACTTAAGATAGATATATTAAAATACTTAAGGCTTTTTTAAGTATTGCGATGATCCTCATTCTCCGGTGCGATCGCACTTCTGTTTCACTAAAATCAGCGTATAAATACATACACTGAGAAAGCGGAACCCGACTGTAAAACACCAGCATTCCACCTCAGAACCAGAATATTCTCATTTAAAAGCACATCCCTGCACCTGTGCGTGAGATAAAATCATGAAATTTAATTGTCATTTTCTAATCTTCGAGTAATTGCTTCAATTCATCTAGATTCTGAGCAATGAGGATAGAACGTTGAATTGCCTTGAGTTCTTCAATATCAGATATTTGAGAGATTTGTGACATGAAATTCAATCCTTCATTGCCAAATTTGACTTCTAGAGTTAATTCAATGCTGGATAGCCTATCTTCTCGCATAATTTCTTGATACCAGGGTGAAGAACGTAATACTGTCATATCCCACCTCATAATTTGTTGGACTAAAGCACTATCTATGACAAACGTAGCAAAAAACGCCAAGACAGTTTCGAGTTGATTTAATTGTTCATCTCTTTGCAATAAACGCAATGCTTCTCGAATTGTAGACTCGTTTCCACCACCTTGAAGAATTGGCACAAATGGAAGTAACGAGGGTAAAGGTTGTTCAAAGGCAATGCTAACATCTACTTCCCAGAGGTTAATAACGCGGTAGTCTTGGCGCACTTGTAACCCAGCAATATTAGACTCATACTTTGTGGGTATTTCTACATCACTCGTTTTAAGAATATTGATTAGTACAGGATAAGTAGGTAATTTATATTTTTCCTCTGCTAACCCTGCATACGCCCGCATCCTTCGTGGCATTTCGGGATTGTAGCGCAATTGCAATTCATTGAGGACGAGAAATTTTCCATACTCTTGACTTTCGACGCGGATGAGTACATCACTTTCTCTACTAATCCACTGAAATTCAGAGTTGAGGATTTCCCCAGCAATGATATCAGGAATTTGTGTTACCCATTTGACCCAATTATTAGGTGCAAGGCTAATTAAGCGTTTGGTGCTGATATCGGCTGGTTTTGGCATAGAAATAACGGATACGCTCTAAATGTGAAAGTTATGATACTGGATTTAGTTGAGTAATGTTTTGATAGATTGCTGATAAATCTACAATTTAAGTGAAAAAATCGCCTTCATAACAGCATCATTCCAGTTCGGAACACAAAACTTCAAGTGCAGAACACGAAACTTCGAGTGTAGAACATGAACATTCTCGTTGAGAACAGAAACATTCGAGTTCGGAACCTGAAATTTTAAGTTCAGAACATGAACGTTCTCGTTTGGAACATGAAACTTCGAGTTCAGAACATGGAACTTGGAGATAAAAGCTTGATTGATTAGGTTGAGAACTTGAATTTTACTGTTGTGAGTTGAGGCGATCTCGAAGATTTGATAGATTTTCACGACACTTGATAGTGCGGGAATGACTTACCCCTAATCGTTGCTCAAAAATCTCCAAAGCTTGCAAATACAACGGTTCAGCTTCGGTGTAACGTCCTTGTAAGTAGTAGAGTAACGCTAGGTTGTTGAGGCTAGAGGCAACATCTGGATGTTCTTCTCCCAGCAGTTGACAGCTAAGTGCCAATGCTTGGATTAAAAGGGGTTCCGCTTCGCTGTATCTGCCTTGGGAACGGTAGAATGCCCCTAGGTTGTTGAGGCTAGTAGCGACAAATGGATGTTCTTCTCCCAGCAGCTTGCGCCAGAGTGCCAATGCTTGGATTAAAAGAGGTTCGGCTTTGCTGTATCTGTCTTGGGAGTTGTAGAGAAACGCTAGGTTGTTGAGGCTAAGTGCGACATCTTGATGTTCTTCTCCGAGTGAATTACGCTTGAGTGCCAATGCTTGGATGTAAAGGGGTTCGGCTTCGTTATATCTGCCTTGGGAGTTGTAGAGAAACGCTAGGTTGTTGAGGCTACGTGCGACAGATGGATGTTCTTCTCCCAACAGCTTGCGGTAGAGTGCCAATGCTTGAATTAAAAAGGGTTCTGCTTCGCTGTATCTGCCTTGGGAGTTGTAAAGTACCCCTAGGTTGTTGAGGCTAATTGCGACAGATGGATGTTCTTCTCCCAGCATTTTGCGCCTGAGTGCCAATGCTTGAATGTAAAGGGGTTCGGCTTCGCTGTATCTGCCTTGAGATAAGTACAATGCCGCTAGGTTGTTGAGGCTACGTGCGACATCTGGATGTTCTTCTCCCAGCAGCTTGCAGTAGAGTGCTAAAGCTTGGATGTACAAGGGTTCTGCTTCGCTGTATCTGCCTTGATATATGTAGAGTCCCGCTAGGTTGTTGAGGCTAGTAGCGACATCTGGATGTTCTTCTCCCAGCAGTTTGCGCCTGAGTGCCAAAGCTTGAATTAAAAAGGGTTCTGCTTCGCTGTATCTGCCCTGGGAGTTGTAGAGTAATGCTAGGTTGTTGAGGCTTTCTGCAACAAATGGGTGTTCCTCTCCTAAACGTTTTTTGGCAACTTCTAGACATTGCCTATACCAAGGTAAAGCCTGGTTATATAACCCCTGACCATTGTAAAAATAGGCTTCACCGACAAATGGTGAAATTAAATTATCATCGCTAACGTATTGAATGAGATGATTCGCTACTTCTGCTATGTGAGGTATGGCGGGGGATAAGGCGGCGATTTGCTCAAGGATGGGAATTTCAGGAATATCTTTAGCAACCCCTACCATTACCCCACAAAAACTTTGCTTAAATTCCTCTTTCTGCTCTAAACCTTCGAGCTTATCTTGAAAAAACTCCCGCAATAGGGGATGCAGTTGATAAGTTCCATCACTTTTGGGCTGAACTAGATGTAACTGTAACAACTCACGTCTAGCTTGTTTCCAATTTTGCTCCTCATTATTTATTGTGATTCTCTCCACCAACTCCCAAGGAATGGGGGCTAAAGCAAATAAACTCAAAACACAGCCTAAATATTGAGCATTTTCTCGCAAACGCCGCCAACTCAACTCAAAAGCCGCAGCAACACCCAATTCAGTCTTCATTTCTTGTGGAACTTCGACTAAAGCCGGATTTTTCAGACGCTCTTTTTCCAAGTCTTGCAGCATATCCGCTAAGGATAACTCCTCATCACCCAACAAATAACGCCCGACTAATTCCAAACCCAGTGGTAAATATCCCAACCACTTACAAAGTTTTCTCGCAACTAAAGGCTCATGTTGCAGTCGTTCCCTACCAATTATCGATTTTAATAACTGCATCGCCTCTAGTGGTGTCAGCACATCTAAATCTAAACGCACTATCGGCGACTGTAATTTTTCCCGCGTGGTAATTAACTGCTTAAACCGCGAAGGAATAGAATCTAAATAAAACCTAACTTCATCTCGATAGTTAATGACGTTATCAATTACCAGTAAAACCTCACCTTCAGGCCATTTTGTCAGACAAAATTGCACTCTCCCAACTAAATCTAAATCATCTGGGGGTTTTAATTGCAGCTTATTAGTAGCAAACTGCACCAGTTGTAACCCCACATCCTGCACTGCGGATAACCAACAAATCCCGCCTTGATAAGTAGTGCGATGAGAATGAGCGTATTGCAAAGCAAGTTCTGTCTTCCCGACTCCGCCCATCCCCGCAATAGCTACCTGTTGATTCTTTTTCAATAACTGATGGAGTTCTTGCAATTTCGCTTCACGTCCGACAAACTTTTCCCTAGGTAAAGCCAGGGGAATATTATGATGAATCTCTTTTGTTGGTGAAGTATTGGGAACACCGTTATATTTTTTTGTCAGGTAAGCTTTTAATATTTCCAGCTTTCCGCGTTTAGAGGTGACTAACTCAGGACAACTCTGAGCGAATTTCTTATACACCTGCCCCATGCGCTTTGTGAAGGCTTCCTCACCAATATCAATATCGCTTGCTAGTTTTGCTTCACCTTTATCTGTGTTTTCAACTTTCAACCGAACTAAAAAAGCTTTTGTTTGCTCTGGGGATAACTCATGAGTAATAGCTTCTTGTCGTAAAAACTCATCCCATTGCATAGCCAGCCTGACAAAATTTTGCTTGATTCTACTTATGTTACACCTTGCTTCTACTTTGTCTCTATTTATCAGGAATCTCCGGCTTTAAAGGCAGAAATACTATGAAAACAGTAAAATTCACTGAGGTTCGCGCCATGAATACTTCTTTATCAACTTCCACTAACCCCCAAGCTTCTAACCAAACTTCACAGTTAATTCCAGTATCTTCCTCAACAATGGAAAATCCCTCTGCTTGGATACGTGACGGCTACAGTCCTACAGAAATCCTTCTTGCAGCAGCATTTTTAACTTCTTTATTGATGGGAGGAACTGCGACTTTGATTATGGCAATAACTGGATTAGTCAAAACTTTAGCACCAACAATCCACCAAACTAAATCCAGTTCAAGCAAAGCTAAAAACTAAACTTAGCACAGAGAAAAGAAACCCAACATTATCCAGACTTTGTTGGGTTACGAGATCGCTCCACCCAACCTACTTTTCTAATCTTGTAATGGCAACACAGTAATTAATTCAGAAAATCGCGCAAAATCATTTGTGTTGTGGGTAAGTAACTGAGGAATGCCGTAAACTAACATCGTGGCGACAATGTTGGCATCATAAACTTGTCTGCCACCAATAGCAATTTCAGTCATCAAAGATAAAAGCTGTTCTGTAACTTCAGGTGTATCCTCAACTACGCGAAATTGAGTTTGAAAAAATCTAACACGCTCAATTACTATGGCAACAGGTCGAGGATTTACGAATGCTTGTGGACGAGTCAGAACCATCAAAAATTCTCGCAAAACTTGGCGACTAATCCATAACTCAATTCCTGTATCATAGAAATTTTGAATTTTCTGTATTGCTGCTTGGTGAAAGGGAGACTCGGCAACATTCGCATAAACTAAGATATTTGTGTCTAAAAAAACAGAGTTAGCGTCCCCAGTCACCATACATATCCTCACGGCTTAAAGAAATATTTTCAGGCCAAGAACCGTAATTATCTACTGGAAAATTGAGAGGAAGACGTTTTTGTTTGCTTTCTAATTTCTTGACTAAGGGTTGTTCATCAATTACTATTACTACTTGATGTTCACCCTCTGGAATATCTAGCGGTAATTGGGCTGTCATCTTACCATCTTTAGTAACTGTGACAATTGTTTCTATACTTTTCATCTTGTTCTTCCTTAATCCATTACAGCTAACACAGCTTTGGGTAATAACTTATCTTTAAACCACACAATTCTCGCAGGGACATCATTTAATTTCACCCCAGCTTTTTCTAAATTCAGCCGTTCGGAAATTGCCAAAATCAAATTATCACAACCTGCACGCCGCACCTGAGAAAATTTCTTTTGTAAATATTCTGGTCGCCAATAACCGACAATTTCTAATAGAAATTCTCTGCCATCAGGATGCACTAGGCGAAAATCGGGAATCATCACGCTACCAGGAATGGGAATTAAATCAACTTCTCGCTCTAATACCCAGTCAGTTTTTAAAGCATCCCATTTATCAGCAAAGGAGGCTTCTAGCATACTATCGTAAGGCTTACCTTTAGAATAATGCGATACTAAACCACATTCAGAATTGAGGGTAAATCTGCCAGTTTTCCAAGTATCTGTGTAAACATCACGGGTTTGTAATGTTGCTGACAGACTCCATTTGGTGACATGCAGTAAAGCCGGAATTAATTTAGCGATCGCCAGCCCATATCGTGTACTAGGATTAAATAAACTCGTCGGCCCATCCACTGTAATTGTAAAGCCGTGGTCAGCATCACCTTCTATATAAGCCATGAGTTGAAATAATTTTAAATAGCGAAATAATAGCTTATATTCTCCCGGTACATTGCGATGAGCATTTAACACTAATTGACTCGCTTTATAAAAAATTCCCTGCACCTGGGACAAGTTATATCTATTTAAAATATCTACAGGCGAAGGTGTATCAAATTGGGTCAAAATTTTATTTTCTGATAAGTCAGCATACAAACCAGTCCGCACCTGTTCTAACAAAACTTCTCGCTCTAATTCCTGACTTAATTCATCAGCAATTTTGCTTAAAGTTGCTTGGGTTGATTCTCGGCTGGCTACAGATTTTGCCGCCAAAGCAAACACTCTTTCTCTTAACATTGGCGGTTCCAAAGGACTCACCACTTCAAAAGTACAAAAATTGCTTTTGATAATATAAGCTAATCCCCGCTTGACACGATAATCTGTCGCATCACCTTCTAAATCTAAAAGCTGCTTTTCTAATTCCCCTTGCGTTTTTCCCTGTGCTGCTTGAAAACAAGCAATTAATTCATTAGTCAACGCCAAATGTTTATCATCAATCTTCAGCCTTTTCGGAATGATTTCTTCTCCGTTTAGGCGATGACTTAGTAACTCCGTTGGTAACATCTTCTGAATTTTGAGTTGAATATTTTATTTCTAATTGTTCCGCCGCCTTTAAACCTTTTTCCTGACCACTTCCATAGATAACCTGTAAATTCCCTTTCTTTTCTTTCTTCCCTTCGCGCTCTACCCTTCGGGAAGTCGCTGACGCGTCTATGCGTCTTTGCGGTTCGTATTTCTCCTCACCCCGCCGCCGCGCCGAAGTCCCTTCCTCACTCGTATCTTCCGCGATTACCTCATACAAAATCGCCTGTTTATTTTCCACATTTCCCTTGCGTAAAATCCTCCCCAACCGTTGAATATATTCCCGCGTTGAACCTGTTCCCGACAGAATAATTGCCACTGAAGCCGCCGGGACATCAACACCTTCATTCAACACATGAGAAGCCACCAAAGTATTATATTCACCTTCGCGGAATTTAGTTAAGATTTCATGGCGTTCTTTGACTGGGGTTTGATGAGTAATTGCTGGAATTAATAAGTCTTGGGAAATTTTATAAACTGTCGCATTATCAGCCGTGAAAATTAACACCCGTTCAGGAAAATGTGTGGCTAATAAATCAGCTAAAATTCGCAATTTGCCATCAGTTCCTAAAGCAATTTCTTTGGCTTCACGATGTGCTAACATGGCTCTACGCCCAACTTGCGATCGCGCACTCATCTGCACAAACATTTGCCAACCTTGAATACTTCCCAAAGAAATTTTAGATTGACGCAAAAAATCATTGCGGGTTTGAATTAATTGATTGTATCTTTCCCGCTCAATTTGGGATAATTTCACTTTTATTTGGACAATTTCATGTTCGGCTAAGGCTTTCCCCGCCAAATCTTCGGCGCGTTTGCGATATACCTCTCGACCGATCAAAATATTTAAATCAGCGTGTTTCCCATCGGTGCGTTCTGGTGTGGCTGATAATCCTAACCGATAAGGTGCGATCGCATATTCGGCAATTACCTTGCTAAAATCTGTCGGTAGATGATGGCACTCATCAAAAATAATCAAAGCATATTTATTTCCCAAAGATTCAGCATGAATGGCTGCACTGTCGTAAGTTGCTACTAATATCGCTGTCTTATCCCGCGAACCGCCGCCTAGTAACCCCACCTCCGCATCGGGAAATGCCGCAACTAAATGTGCATACCACTGGTGCATTAAATCCAACGTCGGGACAACAATTAACGTAGTACGCGGTGTTGCTTGCATCGCCATCTGCGCCAGATAAGTTTTACCCGCCGCCGTTGGTAGCACTACTACACCTTGTCTTCCCGCCAACTTCCAAGCCGCTAAAGCTTCACTTTGGTGGGGGTAAGGTTCCATTTCCAAACTCGGAACCAATTCTATCGGGTAAAATTCCTTCGCCTCATCAATAAACTCTACTTCTTCCCCTTGCAGTGCTTCCACCACAGCCCGGTAACGCATCGCCGGAATGCGAAATTTTTCCACACGGTCATCCCATGTAGCATAATCCATCCAAGCTTTACCGCGTGGTGGTGGGTGCAGAATTAATGTACCGCGATCGAAGGTTAATTTGGAGATGCGAGCCATTCCGAATTGCTTGGGGATTGTCCTGTACTAAGTAACAATCCTACAGTTATTGAGCAAGTAATGGGTGGAAGGCTGTACTTCGACTGCGCTCAGTAACCAGGGTGTAAGAGTGTAGTATGCAAGATATGTGTATAAACATATCCCGCAAGGAACTTAAGTTCCTTGCTCACAGCAAAAGTCATCTAAAGATGACTCAATGTACCCTAAATTTTTGAGTCTACTTTAGTCGACTTGAGCTATTAGCCTTGAACTTGAGTTCAAGGCGGGTGACAAAGCCAACGGTGACGCTTTCTCCACACCCACACCCTGGTTACTGAGCGCAGTCGAAGTACACCCTCATACCCCTACACCCTAAATATCAGCATTAAATCTTCATCAACTTAGAGAGACTATGTTGTGTACCAGATTTCTTTGATCCTGATGAATTTAACGGCAAAACTTAACAGACAGACTAATCCTCAGAAACTTCTGGTGTCTCTTGTTGCAGTATGGCATGGCAATATTGAATTAAAGTAGTGAGGCGATCGCTCATGGTTTGAAGTCTGGTTTTTGCTGTGGCTGCCTGCCTTGCGCCTTGGAAAAATGTGATATCAATTTCCAATAAGCGCAATTGTTTACTGATTTCCGTTTGATAAGACAGTTCTTTGGAATCTGCTGTTGCTAAAGGCACAATCTCGCGTTGAAACAACTGCTGCAAATCAGCAACACGCTGTCGCAGTTGGGTTTTGTCAAATTCCCCAGCAGTGACATCAGACCGTAACTGCACTAATAACTTTGCTAGTGCTTGATATTTATCACAATTTAAAGACATCTAGTGCCATTTAAGATAGTATTAATGACAAGAATTTTTTATTCTACAGTATATCTTCTTGAACCACTATCACTATCACAAGCCTCAAATCCCCTTTTGAGGCTTATTCGCCATCGTAGGTTTTTCCAAATGATGCTTGTTGAAAGCTAAAATGGAGGACTACCACAAGGCAAGAGACTCATCATCCTCACACTGCATTTACCGCCCCACCAGGGACACAGGATCACCATTAGTTGATGCTGTAAACTTCGTCCATCTTACTATTTACCGATCACCTTTTGTATGAGCGGCATAGCTACTAGTACTTCAATTGACGTTACACTTCCAGAATGGCTCAATAAATGTTTACGCGAGTCATCACCCAGAAGTGTCGAACCAGAAGACCGAAGACAGAATGATGCGTCGTTAATTTGTCGAGCATTTTCTTTTGCCTATCAACTCCATCATGGACAATTTCGCAAATCTGGAGAACCGTATATTTATCATCCCGTTGCTGTAGCTGGGCTGCTACGCGATTTAGGGGGTAGTCCTGCTATGATAGCAGCTGGATTTCTTCATGATGTAGTTGAAGATACAGATGTCACAATTGAAGAAATAGAAGAGCTATTTGGCTCAGAAGTACGGCGGTTAGTGGAAGGTGTAACCAAACTTTCTAAAATTAATTTCAAAAGTAAAACCGAAAGCCAAGCCGAAAATTTCCGCCGGATGTTTTTGTCAATGGCGCAAGATATTAGAGTAATTGTAGTCAAGTTAGCAGACCGTTTGCACAATATGCGAACTCTGCAATATATGTCAGAAGATAGCCGTCGTCGCAGCGCCCAAGAAACACGAGATATCTTTGCACCTCTAGCCAACCGTTTGGGTATTTGGCATATTAAGTGGGAACTGGAAGATTTAGCTTTTAAATATCTGGAACCGGAAGCTTTTCGCCAAATGCAGCAGCATGTTTCGGAAAAACGCACGGCGCGAGAAGAAAAATTAGCTAAAGCCACAGATATTTTACGAGAACGTTTACAACAAGCTGGAATTCGCTGTTTAGATATTAGTGGTCGTCCCAAACATTTATACAGCATTTATCAAAAAATGCAGCGACAGCAAAAGGAATTTCATGAAATTTATGATTTAGCGGCGCTGCGAATTATTGTCGAAACTAACGAAGAATGTTATCGGGCTTTGGCGGTTGTTCATGATGCGTTTCGCCCCATTCCCGGCAGATTTAAAGATTATATCGGTTTACCTAAACCCAACCGTTACCAGTCTCTGCACACTGGGGTTATTGGTTTAACCGGTCGTCCTTTAGAAATTCAAATTCGCACTCTGGAAATGCACCATATCGCCGAATATGGTATTGCAGCCCATTGGAAGTACAAAGAAACAGGTGGTTCTAATAGTCCGTTGACGGCGGCTGATGAAAAGTTTACTTGGTTACGGCAATTATTAGAATGGCAAAGCGACCTGAAAGATGCCCAAGAATATTTAGATAGCGTTAAAGATAACTTATTTGAAGACGATGTTTATGTGTTCACGCCCAAGGGTGATGTTGTTTCTTTAAATCCTGGTTCTACTAGTATAGATTTTGCCTATCGCATTCATACAGAAGTTGGAAACCATTGTTCAGGTGCAAGGGTAAATGGGCGGATAGTACCGTTATCTACAAGGTTACAAAATGGCGATATTGTCGAAATTCTCACCCAAAAGAATGGTCATCCGAGTTTAGACTGGTTGAATTTTGTCAGAACTTCCACGGCAAAATATCGGATTAAGCAATGGTACAAGCGATCGCGCCGCGAAGAAAACGTCACCCGTGGGCGAGACTTGTTAGAAAAAGAACTCGGTAAAACTGGTTTTGATAATTTGCTAAAATCCGATGCAATGCAGACTGTGGCCGAAAAGTGCAACTATCACAGCGTCGAAGATTTACTCGCAGGTTTGGGTTACGGCGAAATTACCTTAAATTTAGTCCTAAATCGCTGGCGGGATGTGGTCAAGGCACAGCAACCTGCGACAATGGTCATACCACCATTTGTCCCCAAAGAATCATCAGCCAAAGCTTTACGGGATGTTCCCCACAGCAGTTCCCGCGCCAGCGATTCGCCGATTCTCGGTGTTGAGGGTTTGGTGTATCATCTGGCGGGGTGTTGTACACCAATTCCCGGAGAATCAATTATTGGCGTAGTGACACGCGGTCGGGGAATTTCTATCCATCGCCAAGGCTGTCACAATTTGGATAGTGTTGAAGGCGATCGCCTAGTGCCGGTAAAATGGAATTTGGCAGTAGAAAATAGTTCTCGCCCCCACACTTACCCAGTCAATATCCAAATTGAAGCCCTAGACCGTGTAGGCGTTTTAAAGGATATTTTATCGCGGTTAAGTGACCAAGGTATTAACGTCCGTCATGCTCAAGTTAAAACAGCCAGTGGACAACCAGCATTAATGGACTTAGGCATAGATATACGCGATCGCTCCCAACTTGAACAAGTCTTTGTCCAAATTAAAAAAATGAGCGACATCATCAATATTCGCCGCGTCGGTCAAGCAGAGGAGTAGATATTTTGAGGTGACAGGTGACAGGTGACAGGTGATAGGTGACAGGTGATAGGTGACAGGTGACAGGTGACAGGTGATAGGTGACAGGAGTAGACAATATTTACTCAGCACTCCAAACCCAGCACTCAGCACTCAGCACTCAAAACTCAGCACTCAAAACTCAGCACTTTCCTGTAAAAACTTTCCAACCCAGCAACACAAGCCTGGTCATCAAATAATAAATGATGACGCTGGCTGATTTTTTCGGCAATGTGGTTTCGCCAAGTTGAGTCTAGTCCCAACTTAACGGCGATATCAATATATTCTGCTTCATTGGCGGCGATGGTTTCAGTCACTCCCAGCATTTTCAGAAAGCTATCTGAGTGACGACCACGCATAAATTCTCCTGGACAAGTGACAACAGGGAGATTACAAGCGATCGCTTCTAAGGTAGTATTACCACCAGACCAAGTAAAAGTATCCAAATAAACATCTGATAATAAATTAATCATCAGATAATCTAGGCGATCGGGAATATTTAAAAATACACAATAATCTTCACTATTTAAACCTATCGCTGCAAAAGCACGTTGTAGGCGCGACCGAAGTAAAGTTCCTCGCAAAAATACAAATTTAGCTTGCGGTACACGATGGGCTATTTCTGCCAAAATAAAATCATACTGGGGTAAATATTTAAACGGTGCTTGGCAACATAAATAAATCGCCGCATCATCTGAAAGCTGAAAATCTGAACGAGTTTTGATGATTGGCGGAATATAAGGTTTGGGGTAAGATACACCAATATTAGGTAAACGAATTAGTGTTTCCGAATAATGTTCTTGAGCATTTTCCGGTTCCATTAACTCACTTGATAAAAAATAATCAATTGTTGGTAAACCTGTTGTTACCGGATGTCCCCAAGCTACACACTGCACAGGCGCAAGTCTCAGTGCAGCAATTTGCATAGTTTGTGGGTTCATGCCAATTTCTGGAAACACTAAAATATGTAAATTATCAGCAATTACTTGTTCACAAACTCCCGGCAAGTTATAAGGAATATGGTGAAAAACATCACTATATTCTTGAAATTGTTCTGTAACTGGATCTGGGTCATTACCTGTATAGTAACAGTAAATTTCAAAGTATTGATGATTACAATAACGTAGCCAACCAGTTAACCATAATGTGCCACTATAAGAATGTAAATAATGTGAAAGATAGCCAACGCGGATTTTTGGCTGTGGCTGGAGTTTTGGCATAGATAAAGGCGCAACCCATTGGGGATAGTTAGCCGCCATAATGTCATGCACTAACTGTCCATATTGACGTTGTAAATCTCGGTCATTTTGGGCTTGATAAGATAAATAAAAGTTAGTTAAACGACCTATACCATTGAAGGCATTAATTCTTGCTTCTGGAGTATTTAAGCTAGTGTTTTGAATTAAATCTTGTAAGCCTTGGGTGTAACGCTGACGATAAAATTCTATTTCATCTACATAATTATAAATGCTAGGTACTGTTAAATATTTCAGCAGTCTAAAAGTATAATCATCCGGCAAGCATATACAAGCATGTTCCGCACTAGCAATTGCTTCTTGTGTTCTACCATCACGCCGCAAGTCGATGATTAAAGAAAAATGCAAACTCCCTTCTGTGGGATAGAGTGCGATCGCCTGATGTAGTGTTGTATAATAAGCCTCATTTTGCTGAGAACTTCTGTAGGAATGAATTAAATTCCTGTAAATTTCTAAGTTATTGATTTGCAATTTTAGCAGTTTTTGATATTGTGCGATCGCTCCTTGCCAATATCCTATTTGAAATAATCTATTTGCTAAATCATAAATCAGTTGCACTATTGATATAGTACTAAATTCATCAATTGTATATTCAGAAATATTAGTGATTGAGGCTGGATGAATGTTATCTAAAATAATTCGCGCATGAACTTGATGAGATATCATCTCCCATTGCTGAAAATCCGAACTATCAACTAGCGAAACTTCACAACCTGCACTAACATCAGCATCATCCGCCATCAGCAGATTCATCAATACACCAGACAATACTAAATTAGCAACATCTTCCGCAACATCACTAATATCAATCATTAGATTTATCTGACCACTAGCAGGATGATTGTTGACGGAATGAATTACCTTCTCTAAATCTTGATACAGATTATCTTCTGCCTGTGACCAGTCAAGAAAAACAATTATATTAATATCGTTAGTATTTAGAAAATCTGAATCATTACTCAATTCTTCTGTGGTGCTAATCAAGTTATCTTCTCCTTCTTTTTAAACTAGAGTGAGTGCCTTAATACTAAAGCACTCACCATTAACTAAAATTATTCAAACTGTTAGTTCAAACTTTATAAAACACAAAGTTGATTAATAAAATTTTCTAGTTCATAAGCTGGTAGTGTTTCTATTGGGAGTTCTGCCAAAACTGCCTTATCTTCATGTTCTAAAATAATTCGGCTGCTGAGACGAGGTAATAAAGCTTGCCATTGAATATCTGCTAAACTACCAACCAAATAAATTTCTAATCCCTCACTGATATCTAAATCTTCTTCCATCAAAAGATTCATAGTGATGCCAGAAAGTAATAGTTCTGCATCTTCAGTAGAAATATTACTGGTGTTAATTAATAAAGTAGTTTTTTGACTATCTGGATAAGTTGCGATCGCTTTAATTACAGATTCCAATTCTAACCCCAGCAACTCTTCCGATTGCGACCAATCAGGGAAAACAATAACATTAATTTCCTTCAACTTCAAAGATAGCAGACTAGCATTAATCAATGTAGTACTAACAATATCAGCCATTTTCGTCCAAGAAAACTTTTGTGCTTGCGCCAAACCAGCCTCAATCAATACTTGACGAATCCTCGGCTTTTGGATATCACATAAAGCATTTACCATTCCATCTACATCATCATCCTTCACATATATTGCAGCCTCTCCTGCTACTTCTGGAATTGAAGCATTCGGACAAGTAATCACCGGACAACCACAAGCCATTGCTTCAACAATTGGCATCCCAAAACCTTCATATTTAGAAGGATAAACCAATGCCACTGCACCAGAATAAGCTGTTGCTAACTCCTCATCACTAAGTTGCAACATATAAACAGAACTACCTGATGTACAAACTCTAAATTCTTCTGCTAATATCCCACCACTACCTGTACAAACAATATCAAAACCATAGCTATTAGAAAGCTGAGAAAATGCTTGGAAGAATAGCATCCCATTCTTATAACCATTACCAGCCCCAACTAAAATAAAGTAAGGTTTATTAATGCCGTACTTGTAGATAAAGCGACTAATATTTTCCTGTGAACTGGGAGAAAATATTTGATGCTCAACTCCATTTTGAGCTATTACTATAGATTCTAAAGAAATCTCTGGAAAATAATTTACTAAGTCTTTAGCTGTATTCTCTGAAACAGCAAGATAAGCTGTGGCATGATGAATAGCATAATGCTTTTCTCTCCACATTGGATGTTCTAGATTCCATCCAAAAACTTCTGGAATCATATCATGAGCTACAAATACAGAAGGTGTTGTTAATGGGGTTGTATAGTAAGAAGAGATAAATAAATCTGCACCTTCCTCATCACATATTTCTTGAAGCATCTGTTTATCTGTATCGGTATCGTTATAGTCATAAACAGGGATTGTACGATAACGGATACCATTAATTTTGGGTGCTGTATTGCCTCTATCTAATACTAAAATGTGATTAGCAAATTCACTATTTGACCATTGCTCTAGCAAACTCCGCCAAACTCTAGCAATTCCTGTTTGATAGAGTTGAAAGAAGACACCATCAATTAAAATATTACGTCGAGGTAAAGTTTGAGATTTGGCTTTAGCTAGTTCGTAAATTTTAATAGTTTCTTGAATATATTTATCCCAACTGAAATTCTGAGCTTGTTGAAGGGATTTTTTCGCTAAATTTTCTCGCAATGCTGGTTCAGAATATAATCGCAGTATATTATTCTCAATTCCTAATATGTCATTAGGATCAAGCATAATTCCGGCATCTCCAACAACTTCCGGTAAGGAAGAAGTATTCGACGTAATTACCGGAGTTCCGCATTGCATAGCTTCTAATGGTGGTAAGCCAAACCCTTCATAAAAGGACAAATATAAGAATGCTAATGCACCAGAATATAAAGGTGCTAAATCTTCATCAGGTACAAAACCTGTAATAATAATTCGGTCTTTTAATTCTTGGAATTTGTCTATTTCTGCAAAAATTTCTTCATATTGCCACCCTTTTGTACCTACTAATACTAGATTGAGGTCATGAATATTCTGGTTTTGAATTAGTCTCAAAAAAGCCCGAATAACATGAGCAATATTTTTTCTTGGCTCTAGGGTTGATAAAGTTAAGAGATAAGGCTGATTAGGAATTTTATATTTTTGTTTAACTTGGTTAATTACGTCTGAATCAGTACAAGGATAAAATTTTTCTTGATCAGCAGCTAAATGCGTGACTAAGACTTGATTATGATTGAGATTTGGTCGATATGCACAAATATCTTGTTTTGTAGATTCAGAAATACAGGAAACAAAATCATTTGTATCTATCTGCTCTATAATAGTTTTAACTATATGTTCTGAATTATAGTTAAAATATTGTGGATAAAGAATTGGAATTAAGTCATACAATGTAATGATTCTGGTAGCAAAATAGATATTGTGAGGTAAAGGATAATAAGTCGAGTGATAAATGTCTACGTTCAGATATTTTAGCTGTTCTAATTGAAATAGAGGTAGAGTCCTTTGTTCCAAATTTTGGTTTATATAACTTTGACAAGCTTCAAATAAATCAGGACTACTGGTGCATAAATAAACACAACAATCAGGAGATTTTAGTAACCCTTTTAAGAGATTTTCTGTAACCCTAAAAACTCCTGTTTTAGCTGTTTCTAATACAGTACCTAAGCCTAATACAGCAATATCCAAGGCTATTTTAATTTTCTCTGTCTGATTGACAGATGATGAATCTGCTTGTTTATGCAAATCATCATATAATTTTGCTTGTACAGTGGTAACTGTAATTAAATTTTCTAATTGATTGTTTCCTTGTACTATGGGTTCATATATTTGTTGATTGATAAATCTGTAACTTACGTAATTATCTAGAATATTAACAGGAAAAGCAAAATATTTTGATAAGTGATTTGACTCTTCAGCTATATAGTAATCATTAATGCCATCAAAAAAGACTTGTTGATAGCCATTTTGAATTAAAAAATTAGGAATATCATTTTTACACCGAATATTTGTACCGGGAAGTGTAGTTTCTATGATTAATAATGTGGGTCTAAATTTTTCCCAATTACCACCAATAATTACTTTTTCCTCTAATCCTTCAACATCAATTTTAAGGAAATCAATTGTTTGATTAACATATTGTTGACAAATTTGCGCTAAAATCCTCACTGGAACATTATATCGATAAATCTCTAAACCTTTATTTTGGGCAATCTCTTCAGCTCTTGCTTGATTGCAAGTCGAATTACCAGGATCGCCTACTACTTGAAAAAACTCTAAGTTTCCTTCTACATTACTTATGGCTACATTCAAGTTAATATCTCGAATACGTTCTTGCTCAAATAGATTGTAATATTCTTTTATAGGCTCTATATTGATTCCTGACCAGCCACGATCATAAAAAGCTTTGGTTACAGAATCAACAGTTGGATGTAAAGCACCAATGTCAATGTAAAATCCTTGTGATTTATCTTTAAATACTCGGTTTAGTAAAACATCTTCAAAATTTTGAGCGTATGAAATAAATGTCATTTCTCCTAACCTCACTTGAATGATTATTAATAATTTAGTAATTGTTGTACAAACAATTTTATCTACAACAATTTATAAAATAGATAGAAATTAATACTTTTACATTGCTTTTCTATCAAATCAAAATGCCTAAACTAGCAAATTTTATTGCTTATTATTACTAAGGTAGGGAGCAATTTCTTTGATTTGTTCACGAATTATTGTGGCCATATCATAATCCGCTATGGTATCCCGTCTATTTGCTTCTATTTGCAGAACTTGTACCAGTTCTTCTGTCCATTGATCAAGTTCTGCTGTTTCTGCTGCTGATATTCCAATAAACCAAGTTGCTTGTGCTTCTGCTAATTCTTCTTGCAATAATAATGCTAAACCTAAATACCAATAATTCTGTCTCTCATGAGTATCAGACTCTATGATTTTCTCATAAATACTAGCAGCTTGCTGATATTCACCTAGTAATAAATGTTGATATGCTATTTCCTGACAATATATTTGATTACTTAAGGTTGATTTATCTATATTTGAAATTGTTGTATAACTACTACTATATTCCCTAATCTTTTCAATTATCGGTAAAGAAGCCAGAGTTACATTCTGATTAACGACACTAGGAACATAAGCTAAACTCTCAATAATATTATCAGCAAAGTTATACTTTTTATCTTCTCTCCCATATTGCAGAGTTAGATAAACTAATAGTTCTAAGGCATAATCTGGAAAACTTAAAACATCCGCAAGGCAAGCTAGTTTAAAAATTTTTTCTGGTGTTTTGAGGTTTGTAATGATATCTTCTCTAAGAAAATCACGGAAGTAAAAGGCATTACACCAAATCATTGCACCTTGATGCTTTTGTGATATTATTGGCATCCGTCGAATATCACGACTCATATTGCTGAGGTCAAATAAAGTAAAACCATGATTTCTGAGATATATGTCTACATCACTGAATAGAGGTTGACCTTTATATATCTCGGTAAATTCAACTTCTGTAATTATCCCTAAAGTTCCCTGTTTTAAAATCCAAGAAGCTCCTTCTAATACAGCTAGTTCTGCTCCTTGAATATCAAGTTGGATAAAATCTATTTCATTAATATTCTGAGACTGACAAAAATTATCTATAGTTGTGGTTTGTACTTCCTGAGTGTACTCTAATTTGATTAATTCTGAATTACCGACAAAGTGTTCAATATAATATTCACTGGGAGGATATAAGGAACTACAGCCTGGATGTTTAGTTACATATAGTGTAGACGTTCCTTCAGACTTCCACAGAGCCAAAGGTATATGTTTTTCAGTCCAATTAATTCGTCTTGCTTCAAGTTCTTCATTCGCTGCTTGGCAAGCTTCGGGATCAGCATCAAAACCATAGATAGTAAGATTAGGGGCAAAAATTCCCCATCCTTGACTTCCATAATCATCTTGAATTTCAATCTTACGAGAGCCAACTACAGCTACTGTAAGATGAATTTTGTCTAAATGATGGCTTTTTTTTAAGCTGGGAAGGAAGAGTGACATATTGATAAATACAATTATAAGTTTGCTATTGTTTTGAACTAGCGATCGCTCTAATTTTGCTGTTTCTTAATCTGCTCTAAAACAGTTTTGTAGTCTTGCCTGTCAGGATGCAGTTTAACTAGCTTTTCCATAATCTCAATCGCTCCTTTGGGATCTTTTAAATGCACTCTAGCTATAGCTAATTTCTCTAAAGCCGCTTGGTTGTTTGGTTCTCGTTGCAAAACTAGTTCATAACCCCGTGCTTGTTCCTGTAAAGAAGACTCAACAGATACATTCTTTTTCTGAGACTGCTGATGAGCTTGTTGTACTGCGGTGATCACACCAAATACCGTAGAACCAACGAAAGACACTAAACCTACTACCGTTAAAATCCTTCTCTTTCGATCTATTTTCTTTTGGCGGGAAATAAGATAATCGTCTCCGGAACTAGACATGTCTCAATAGTTGCTGTGAAAAATACTGAGATACCAGCAAGCCTCCAGTTATCAGAGTACCCAGCACTCTAGGGAAACTAACATTATGGCTGTAAAGTTTTGAAAATTCTTCAGGAGGTACGTAAGAACTACTTGAATGAGGACTGGCAATCATTTGGGACGAGGGAAGGGAGACAAGGTAGACAAGGGGGACAAGGCTTCGTCGTGAGCTTGAGCCGAACGGTGTAGGTGTTCAAAACCTTTACACCCTCACACCCTTACACCCATTATTCAAGACAAGCTTTGTGCGCTAGTTTAATCTCTGCTAAAGAATTAATTTTTTATAAATTTTTGTAATAAATCTATCTAATGTCAGATGTTTGCGATATTGTATATTACGTCTAAATATACGCGGTAAACTCTCCTTAGCCGTGTCTTAAACGACTTCAAACCAGCCTAAAATTCTTGTTTTTCTAACAAGTACTCACATACTTATGGCTGATGTAGATAAAATTCTGCAAATTCAACTTGTGTTATCAATGCAACTTTCAAAACAGTTAGTTTTTTCGTGACGCATAGACGATCGCTTGTGAGTAAAAATTTCAGTTTTGTGGTGGTAATTACCGTACAGAACCGAATTTATGCAAAAACAAGCAGGGTTTGTTATGGTATAGTTAGAAAGTTAAGACTAGCTTTACCAATTCCAACGCTCTACGCATCGATAACAATTGCCTAGCGGAAAGCAGTTTTGATTAAGCATTTACCTAAACGAAATCTGAACTTAATCATAGGTTATGACTCAGCAAGTAATTCACCCAATGGTGAAATTGCAGCGTAACGTGCAATCACTCGTAGAATCAAATATCATCAAACCCACTGATAGCATTTGGAAAATTGCCTTTCTCTATGGCAATGACTGGCAGCACTGGAAACAGGAACTGTTGGACTTTGGCTTCAGTATGCAAGACCCAATCAGTGAACTGTTGGCAGTGGAAGCTTGGGATGAAGAATAGGAAATAGGGAATAGGGAGTAGGGAGTAGGGACTAAGAAAAATCACGACTCCCTACTTACAACTCCCCACCCCCAAATTTATACCTTGCAAGCTGTTAAAGCATTGGCTAATTCCCTAGCGGTTTGATAGCGATCGCGTGGTAACGGCTCTGTTACACGTTCAATCACCTCTCGAATTTGGGGTGTAATCGTGGGAGAGTTAGCCACATCAAACCGAAAATTTCGTCCTTTTTGGCGGAAGAATTTAAAGGGATTTTCCCCAGTCAGCAGAAAAATTAGTGTTGGCCCAATGGCATATAAATCTGATTGAATCAGAGGTTGTCCCCGTTCTTGTTCGGGGGCGCAATAACCTTCTGCACCAATGCGTGTACCTGGTGTTGTGCCAATTTCTTTCACAGCACCAAAATCTAACACCACGATGTGATTATTGGCATTTCGCACCATCAGGTTAGCGGGTTTAATATCACGATGAATCAGTGGTGGTTCTTGGCTATGCAAATAGTCTATAATTTCGCAGGTTTGAATCATCCAGGCGATCGCTTGGCTAGGCGTTACAGGCCCAGTCATCTGGACTCGTTTTTCTAAATCTTGCCCATGTACTAATTCCATAGCCAAGTATTTTTTACCACCGTCAACAAAAAAGTCATAATACCTGGGGATACCTGGATGATGGAGAGATTTCAGCGTATTGGCTTCTCGCTCAAATAATTCTTGGGCTTTAGCTATTTTTGCCATATCAGCATTCATTTGCTTTAAGACCAAAAGTTGGGGATTTCCACTCATCCAGCCTTGTGTATCCCAAGCTAAATATGTGGTTCCCATACCTCCTTGTCCCAAAGTTCGCAACACCTGATACTGACGAATCGTCTGTTGCACTGAAAGAGGTTGACCACAATGAATACAAAATAAATTTTGCGGAGAATTACCTTCATGGGTGCAAGTGTAAGCCGCCCTAGCAGGGTCTTGATTTGTCGGCACAAATCCAGCCAACTTTTCTGACTCTGCATTAGTCGCTGGCGATATCTCCTGAATTTGAAATTGCAGTATTGGCCCTCCCTGCGCCAGTTGTAAAACTGCATTGTGCGGTAGAGGACTTTGAATTACCAAAATGCCATTGAGAAACGTACCATTTGTACCTTGACTATATATCTGCCAAGATTCTTCATGATTATCAGTACTGACTTGCCTGAGTTCTAGATGATGTCGGGAAACCAAACTATCGGATAAAACCACATGATTGTCTGCCGCTCGACCAATACGAATGACGGCGGAGTTATCAAAGCACCACTGTTTCAGGGGTGTTTTGTGTTGCGGTTCTAACAGCGTCACAATAACCACAATCAAACCTGCATAAAAAATAGGGAGTAGGGAGTAGGGAGTAGGGAGTAGGGAGTAGGGATGAGGAAAAACTCGAAGCTAACCTCTAATCTCTAGCCTCTAGCCCCGGAATTGTCCATGTTTGGTCGGACTTTTGCCCGCACCAGTATTGCAGTAATGTTGTCATGACCATTTTTTTGGTTTGCCACATCAATTAATTCATTGACACCCCGTTCTAAGCTTGCGCCAGAACTTAATAAAGGAAGTAAATGACTCTTCCAGTGGGTTTCTAGTAAATCATTATCTGATAAACCGTCAGAGGCGAGAATTAGCAAACTATCTTCATTAATGTCAAAAAACTCTACATCAGGATCGAGGGCGCTTTCGTCACGCGGCCCTAAAGCTTGGGTTAATTGATAAGCATCAGGACGGGCATAAGCTATGCTGGGTTCTACTCCCCGCGCAATTTCCCGTTGTCCAACTTCATGGTCTACGGTGATTTGTTCGAGTCCGCGTTTGCGGGTTAAGCGGTAGAGACGGCTATCGCCCACATGAGCCACTACAGCTTCGGTATCTTGAATTACCAAAATTACCAAAGTTGTACCCATCCGCCCAATACCCGATCGCGCATCTTGTTGATTTAGCTGATAAATTGCTTGATTAGCTAAATAAACAGCCTCACGCATATTTGCTTCGGTTGGGCGCTGGTTGGTTTGCCAGAATTCTTGGAAGTATTGTTTGACAGTGTTAACAGCCAATTCACTCGCTATTTCCCCACCCGCATGACCACCCATTCCATCACAGAGAATATATAAACCACGGGCTTGGTAGACGCGGTTTCTGGGAAGTTCTAGCTTCTCAATTTTCGTGTCGATGCCAAAGTAGTCTTCGTTGTGTTGACGCTGACGACCTACATCGGTGCATCCCACATCTTCGAGACTGCTTAATTGCATTGACAGCACGATGGTGGGTAAGTCGTCGCTTCTTCCAGAACTGTCTTCGTCTGGATCATCTTCTAGCTGAATGATCGTGGGTGCTGTGGGATGTTGGTGAGCGGTGGGAGAAAAACTAGGAATTGCTGAGGTTTCTAGGTCTGAGGCGATCGCTTCTAGGCGCGATCGCAACTGGGCAATCATTTGAATTTTCCCTAGTTTCAAATCCTCCAAAATCTGCAATACCGCACCAAACTGCGTACGTTGGGACTGTCTAAATAATTCCTGCCAAATTTCCCCCAAAACTTTTACACTAAACGGCTGTTCTGTTAGTGATAATGTTTCGTCTTCGGCTATGTCATCGGCTTCTGCGTCACTTTCCCTATACAATCTTGCCAAAGCTAATGTTTGGTCTTCATCCAAGCGCAGATTCGATAACTCCAACAAACTTTGGCGACATCTCACAGGTTCCAACACAGCCCACAGTTGGGTCATTTGATAAAACCAATGTAAAATTTGTAACGAGCTTGTTGTCTCTTCTTTCCACAAATCAATTAACAAAGGCCAATCAGAACGGTCTTCAATTAAGAGAACCTGGGTATTTCCTTCCTGCCAAGCATCGTGGATTGCTGGTATTTCTACTTGACATTTCGCCTGTAATTGTACGTAAGCTTTAGCTAATTTAGGAATGTCAATTTCTTGACCTGTTACGGTGAGCCATCCTTGGTTTTGATTGTCTAAAATAGCTCCAATTGGTGATATTTGATACGGCTGACAATCTAAAACTCGTACACCTACTTCAGTTCGTTGGGCATTGTCATCAAAGATTGCCAAGGGTTCTAGCAGTTGATAGCGTTGTTCTTTATCTATGTAAGAACCTGCTTTCAACACAGGTCTAGCAGCAAGCGGTAAAGTATATTCCGTGGAAAGAGGTAAAGTTGGTAAATCATCCTGATCATCTTGCCAACTGCCTAATTCCCAGTCCCCACCTTCTTCTTTAGTGACAATTGCCCACCAAACTGTCCCACATTCAGCACCGCAGTTATGACAACTTTGGGCATGTAATGGCACTTCCGTACCACATTCATGACAAGCATGATGAGTCAAGGAAGTGCCACAGTTTTGGCAAAATTTATTAGCATTGGGGTTCTCAAATTTACACTGAGGGCAAATCAGCATAGTGGAAGTTCCTTTATTCCCGTTCCAAGGTGCTTCTAGCCACTAATATCCAAAGTGCCACAATTAACTGCCCCTGCCTACAGTAGACCTACAAGAGATTGTGGTTTCACCAGTGAATGTTGGTGGCAGTATTAATTGTGACGCATCTTAGCTAAATATTTCAGATACCTGCAAATAAATTTTGTTCTTGTCCAAGGGGAGCAGCAATTTCTTAGTAAGAAACTGGTATAATTATACTCCCTTTTATCCCTGACGCTGCAATGGTAATTGCACCATAAAACAAGTACGATTTGACCTGCTGTCTACCTCAATTGTTCCTTCTAATTGCTTAATTAATTTCTGGACTAATGCCAATCCCAAGCCTGTACCGCCTTGCTTCCACGGGTCATTACTAGGAATGCGGTAGAATTTGTCAAAAATATGGGGTAACTCCGAACTAGGGATTTCTACACCCGCATTAATCACTTGAAACTGCATATTTTGGCAATTTAATGCAACAGCAACCGTGATTTCAGCCTCTGGAGGGCTGAATTTACAGGCGTTGGTCAGCAGTTCGATAAAGATGCGCTCTAGGCTAAAAGGATCACAAACCAATGGCGGTAGATGCGGAGCTATACGTAGGTGGATTTTTTGCTTGCAGATACCTCGGTTACGGGCATGAAATAGCTCTACAACTCTTCGCAGCCATTGTTGGACTTGAATAGTTTCCAGCACCCAAGGTTGAGCGTTGCTATCTAAGCGTTGCAAATCCAGAAAGTTATTAATCAGGTTGATTTCCCGTTCGCACTCGTTATCTAAAATGGCAAAATAGCGGGCGGCTTTTGAGCGTTCGGTTGGCGGCTTGGCCATTTCCTGCACAAAATTTTGTTCTGGCTGTAGTGCAATTCCTAACATTTGAATTGCCATTTTCATGTTTGTCAGTGGTGTGCGGAGTTCATGGGAAACTGTGCTGAGAAATTCTTCCTTGAGGTGAGTCAGGCTTTCCATTTCTGCTAACTGTACCTGCTTTGCAGTTTGGTTAGTTGCTTGGCTGACTTCTTCACACACCATCAAAATTACCGGACTTTTCTCAGGATATTCACCATCAGGTAAGATTTTGAGAGTTGTTTTCACCTGGGTAATTTTACTATCAGGACAGTGGAGGCGATATTCTGCCTTGATCGAATGGTTGGGGTAAACAGCACTGAACAATTCAATGAATGTTTCCGATAATCTTTGTCTGTCTGATAATTCCAGCAAATTAAATACAGAGGTTTTGATCAATTCTTCTGGTTTGTAACCCAGCAAGTTAGCGCCGAATTGGTTGACAGAAAGAATTATCCCGGCTGCATTCACACTCAAGTAAATTGCTGGAGTATGTTCATACAGACTGCGATACCAATGGAGTTCTGCTTGTGTACGCCGCAGCATATCTGCTGTGTACAGTTCTAAATCCGAGGTGCGTTCAGGCACAAGTTCCAAGCGAGCCGGAGAGGCTGACAAGGTATCTTGTTGTGTGTGTGTTTGATGCCAGAGCGATCGCTGATTTAAGCTCATAAGACCTAAACTTGTACTCACAGGCTAACGTTCATTAATAGGGAAAGGGAAGAAAAAAGTTCATTATAATTTTTTTGGCAAAATTTAGCCAATTACAGGCAAAAAATATCTTTCCCAGTTTTTAATGCTTTCCTTGAATAGCTGACATTCACAGATTAATTCTCACGTTTATTTACATCTATTTATTAATTAAGAGAATTGAGACTTTTGAGTTTTAGATTCAGAAGACTTGTTCAGTAGTAATTTAAGTTCTGATGCGCTCAAGTCGCGCCACTGACCGAGTTGTAGTCCGTCTAAATTAAGCTGGGCTATGCTTACCCTAATCAGTCGCAAAGTGGGAAAACCTACAGCCGCCGTCATTCGCCGCACCTGACGATTTTTGCCCTCTGTTAAAGTCATTTCTAGCCAAGCCGTTGGTACATTTTTGCGAAATCTGATCGGTGGGTGGCGATCGCCCACTGGTGGATCTACGGTTAACAGCCTCACTTGGGCAGGGCGCGTGCGGTAATCTTTGATTTCTACACCCCTTTGCAATTTGGTTATAGCATCTGGATCGGGAATCCGCTCTACCTGTACCCAGTAAGTTCGCTGATGGCCAAAACGCGGATCAGCAAGCCGATGTTGCAATTTACCATCGTTTGTCAACAGTAATAACCCCTCACTATCCCAATCCAAACGCCCCACCGGATAGACATCAGGCACATCAATATAATCTTTGAGGGTACTATGGTTTGGTGTTTCCTGCGTAAATTGACTGAGAACACCGTAGGGTTTGTGAAAGATTAAATACCGAAAGCTATTGCTCATTAGATATTACAGATTTTTGCTACTCCTAGAAGTCTCAATTTAGACTTAACAGGGTTGATTGAGTGAAATTATCCAAAGATTTGGGAACTTTAATAAAAACCAGATTAAAGATGAGTTGATGATGCTGAACTCTAAGATTAGTCGGCGTTCTTTCTTGTTCCTAGGCGGTGCTTCTCTAGTTCAAGGATTAACATTGGATCTCCCCGCCACGGCTCAAACCGTCCAAATTAAAAAAGCCAAGATAAACGGTATTTCTTTTTACCAAACAATTATTGACCTGACTGACCCCCAAACTTTCATCACCATTGGTTTAGCCAAGAATGCCTCTTTTGCTAATACACAGCAGAAAAGTAGCGGAGATGAAGAATTTAGCAAAATCGTATCTCGTTATCAAGCAGCCGTGATTGCCAACGGGACTTTTTTCGCCAAAAATGCCCAAAAAACAGTGATGGGTAATATGGTAGCAGGCGGTAGATTTTTAAAATACAGCCAATGGGAAAATTTTGGTACTACCTTGGGTTTGCGAGTTGGCAATCAACCGGAAATGATTACAGCACGGGCGGATGGTAAACCAGAATGGCATCAACATTGGTTTTCTCTTACCTGCGGCCCCCGATTGTTAAGACAGGGACAAATTTGGCTCAACCCAGGACTAGAAGGATTTAAAGATCCTCATGTTTTAGGTAAAGGCGCACGTACAGCCATTGGTTTTCCCGCCGATCGCAAAAAGTTATTTTTGGTGAATTTTGACAGTAGCTTAAGTTTGCAGCAAACAGCACAAGCCATGAAAACAATCGGCTGTCACGAAGCCATGAATTTAGATGGTGGTGCTTCCAAAGCTTTAGCAGCAAACAATAAAATTTTAGTCCCGGCTGGCAGACCCCTAACCAATGTCATTGTTGTCTATGATGCCAAGAATCCGGCTCCAGCAGCTTTAAAACAAGATTGGATGAGATTTCAACAAGGCGAACGCCCGAAAATATCTGGTGTTTAGCAAGGCGAGGTGCGATCGCTTTCAGTAGCAATAATAAATTTGGAATTCCAATAACTGACAACTTTGGGATTCCATATTATTACTTTGCGTCTATGCGCGAGATAAAATAATTACGTAAGCGAGTCCACCAGTTTCATTATTTCCAACTCAAATACGCCAAAGTTCTATGACCCTTGCTAAATCTTCTGAACTAGGCATTACCCATCTCCCCGACCATACTGAATTACCAGAGTCCGACGGAACCTTTGTGAAAAACTTTCAAGAACATCCTCAAAGTCTCCTACTCACAGACTCTATCACAGACGTATTACAGCAACTACATCCTGATCAGCAGTTTGCCATTGGTCAAGATAGCGGTATTTACTGGCGTTTAACAGAACCACCAGAAAAAGGCGCAGAAGCACCAGATTGGTTTTATGTACCAAACGTACCACCAATGTTAAACGGTAAGTTTCGCCGTTCTTATGTCTTGTGGCAAGAATACGTCGCACCCTTAATTGTCCTAGAATTTGTCTCTGGTGATGGTTCAGAAGAACGGGACAAAACACCCCTAACTGGTAAATTTTGGGTGTATGAGCAGGCAATTAGAGTGCCATTCTACGGCATTTATGAGTTTAGTAAAGCTGCGGTGGAAGTCTATCACTTAGTAGATGGCAAGTATCAATTACTGCCAGCAAATGAAAGAGGCCACTATTCTATTCCGCCGATGGGTGTGGAATTAGGGATTTGGCAAGGACAATATAAAAACATGGCAGCGCCTTGGTTGCGCTGGTGGGATGCAGAGGGAAATCTTTTGTTGAATAGTGATGAAAAGTCTCAACAATTAACATCCCAGTTAGAAGAAGTATCATCACAATTAGAACAAGAACAGCAAAAAGCCGAACGCTTGGCAGAAAAGTTGCGTCAAATGGGGATTGACCCTGATCAATTGTAGATATAAGTTTTTATTATAAAAATTAGCGTATTTACAATTTTAAACTGTTTTAACATGTATAATCATACTAAGAGTTACATTGATTTTCAATCATTTGAATCACTTTAAATGCTTTTTCATAATAGTCTTTTATTGTTGCATACGTGATACCAACATCTTGACCATGTGCGATATTATTTCTGTTAGCAACAATACTATCAATTGCGTCTTTTAATTCACCTTCAGTAGCTTTTCTCAGATTGGATTCCCATTGTAGGCTAAATGCTCCTGTTAACTGAAGTATTTTTTCCATTTTAGGGTTTTGTAAATCATCTAATTTACGTTCTACAAAATTAGCTATATTTGGAATAGCCTTATTTTTTGCATATTGACTATATATTGCACGTACTGAATTTTCTATAAAGCCTGAAACTAATATACATAAATATCTTGCCCAATGTGCTTTAAGCTCATTGTCATCTGGTAACTGATTAACTTTTTCAAATAGGTTATCCAGTTTTTGTTTAGCCCGCATCACCTCACGATTTTTCATTCTATTTCAGCAAAAGCATTTATAGCTTTTTCTATTCTCTCTTTTACGTTTTCTTCCTCAGAAGTACGTGCAGTCTTTACAGTTACTTCCAGAAAACTTGGATCTTCTAAAAGACTTGTATATTTTAATTTTAATTGTTCACAGTCATTGATATCACCTTTTTCTAGCCGACGAGCAACGCCTATCATAACTGCATCAAATACAGATGCGTTTAGCGTTCTTTTGGGTTTAAAAGCTCTAGTACCAATACATTGATAAATTTTATTGATTGTTGTTTCAAATACATCTCTAATTTTTTCTCCAGAATAGTATTTAAGATGTCTATTTTTGCCCATAAATTTATTAAGAAATTCTTTTAATGGTCTTTTATATTCATTACCTTTAAAATACAGTGCAAGAAACCGAAGGATAAGTTCTTCATCTCTCATTCTTATATTTTTGTCATTTTTACCATATATGGAGCGCCAAGCAGAATTATTATTAAGTTGCTTTAACAAGTCATTAAATTCTCCATGATAAATAGAAGAACGAATTTCTTGAGATTCTAAAGTTGTACCACCTGTATTCAATCTTTGAAAAATATGGTAAATACTACTGTCATCTTCAGATGGCTCATCTTGATTGACGATTGTTGCGTGTATGATTGAATCATCTAATCTGCGGCGATCTTCATCAGACAAGGACTTGTATGTTAGTTCCTCAAATTGAGGTTGTACACCTTTAAGAGCAAACTCTTTATCTTTACCATTAACTTGAAAGACTCCAGCATAAAAATATTGAAGAGTACGCAATCGTTGTTGACCATCAATCACTAAAAGTTTTTGCGTTTCTTTTTCTTTTGATAGAAAAATACCTGGAACCGGTAGCCCTAGTAAAAGTGATTCTATAAAACGTGAAGCTTGCTCCAATTTCCATACATAATGACGTTGAAGTGAAGGTATGTATATACTGCCGTTTTCTAATCGTTTTACAAGACCATCAACAGGGTAATCTGCTCCATAACTAGTAATGGAGTATTGAAATGGAAGTATTTCATCTCCCTCATCTTCCCAATTCTCTGGACTTTGAGTTAAAGTTGATTTATCCATAAAACCTTGTAAACTCTGCGCGTCGCTATTTGGTTCAATTGTGTTCATCCTTCAGCGTCGCCTCTTGATACTTCATTACAAAATCATTATAGCGATCGCACTCCCCCACACCTCATAAATTGTTAACCTCCTTGTCCTCAACCGTAAGCAAAATGGTACAATCTACATCCATGCTAGGGGTGCCTGAGATTTCAGGCTGAGATCACACCCTTAACACCTGAGTCTGGGTAATACCAGCGGAGGGAAGCTGTTTATTGAGGATTTCAATCATGCGGAAAGAATGGGTTGCCAAGCGGCGTGGGCAGAGCAATGTAACTCAAATGCACTACGCACGTCAGGGTGTTATCACCGAAGAAATGCACTACGTTGCTCAACGGGAAAATCTTCCTGCTGACCTAATTCGTGAGGAAGTAGCGCGGGGACGGATGATTATCCCGGCTAACATTAATCACACCAACCTAGAGCCAATGGCTATTGGTATCGCCTCTAAGTGCAAAGTGAATGCTAATATCGGTGCTTCACCCAACTCTTCTAACCTTCAAGAAGAAGTAGATAAATTACAGTTGGCGGTGAAGTATGGCGCTGATACCGTAATGGACTTGTCCACAGGTGGAGGTAACTTAGATGAAATTCGCACAGCTATTATCAACGCCTCACCCGTTCCCATTGGGACAGTGCCAGTTTACCAAGCATTAGAAAGCGTCCACGGCACAATTGAAAACCTCACCGCCGATGACTTTCTCCACGTCATCGAAAAACAAGCCCAGCAAGGGGTAGACTATCAAACCATCCATGCAGGCATTTTGATAGAGCATTTGCCTTTAGTCAGAAGCCGCATCACGGGAATTGTGTCTCGTGGTGGTGGTATTTTGGCACGGTGGATGCTGCATCACCACAAACAAAACCCGCTTTATACCCACTTCCACGACATCATTGAAATTTTCAAGAAATATGATGTTTCCTTCAGCTTAGGTGATTCCCTGCGTCCTGGCTGTACCCATGATGCTTCCGACGCTGCACAATTGGCAGAATTAAAAACCCTCGGACAGTTAACGCGCAAAGCCTGGGAACACAATGTACAGGTGATGGTAGAAGGGCCTGGACACGTCCCAATGGATCAAATTGAATTTAATGTCCGCAAGCAAATGGAAGAGTGTTCCGAAGCACCATTCTATGTGTTGGGGCCTTTGGTAACAGATATTGCTCCTGGCTATGACCACATCACCTCTGCTATTGGCGCAGCAATGGCTGGCTGGTATGGTACAGCAATGCTGTGCTACGTCACACCCAAAGAACATTTAGGTTTACCGAATGCAGAAGATGTTCGTAATGGGTTAATTGCTTACAAAATAGCAGCCCACGCCGCCGATATCGCCAGACATCGCCCAGGTGCAAGAGACAGAGACGACGAACTCTCGAAAGCTCGTTATAACTTCGACTGGAACCGTCAGTTTGAATTATCCCTCGACCCCGAAAGAGCGAAGGAATATCACGACGAGACCTTACCCGCAGACATCTATAAAACTGCTGAGTTTTGTTCGATGTGCGGGCCTAAGTTCTGTCCGATGCAAACCAAAGTTGATGCGGATGCGTTGACTGAACTAGAGAAGTTCTTGGCGAAAGATAAGGAAGTGGTGACGCAAAGTTAACAGATTGCCAAAGGTAGCCACATTAAAATAAGTAGACTTATATTAGGGTGGACAAATACCCACCCTAATCAATAAATAATAATGGTGCATATAATATGGAGAACGGTCAAAAAACAATCCTAGAATTATTTGATGGTAGAAAAATTTTTAATATTCCGAAATATCAAAGAGCTTATTCATGGGAAAGTAGACAATTAAATGATTTTATTAATGATGTTAAAAATCAAAGTATAGATAAAGAATATTTTTTTGGTACTATTCTTTTTCAGGAAAAAGGCAGAGAAGGAAATTTTGAGGTCATTGACATAGTTGATGGTCAGCAAAGAATTACAACTCTTATTATTTTCATGAAAGTTTTATTAGATAAACTAAAAAAACT
The DNA here is from genome assembly GCF_014697485.1 of Anabaena sp. FACHB-83. Classification (NCBI taxonomy): domain Bacteria; kingdom Bacillati; phylum Cyanobacteriota; class Cyanophyceae; order Nostocales; family Nostocaceae; genus Anabaena; species Anabaena sp. FACHB-83. Next base: position 237,490 of record NZ_JACJRY010000007.1, on the reverse strand, counting down.
TGGTGAAGATGTTGCAATACTTGAAGAAACATATATTCAGTATCGTGGTGAATATAAACTCAGAACCTTACTACATGACAATGATTTATTTAAAGCTCACATTCTTGAGGATAGTTGCTCTGAATCAGTTAATGTAAGTACTAGTTCTCAAAAACGTTTATTAAATGCAAAAGATTTTTTTAAAATCCAATTAGAAAAGTATTCTTTAGATGTGTTAGAAGAGTTTAAAATTAAAATAGAAAAAACTAGAGTATTAACTTATTCTGTAAATAATGATGCAGAAGCAACATTAATTTTTGAAACAACAAATGATAGAGGTAAACCTCTTACAAGCCTTGAGAAAATTAAAAGTTTTCTTATGTATAAAATTTATCTTATTTCTGACAGTCCTGATACATATTTAGATGTTATTCAAACTAGATTTAGTGAAATATATAGAGATTATGAAGCTATAGAGAAATATAAATATGATGAAGATTCTCTAATGCGTTATCATTTCATTGCGTTTGAAGAATGGACAACCTCTAAGGACAGGAATGAATATGATCGTCATCTTTGGACAGTAAAAAATAGAATTAATAATCTTACGGTGAATCACAAGAATTACACTTTAGGAAGCGAATATATTGATAAATACAGTAAAGAACTCAAAGAAACTTTTTTTGTTTTCAAATCTCTAATAGTAGACTGGCATGAGCCATACCTAGATGACCTTTTTTATCTAGAAAGATTGGCTAGTTTTTTCCCGCTTTTAATTAAAGCATATAAATTGGATGCTTCAGAAAACAAAAAACAAGTTAGAAGAGTAATAAAACTGTTAGAGATAATTAGTTTTAGAGTATATGGAATTCGGAGAAGAAGAAATACTACAGGTCAAGAGAGATTATATAAAATGGCTCAAACTTTCTCTGGAGATTTTGAGAAACTATGTAATGAACTGAAAGATTTAATTGGTGAATATTGTAGTGATAGAGAATTTATAATTAAATTGCAATCATCTAGTTTCTATGAAGATGTTCCATCTAATGAACAAAATTATTTATTTTGGAAGTATGAAAACTATATTAGAACACGAGAAGGTTCTTTAGCTCCTAAGATGAGATATCGTCAATATGGACGATTATCTACAGAGCATATCATTCCTCAAAATCCTCGTAACATGCTGACTTGGATGGATAATAATTTTAGAGAACAATACTTACACAGTCTGGGAAACCTTACTCTTGATACTCAAATTGGAAATGCTAGTAAGTCTAATCATGACTTTGCTTACAAGAATGCTAGATACTATAAAACTTCTCCTTTCAAATGTCAAAATGAATTGGAAAATTTTTTAAATCCAAATTCTGGTGAATGGGATATTAATTCTATCAAGGAAAGAAGCAATATGATTGCAAAATTCGCTCTAAAATATTGGGATTTCAGATATATTTAATAGGTAATAAGTTCACTTTTGAAATAGAATTTAATTATTCCAACTGTGATAGTAGTAAATTTATCGCAAGTGTATTGACAAAACATAAAAGTCGTAGTAATAGAAAGTCTATAAATTCTAGGTTTACCATGCTTCCCTCAAGAATTGGTCTGAAAATTACAGATGCAATTCTTCATACTATATTTTTTATAGTCAGCAAATAACTTAATTTAGCATGGCGAATCTTTTGATTATCGGTGCGGCGAAAGATTTCTTGGCCCTTATGACAGCTAAAGTGTTTAACTGGCTATTTCAATATCACTACTGTTATCGTTTTAAGTATTCTAAGTCTTCTAAAAATTCTGGCTGAAATACAGCTTCACGATCGCCTGGAATCTCACCCTCAACACCCATATAGCCCGACTTTACTGGAAATATTTTAATATAGCATCAGAATAGGGCTGGATTTTGGCTATCTCTAAAGACGATATGATACTGAATTTATGTAGGTATTTTGCTACGATCGCTGTTTAATTGACCTAACTGTGATAGTGGTAACTTTATAATAAATATGTTGGTAAAACGCAAAAGCCGCAGTATCGCTGCTATTCTCGCTTTTTCTGGTACGCTCACCGTCTCAGGATTACACAAGTTCTATTTAGGTCAGCCGTTGTGGGGGATTTTATATGTGCTGCTTTCTTGGACACCAATCCCCAAGGTGGCTAGTGCAATTGAAGGTGTGTGGTATTTAGCTTTAGATGAGGAAGCTTTTGACCGGAATTTTAATCAGGGTAAGTCGGCTGTTAAGTTTTCTCAATCAGCCAGTAATCAGGTAGAAACAGTGGCGAATGCTTTGCGCGAACTCGATGCGCTGCGTCAAGATGGTCTAATTTCGGAATATGAATTTGAGCAAAAACGCCGCCAGCTACTCGACCAAATTTCTTGATATAGCACTGTAACCTGTCACCTGTAACCTGTCACCTGCCATACAAGCAAAGATAATGCACAACTGGCTACCTTTAAACTTTAAGTTACAAAAACTCCGCGCCAAATTGCTGAATGATCCTTACTATCGGTTGCAGTCTGGTGAAGAAATTCAAATAGCGGCGCAATTGGGTATTCGGATTGATGTGAATCAAGCGACAGTGGATGATTGGTTGCGCTTACCGGGTTTGTCGATTCACCAAGCGCGATCGCTTGTCGAACTTTCTCGTTCTGGGGTTAAATTTTACTGTATCGAAGATATTGCCGCCGCTTTGAGTTTACCAGTGCAGCGTCTCAAGCCATTAGAACCACTGCTGCACTTTGTTTACTACGACAATGAGTCTCTGGTTCATTCAAATCATTTAGTGAATCCCAACACTGCTACAGTCGAGATGTTGGCGCAAACGCCATTGATTGATTTGTCCCTTGCTCAAGCAGTAGTGGAAAATCGCCAAGCTTATGGACTATATCGTAATATCGCTGATTTTCAACAACGATTGCAGTTACCTGCCGAAGCGATCGCGCAATTAATGTATTTTCTGCGGTTTTAATTCATGGTGGGTTGCTCTTGGTCATCGGCTATTTCTGGACTAAATTCAGTAAGCATACACAGCTTTATCAAATTATTTATTAATTAAAAGATCCCTTGTATGAAATCATTGATCCCTGTTTTATTCTATCGGGCAGGGATAATAAATTTTATAGCCATTGCCAGCTAAATTAAGATAAGATTTATCATCAAACACTTATACCAAGAGACTTTTGAGCTTATCTCCTATTCTCTAGTATATGACTTTTTTGTGTCTTTATTATGTCTGTTTACCCATATCAGCTTCTTCTATCTTGCTAACAATAGGTGATATATTTTCTTGACTCTAGGGAATTTATCACTAAATGTCACCAAAGAATGACATTTATCTAGTATGGTTCATAAAAACTTATTTCCCGAAATATTTGATATATATATCATCTTGGTTACAAAGCGTTAAGAAATTCTTATTAAAAAATATTGCTGATACTTGATTTTGTTGTTAACGTGTGTTTAGCAACGCTGCTGATCAATGCTCTGAATCTAAGAAGAGGTAAAAATTATGAGCCATATCCATTCAGCCAATTGCTGGAAGTATTGATGAAGTTCCGAAGCCTTGCATAGAAAAGGTACTACAGGCTATGGACTCGACAAGTTTTATATCACTAAGTACTAGGATTTTTACTCAGCACTCAGTACTCAGCACTCAGCACTTTTAAGTCAGAGGATTTCCGCAATGCAGATTAAAGCACAAATCTCCATTGCAAATAGCTGAGTTTTCTTCTGAAGTCAACAAGGATAGATGATTTGTCTTACCTGCGGAAAATGAGTAACCGTAATTGCGTCTATCTAAAAACACAAAACGCGGGTTAAGACTTAAATTCTGGAGATAAAAACCGATGAAGATTCAAGGTAATGTTGCTCTAATTACAGGGGCTTCTCGCGGTATTGGCAGAGCGATCGCCCTTGCTCTAGCACAACAAGGGATGAAAAGATTAATTTTAGTAGCACGCGATCGCCAAAAATTAACTGAAGTCGCCCAAGAAATTACGGCGATGGGAACAGAAGCCGTCATCATTCCGCTAGATTTAACTCGCGCCACAGAAGTAAATATTACTGTAGCCCAATTGTGGCGCAATCATGGCCCGATTCATCTGCTGGTGAATTGTGCTGGTGTTGCTTATCAAACCTCATTCTTGCGTTCCAAACTTCCCCAACTCCAAGAAGAACTGTCTGTGAATTTGTTGGGAATGTACACCCTCACCAGTTTGATAGCCCGACGCATGGCCAGCCAAAAACAGGGGACAATTGTTAACGTCTCTAGTTTAATGGGGAAAGTCGCTGCACCAACAATGGCAACATATTCAGCTACAAAATTTGCCATCTTAGGATTTACCCAAGCCTTGCGTCAAGAATTAGCCGAGTACAATATTCAAGTCAAAGCCTTATTACCTTCTCTCACCGACACAGATATGGTGCGTGACTTGCAACTATTCCGTTGGGTGATTCCCATGACACCCCAACAAGTAGCGCAAGCATTGATCGTCGGATTGCAGAATGATGCACCAGAAATTTTAGTTGGATGGCAAAGTCATTTAGCTGTGTGGTGTCAACGCCTAGCCCCTTGGTTGTTAGAGTTGATTTTAAAAATTGCCGCGCCACCAGCACCAAGAAAGCAGCAAGTTGTCGAAAAACCAAGTTTATTCAGCCGGATCAATCGTTTTTGCGATGTTTTGTTAAATCGAAACGTAACTCCATTAGTATCTGCACGTAAGTCTTAAAAGATTCTGGGACGCGATCGCCTACTGCAACAATAAAGATACAGTATGAGGGATGAAAAGTTTTATTCCTCACACTTATGATTTCCTTTCCTACGACTCTCCCGCCTGAAATCGTTGACGGCTTACCAAATATTTCTGGTTGGGAGAAAGAAGTTCTTGCGGTAGTCAACCACAACAAACCTGTTTTTTTACCTTCAACCAATCTGAGGTTAGAGGATGTGAATGCGGTATTTGCGATCGCTTTACACATGCACCAGCCAACTATCCCCGCAGGATACAACGGCGGACTGATCAGCAATCTGCAATATATGTTTGAACATCCCAACGAAGGCGACAACCACAACGCCGCGCCTTTTGCTTATTGCTATAGTCGCATGGGTGATTTCATTCCCGAACTTGTCAGCCAAGGTTGCAATCCCCGCGTCATGTTAGATTACTCTGGCAATTTGTTGTGGGGATTACGCCAGATGGGACGCAACGACATCCTTGACAACCTCAAAAAAATTACTTGCGATTCCAAATATCAACCTTATGTTGAATGGTTAGGAACAATGTGGAGTCATGCTGTTGTTCCTTCCACACCAATACCCGATATTAAATTGCATATTTTAGCTTGGCAACAACATTTTGCTGCTATTTTTGGCTGGGACGCATTGGCAAGAGTCAAAGGATTTTCACCGCCAGAAATGCACCTACCAAATCACCCTGATACTTTATTTGAATTTGTCAAATCTCTCAAAGAGTGTGGCTATCTTTGGTTATTAGTCCAAGAACATTCTGTAGAAACAATCAATGGTGAATCTCTGAGATATAAACATCTACCACACCGTTTAATAGCGCGTAATTCTCAAGGTGAAACAATTAGTATTACAGCCTTGATTAAAACTCAAGGTTCTGATACAAAATTAGTTGCTCAAATGCAGCCATACTACGAAGCTAAAACACTCTCTAAACAACAAATAGATAATGTATTAGTACCACCGATAGTCAGTCAAATTGGTGATGGGGAAAATGGCGGCGTGATGATGAATGAATTTCCCAGTGCTTTCAAACAAGCTTGGTGGGATATGGTTAATCATGGCGGTGGTAAATCTGGCGTTGTCGGAGTGTGCGGTACAGAATATTTAGAGTTAATTACAGCCGCAGGTTGTAACCCCGAAGATTATCCAACTTGTCAGCCAGTAGGACAGCATCTCATTTGGCAAAGAGTTGCATCCGATAATTGTCAACCCGAAGCTGTGGAAAATGCCATCCAAGAATTAAAGCAAAGTAATCCTCACTTTCATGTAGATGGTGCTTCTTGGACAAATCATATTAGTTGGGTAAAAGGATATGAAAATGTATTATCTCCTATGAATAAACTCAGCAGTTTATTTCATGAAAAGACAGATAAATTTTTAGTCAAAGATGAGTCTGGTGTAATTACTAAACAATCCCAATATCGGCAGGCATTACTCTATAATTTATTGCTGCAAACTAGCTGTTTTCGCTATTGGGGACAAGGTACTTGGACAGATTATGCTAAAGCAATTTATCAACAAGGAGAAGCTTTACTGCACACAAATTTTTAAACTCCAGGGCTGACATACAAGTGCTGTAATATCGTAGACGCGCAAGCGGCTTCCCGTAGGGTACCGCCGAGGCGCAGAGGACACAGAGGAATAAGAGTTGTAGAGGAATATTGAGTAAGTCACGGCTATACAGACAAAACCCTTTATTTTATATTAGTCCGCGTTCAGCTTTGCTGTCGCCGCAGCCCAGGCGGACTGCGTTTTTATAGCCGCGAATTCCATTCGTCGGGGCTTGTAAATTTAATTAAATGTTATTCAAATAATTACTGAAGTTGAATTAAAATTATTGCAAATAATTTAATTTAAATTTAGATAAAAATATTGAGTAAAAAAATGTTGTGGCATAAATGGCAACTATTGTTAGGAACTGCGGCATTAGTATTGCCATTAACGTTTAGTTTAGCTCACCCAAGGATAGGGATAAATCAGGCGATCGCTCAAAATCTCATTCCAGTAAAACGCCAACATCGTACAGCACTCATTATTGGTAATTCCAATTACAAATCAGCCGATACATTAGTTAATCCTGTCAACGACGCTACAGACATTGCTAATTCCTTACGTCAAGTGGGATTTGATGTCACTCTCCTCAAAGATGTAGATTTGAGACAGATGGAAGAAACCATTGAAAAGTTTAATCGCCAACTGCGCCAAGGCGGAGTAGGGTTATTTTACTTTGCTGGACATGGAGTGCAAGTAGACGGAGAAAATTATTTAATACCTGTCAATGCGCGACTAGAACGGGAACAAGATGTGCGTTATGAAGCGATGGCGATGGGTAAAGTTCTGAATGTGATGGAAGATGCAAACAACGATGTCAATTTTATTATTTTAGATGCTTGTCGGAATAATCCCTTTACTCGTCAATGGCGATCGCTCCAACGTGGGTTAGCAGCACCGACGCAAGCTGTTAAAGGCACGCTCATTGCTTATTCTACTGCACCAGGGACAGTTGCTTTTGATGGCGATGGACGCAATAGCCCTTATACTACAGCTTTATTACGTAATATGAAGGCTCCGAACCTAGATGTGGAACAAATGTTTAAACAAGTAAGGGCTGATGTTCTCAATACAACTAATGGCAAACAAACACCTTGGGAATCTTCGTCTTTAATTGGTTCTTTTACTTTTAATTCAACAAATGATCGTAACAGAAATAATATGACATCTTCTGTTACCACACCTCAATCACCCCGCAATCAAGAAATCATCACCACCCCGCCGACTCCGCAGCCTTTGACTTCACCCAAAACAACATATTTTGCTCAACAGCCGAGTTTAGTAGAAGTCACAACAGACGACAATCAAGCCAAAGCTTTAGGCGCAACTTATTACTTTACAATTAACTTGCCAGAAGGTGCGGGGACATCTCTCCAACAAATTACAATTAACCAGCGTGAAGGTGCAGAATATATCCGCTTTCGTCTCAAAGAAACTGTCGCCTTTAAAGGAGGACGTTCTCAAACAAGAGAGAAACTGCAACTCAAAGATATTAGCAGCGATCGCAAAACCCAAACCATATCTTTTACTTTTGATCCGCCAGTTTCACCTGGAACAAAAATTACCATTAGTTTAAAAGCCCAACAAAATCCCCAAAGAGGTGGCGTTTATCTCTTTGGTGTGACCGCATCGCCAATTGGAGAAAAACCTCACAGTCAATTTTTAGGTTTTGGTAGATTACAGTTTTATCAACATATTTAAAAAGGCAGGAGGCAGGAAAAATTTATAAAGTAAAATAACGCTATCTCCCTTGTCACCCTTGTCCACCTTGCCCTCAGTCGATGAACTTCACCAAAATCACACCAAGGGCAAAAGTATTTTAAATTCCGAACCCACCCCTTCTTGGGAACGAAAATCTAATTTACCGCCATGTCTTGCGGTGATAATTCGGTAACTAACGCCTAAACTAGTTTCTACATCAGCCCGTTTTTCCGTTGAAAAAGAATCAAGAATTTGTTTTTGTGCTTCTTCTGACATTCCGGGGCTATTATCAACGATGCTAATACAAACCCAACGAGAATCCGGGGCATTTGGGTGGGTTGGTGCTTGAGAAATAACGGCTGTAGTGATGATAATTTGAGGTTGATTTATGTCAGAACAAGATGCTTGTTGAAACTGTTGGCGAACAGCTTCATCTAATAAGCCATCTACAGTCTGACTAAAAATATTCATTAATACTTGGTGCAGTTGTCCCATAAAGCAAGGAACTGGGGGAATTTTGCCATATTTCTTGACAATTTCAATTTCACCTTTTAAACGGCTTTTTAACAAAAGAATAATCCCATCTATACAAGCGTTAATGTCTACTGGTTTGGGATAAATTTCATCAATATGGCAGAAATTTTGTAAACTGGTGACGAGTTTTTTTAATCTTTCTGCACCAGTGTGGGCGCTGGCTAAAGCTTTGGATAAATCTTCTTCTAAAAAATCAAATTCAATTTCATCTTTGAGATAGTTAATGGCGGCGGAAGCTTCGGGTAAATCTTCGGAGTAAGCAGCTATTAGCTTGAGTAAGTCTTGACTATATTTTGAGATGTAAGTTAAATTGCCCCAAATAAAACCAACGGGGTCTAAAATTTCATGGGCTACGCCGTCAACTAAACGCCCTAAACGTGCCATTTTATCATTTTGAATCATTTGGGCTTGACTACGTTCGTAGCGTACTTGAGTTTCAATGCCGCGAATTTGCCAAGCTGCTAAACTCAAGTCGTGAATATCTAATAATTTGTAAGTATTTGTTTCTGTTTTGACAACAATCGGTTCGGCAAAAAGTTCAGGCGATCGCTTGAGTGTATGCTGCATTGCTGTTAAAATCGTCGTCGTCTCTGGTAGCAGCATAATTTCTGTACGTGCATAGCTGTAAAGCTCGTTAATGTTGGCTTTAGCAAATAACTCTTGTCCAAAAGGACGAATCAGAAATTCTAGAACACGTCGCCGCGAAATCATCCCCAAAAATTTTCCCCGTTCTTGTAAAACTACACCTGGTAAGCGCGGGTATCTTTCTAAAAAATTAGCTACTTCAGTGCATGTACAACTAATATCTACAGCAAAGTCATACATAGGCAATTCTTGTAAATTTGACTCTAAACTGAGATAGTTATTGCTGGCAATAGATAAAACTGGTGGTGAAATTAAAGCAGTTAATTCTGATGACACTGGCAACCCTGAGATATATAAGTTTTAACAACTAGTTAATAGGTAAAAAACTGAGATTTTAAAGTCTATTCAGTAAGTATGCAGCTATCAATATAACGATGTAACGCAAGTTAAACATATCAAAAACCCTGACTAATAGGAACTTAGCGAACCTCGTGCGTTAGCTTTATTTGTCCTAACTGACTTAGATTCTTATTTTATTAACAGAAGGATAATTTAAACAACTTAATTCATCAAAATATTAACTAATAATAACAAAAATGAGAATTTGCCAGATTTTAGGTAGTAGTGGCCGTGAAAATACTTGGAGTCTTGCGGAAAATTAGCGCCATACATAATGTTTACTAAAATTATTCCATTTTGGTATTGCGGATTGCTGATTTTTGTAGTAGAAATCAACCACAGACACTCTTGAGTTGAGCCAAATTAAGTTAAAACACGCATATCAGCAACTCAGAGTGATCCCCAAATGTTTAAAGACTGTGAATCCTTGATGAAAATGCGTGGAAGATAACACACTAATCAGCTAATTTACAGTAAGTATAAACATTAGGTAATTAAACGTCACCTAATCCTATGCCTGTTAACCGATAATTCAGAACTATTTCGGAAATCAGGCAATCTCAACCAAAACAATCATCCGTAAATGCACTCATGTAAAATGACTATACTAAAACTCACGGGCGCTAGTTGGCGCTTAAGCAAGACTACGAATTAAAGATAGTCTGGTTGTGTCAATGATGTTGAATTATCCGTACATGATTTTGATCCCCATTTCGATAAAATGACTAGACATAACCTCAAAACTTTCAACCGCTTTTGACTGCGACACCCATGAATCAACTGAACAATGGTTTCACGATATTTCTGAGTCTGCTAGTCGAAGCGATGCCGTTTTTGCTTCTAGGGGTTTTATTCTCTAGTTTGCTGCTGTTTTTTGTTGATGAGCGCAAATTAGTCGAAAAAATGCCCAAAAATCCCCTATTGGGGGCTTTAGTTGGCAGTATGGTGGGTTTTTTATTTCCGGTGTGTGAGTGTGGCAATGTGCCGGTAGCGCGGCGCTTGCTGATTCAGGGCGTACCCACACCTGTAGCGATTGGTTTTTTACTAGCAGCGCCAACGATTAACCCGATTGTGATTTGGGCAACTTGGACGGCGTTCCGCGATCAGCCAGAAATCGTGGTTTTACGGGTAGTATTTTCCTTATTGATTGCCACAACTGTTGGCTTTGTGTTTAGTTTTCAAAAGGACTTGACTCCCATAGTCCAACCTGCGATCGCCCGTTATATGAAGTTTAATCCCCCAGCGAAAGTCGAAACCCAACGGCGGGGTAAACGTTACCAACTTCCCCCAGAATCAACAACACCAACTTTGTTGCAATCTGGGACATATATTTTGGGCGGGAAAGCAGGTACACCCAACCGGATGGATGGCACAGCAGATGACCCCCTAGCAAACTCAAATAAACCACTGGCGGCAAAACTCCGGCTGTTGATGGATAACAGTATCCAAGAATTGCGCGAACTGGGCGGAGTTATGGTAATTGGGAGTGCGATCGCAGCTGCTATCCAAGTCTTTGCACCCCGCGATTTAATCCTGAGCCTCGGTGCTGGCCCGGTTAGTTCCATCATCGTGATGCTAATTTTGGCAGCCGTTGTCTCAATTTGTTCCACAGTCGATTCCTTTTTTGCCCTATCCTTTGCATCAGCATTTAGTAGTGGTTCCTTGCTGGCATTTTTGGTATTTGGGCCAATGATCGACATTAAAAGCGTTGGGTTAATGTTATCCATTTTCAAGCCAAGAGCAATTTTCTACCTCTTTGCCTTAGCCGGACAATTGACATTTTTATTCACGCTGTTTATTAACTTGCACGTTCTTTAAAGTGCTGAGTGCTGAGTGCTGAGTGCTGAGTGCTGAGTTAAAAGATGGATACGTCTGATAACCAATGACAAAGGACAAAATGCAAAGTCTGATTGGAGGTTTCTTCCAATCAGACTTTGTAAGAGAGGACAAATGACAATGACACCTAAAGCTCAACGCCTGAATTTATTACTCTCTTGGCTGGATGTCATAGCCATCACAGCTTGGGGAATTTTAATGTTGAAATACTGGCTGACTGGCAAGCTGAATTTGCTGATTCACCCAAATTATTTTGGTTTGGTGTTAGTAGCTGGTATTGCCTTAATTATTGTTGGCTTATTCAAAATGCAAGAACTTTGGCAACGTCATCGCCGCGATATTTTGCCAAATGTCCAGCATATAACTTTATTTCCGCCTGGTTGGGGTGGTGCGTTGCTGTTAACGGCGGCCATTTTAGGTTTCATTATTACACCGCAAGTTTTTGCCAGTGACAAAGCCCTCAACCGTGGCGTGAGTGATTTACTGGGAACTTCCCGAATTAAACCCCAAGCCTTCCGCGCTTCGGTTCGTCCAGAGGAGCGATCGCTAGTAGATTGGGTAAGAACTCTCAATGTTTATCCCGAACCCGACGCATACACAGGGCAAAAAGCCAAAGTCCAAGGCTTTGTAATTCGTCCTCCAGATTTAAGCAAAGAATATATATTTCTCGCCCGATTTATTCTCTCATGCTGTGCGGCGGATGCTTACCCCGTCGGTTTACCCGTGAAATTACCAGCCAATCCCGAACAATACACACCTGATACCTGGTTAGAAGTCGAAGGACAAATGGTTACAGACAACCTCAACGGGAAACGCCAACTCACCATTGTGGCGAACTCTGTCAAAAAGATTCCCCAACCCCAAAATCCCTATAGTTATTAATCATTTGTCATTTGTTCTTTGTTAATGACCAATAACCAATGACTAATGACCAATGACCAATAACCAATGACTAATGACCAATGACTAGCAAAACCCTGATCCAACCACTAGATCGTGTAGCGATCGCCTTGATGCTGCTGCTGAGTTTGCTGATTGGCTTTATCATCTTCCAAGGTGATGTTGTGTCTCCCCGCGTCCGCACCTTTACTTGGCAAAATCAGCAAATTGGGGCAGATGATATTGCCTTTAGCCTCACCTTTAGCCGTCCAATGAATACTAAAAGTGTTGAGGATAACTTAAAAATTGAGCCACCCTTAGCCGGAAAATTTAGTTGGGCAGGTAGGCGGATGGTTTATACACTGTTAACACCTGCTCCCTACGGTACAAACTATAAAGTTCAGCTACAACAAGCAAAAGATAAATTTGCTCAAAAAGGTACTAACAGTAAAGTTATTCAGCCTTTTGTTGGCAGTTTTCGCAGCCGCGATCGCGTGATTATTTACATCGGTGCTAACCCAGAAGAACAAGGGCAATTAATTCTCTATAACTTAACCCAAGAGCAGAAAAAAGTCCTGACTCCCAAAGACGTGACGGTAATGGATTTTAAACCATTTCCCAACGGTGAAAAAATCTTATTTTCGGCTCGCACAGCCAACAACCAAGATTTACTTTCTGCCCAGTTATATACCGTCACCACCGGAATTGCTGGCGAGTCGGACACCAAACCAGAACCAGCCGCGAAAGTTGATTTGATTTTAGATAATAAAGATTATCAAAACTTAAAATTTGACTTATCAGCAGACGGACAAACGATCGTTGTCCAACGTGGGAATAAAAATAATCCCGGTGACTTTGGCTTGTGGTATCTACCAACCACCTGGGATAAATCCAGTCCCAAACCTGCTCCCCAGCGCCTACAAAGCCAGCCAGGGGGCGATTTTATGATTACTCCCGATAGCAAAGCTGTAGCCGTTGCCCAGGGTCAAGGGGCTGCGATACTACCACTACAAAAAGATGCGAGTAAACCCTTAGATTTTTTACCGCAATTTGGCTTAGTGCAAGCCTTTTCTAAAGATGGTTCTCAAGCAGCGATGGTCAAATTTAATACAGACTACACCCGTGACTTATTTTTAGTCACTAATCAAGGTGTGCAGAAACCTTTGGTAAAAACCACAGGTTCAATTATCGATTGTCAATTTGACCCAGCTTCACCCACCTTATATTGCTTGTTAACTCAGTTAATCACCCAAGCAGAATATGTAGAGCAACCTTATTTAGTTGCCATCGATTTGAAAACTGGACAACAAAGACCGTTATTAGTTTTACCAGTTGATCAGCGAAATGTAGAAATGAGTTTATCACCGGATGGGCTGGGTTTATTGTTTGACCAAGTAGTGCCACAGGCCGATAACGCACCAGCACCTGCTAATAGTTTAAAGACAGATGACGGTGAAGCGATCGCTACTAGCAGTTTGTGGTTAATGCCATTATTACCTATTGCTGATGCCGCCGTGACCACCATTAAACCAGAAAAGCTACCCTTAGTTGGCTTTCATCCCCGTTGGCTACCTTAATTTAGAGACGCGAAATTTCGCGTCTCTCGTAGTTTGTCAGCACTAAAGTAACAGATGTTGCGGGTTGATGGTTGCTGATGTTGCTTGGTAATCTTCCGGTGCGCTTTCTTTTCTCAGATAAAAATTCACGACAATATATCAGGAATTACTGTAGGCTGTGTGTTGTAGCTTGTAAAATTGCGTGATTAAATTAACAACATCTTGAACACTAAACACTTTATCCCATTCATGAACTGGAACTTTAATTTTCAATCTTTTTTGAATTTCTAGAACAAAATCCATAAAATCGTCTCCGTCTGCCCTCAAATCATGAATTAATTTGTCTGTTAACTGTGGCTTTGTTCCTGGAATACAAACGAAGAACTCTAAAAGCTCTAAAACAATTTTTTCAATATTTGATTCTTCTATATTAGACATAATATAAAGTAAGATTTAATCATCATTTATTAATAGAAATTAACCACAGACGTAGGTTGGATGTAGCGATAGCGAAACCCAACAAAATCTTGATAATGTTCTACATTTGTAGCTAAAATATTAAGGTGCATCTATTTCAACTCGGTGTTTAATATTGTCAAAGCTGTATCCTAATTCGTGCATAAACTTTTCTACATCATCAATACAAGAAAAATAATAGTTATCTTTTTGCCGAATATCATCTCCTGTTTCATATTTTCCACTTTCGTGAACATCCCGCCGTAACTCTTTAATAATTACATGATATGGTGTTTTTTCTCTTTTTTCTGCTTCTCTAACTGTGATTAAATATAAGTATTCCTCTAAGTAATCTTCCCTTTTAGGCGTGAATGAGAGTTTTGGAAGCTTATTAATTAAAATCCAGCCCAAATATTCAGGGTCATTTGTATCTTTTCTAAAACCCCATTGTTCCCCATTATTTAGTTTTTTATTCAGTTCTATTTTATCCATACAAATATTTTGAATTAAATTTTAAAGAAATCACACTTCAACTGATTCAGGAAACTGACGCTTTAACGCTGGAAACACAGGACAAGGCGCTTGTTCTTGTAAATTCTCTGGTTTACTCCAAGTGAAAGGTGCTTTTTGCGCCGCAGACATCCATAACAAACGCTTGGCGCGTGTCATCGCCACATAAAGTAAACGATATTCTTCCGCAGTTTTTAAGTGTTTGGCTTGTTCCCAAGCTTGGCTGACATCAGGTATACCCGATTCTCCGTGGAGGGCGGCGCGAATTTGGGCGCGGGCGACTTCTGATAAGGTGAAGTCTCCTAAAAACTGGCTTTGGGGTGGAACCCAAAAACGACCAGGAATCAAATTCTCATGCAGAAAGGGAATGAAAACATAGTCCCAATCTAACCCTTTGGCTTTGTGCATGGTAATAATGGTGAGTTGATTCGGACGGGTGTAATGTGCTTCTAAGTCTTCGGTTTCCACAGGTTCAAAGCGTTCGGAATTGACAATTTCGCTTAAAGCTGACAGCATTGCACCCATTGAACTACCGCCAGATATTTGCTGATTGACTCGTTCTGCAAGTTTGTCAGCAGTCGCCAATTCTGCTTGGTCATAATTCAACGCCAAAGCGAGAAAGGAAATTAACTGATAAAGCGGTAATTCCATACGGGCGCGGAGTAAGCTACGACACAAATGAGCCGCTTTTTCAACTGGTTCGGCTTGGGGTGCAGCTAAGGGGCCTGGGTATAAAAATTCTTCTGGTAAACTAGCGAGGGCGTTGAGGTCTTGGGTAGGAATTAATTGCCGTTGTACCAGTACTTCTAAGGCAGCTTTCAGGTAATCTGGGGAGTGGGGTCGATCGCAAAATTGCAGTAATCCCAATATTTCTTGGGGTACGTGAGAACGGCGATCGCGCTCACCCACATCGTAAAGTGTAATATTATGCTCTTTACATACAGGTGCTAACATTTCTGCCAACCATCGACCTTGGCGATTTTCCCTCACTAACACCGCCGCACGGGTATTACTGGGGTCTGGTGCAAATAACTCAACTACCCTTTTACCCAGCAGTTCAACTGTGTGATGAATATCGCGCGGTGTGTATAGTTCTAACCCTTTACCTTCTGGTGCTGGGTTGGCATTTTTTTGCGGATCATTCGTACTCACTGGGTAAATTATCTGTTGGCGGAAGGGAGAAGCAGCCGGAAGACGTGGCGATTTTTGATTTTTCGCACCATAAAAACTATTCACCCATTCCAGCGCAAAGTTAGCCGCAGCAATAATAATTCTCGTACTGCGCCCAGCTTGATTCATCGTTGCCAATTTTGCCACGCGATCGCACTCTTCACAAAATTGCCGAAAATAAATTGGGTCGGCTGGTGTAAAAGTAGAGTTAATTGCTTGGTTAGGATCACCAACTCTCACGAGGTTGAGTGCTGAGTATTGAGTGCTGAGTGCTGAGTGCTGAGTGCTGAGTGCTGAGTGCTGAGTGCTGAGTGCTGAGTGCTGAGTGGTGGTTCGACTCCGCTCACCAACCGAGAGTGGGGAGTTTAAAGAAATCCCCTTGTCCCCCTTGTCTCCCTTGTCCCCCTTGTCTCCCTCACCCCCCTGATCATCACTTGCCAAAATCTCTAACAACCGAGTTTGCAAAGGGCTAGAATCTTGGGCTTCGTCTTCAAACACAGCGAAAACTTGGTTTTGTTCAATGCGACGGGCGCTATCATTTTCTAATACGCGCAGGGCGGCGAGAATCATATCGTCGTAGTCAATGAAGTCGCGCGATCGCATTAAGTTTTGGTATTGTTCGTATAATCCCGCCGCTATGCTTAAAATGGCGTAATTATCTGAAGTTTCGTGACTCCAATTTTGTAGTTGTTCGGGCGATATTCCTGAACTTTTGGCTTCGTGAATGACTGTTGTTGCTAAGTCTGGTAAAACTTCAGTTCGCAATACAGATTGACGACGCAACCTTTCTGTTTCTTCACCGTCAAATTGTTGTCCTTCCAGTAACCGGAAGTATATTTCAGCATTATTATTAATCCATTGTTCAACTGCTGTGCGAATTAAGCGATGGCTTTGACTAGGGGTAATTAATGTCAGATTTTCTAATTCCAACCCCGATAAATTAGGATAACGACTGGCTATATTCAGCGCCAAACCATGTAATGTGTAAACAGCAAAACCTGTTTGCGGCAAAGATAAATCGTCACGTAAATATTTCCGAATTTTCGCTTTAATATTGGCAGCCGCAGAACGAGTAAAGGTCACAACTACCAACTGACGGTGAACCGAAGAACGAGATCGCGCCAAACGTTCATACTGACGCGCAATTGCGATCGCCGCCGCCGCCGCCATCCCCGTCGATTTCCCCGCACCCGGAACCGCAGAAACCGCTAATGGCCCTGATTCCCAATCAGCCATCTGTTGTTGTCCTTGGCGTAAGCCGTTACGAATCGCCAATATTTTTTCGCGCAAAGACAAAACCTGCGGCGATGACTGAGATAATTCCGATGGAGCAGATTCTAAAGGCACAGTAGCAGTAAAGTTGGTATCTGACATATCACAATCCGAGGCTGAGGGGAAAAGTATGAAGTCTGAAGTGTGAATTATGAAGTCTGAAATTTGATTATTTAACACAATTTGCAACTTATTTTTAAACCCTTCTCCAAACTTCTTCCCTGCGAGGAGATAAGCTTTGATTCTTGCTCCCCTTCCCTTGTAGGGAAGGGATGGGGGGTTAGGTTTGAGATAAAGTTGCACACAGCGTTATTTAGCCTCCTACTTCCTACTTTTAACCAATGACCAATGACAAATAACAAATGACTAATAGTAGACATTATCTCGGTTTAGTTGGGGCGATCGCCCTGGGTGCAATTTTGCGCTTTTGGCATTTAGATTTAAAACCTTTGTGGATGGATGAAGTGATTACAGCCATCTTTAGTTTAGGTAAAAATTATCATGATTTGCCTTTAGATGTTTTATTTCCTTTAGAACGTGTCCAGGAAATTTTCACCTTTCATCCTGGCGTTAGTTGTTCACAAATCGCTACTAATGTTGATACACAGTCTACCCACCCACCTTTATTTTTTTGTGCGATGTATCGGTGGTTAAGCTGGATGACTCCTTTAGGAACAGAGTGGGTAACTAAATTGCGATCGCTACCTGCTTTATTAGGTGTCGCCATTATCCCGGCGATATATTGCTTAAATCGTATTGCTTTTTCCCAGTCATCGGGAATTATCGCTGCTTTGGTGATGGCGACTTCCCCCTTTGCTGTCTACCTTTCCCAAGAGGCGAGACACTATACTGCACCAATGTTGCTGATTACTTTGTCGTTACTCGGATTGATCCAGATTCAGCGCGATATATTTGAGCGATCGCGTTTGCGGTTTTGGGTTTGGCTATCTTGGACAGTTGTGAATATTCTTGGTTTTTATGTCCACTATTTTTTCGTTCTTGCGTTGATTTCAGAAATTGCTACTTTAATATTTATAGCTTATCGATATCAACTTCATATTGCAATTATCAAAAAAATCTGGCTATTTTTATTGCTTTCTCTGACTACTATTGGCATCAGTTTTCTTCCTTGGTTATTTGTTATTTTCAATCATGCCCAGCGTACAGAAACCAATTGGTTGCCAACCCCTAGCTACATTTCCCCCTTATATCAAACTTTAATTAACTGGGTTTTGATGCTCATTAATTTCCCTGTGGAAAAGCAACCTCTACCAGTGGCAATTATTAGTGTTTTAATCATGGTATCGTTTTCTATTTGGGCAGGAATAAAAGTTTTTCAAGGATTAGATTTTTTATTATCCAATAATAAAAATAATATCTCAACTATTACTCTGTTAACTTTTACTATTGGCGTAGTTTCAGAATTTTTAATTATTATTTACATTTCCCAAAAAGATATTTCTGTAGTTCCCCGATATCACTTTGTTTATTACCCAAGCTTTTGTGCTTTATTAGCAGCCGGGATTAATTACACCAGTAAAAGTCAAAAATCAATTTTTATTTTCTTAACTATTAGTATTATTAGCTGTATTTTTGTAATTTTTAACTTCGCTTTCCAAAAGCCTTTTCTACCGGACAAGGTAGCTCAAAATATGAATTTAGATCCAACTATTCCCACAATGCTAGTTACTGGATATGGTAGTTATCAAGATGTAGCATTGGGTTTAAGTTTTGCTTTAGCTTTAGAACCATTAAGAAATGCAGATAAATCAGATCACTTTGCCTTTATTAATCAAAACTCGCCTGTAATTCCTTTTTGGCAAAAGCTTGCACAATTCTCTGTAAAAGATGTATCTCAGCTAAACTTATGGATAGTCGCCCCTGGTTTACGAAGACGGGATTATCAACCACAAGTTAAGTTATCTAATGAACAAATAATTTGTAATATCGACCCGACACAACATTATCGGATAGGCATTCCTTATCAACTTTATCGTTGTATAGTAGGAGGAAGTGGTTCGGCTACTTCGGCTGCGCTCAGTACAAGTTCGCTCACCAACCGGAGGCAGAAGGCAGAAGTTAAAAGTCTTACTATGTACTGAATAACCATTTTTTAAATGTCCTTACCTGCACTTTGACTGCTAATCAGTGATGCTTTTACTTGTTTCAAGCAGTATATGAGCAGATTAATATGACGATAAACTTTCCTATGAAATTATCACACTTACCAGACAGTTTGCCATTAGAGGGGGCTGTTCGCATAGAGTTAGTGGAAGGAGTACCAATATTTCGGGCTTCTATTTTAGTTCAGAAGAGAATTGAAGAATTACTAGCTAAACAAAAAGAAGTTCCACTTACTAACAAAGAGGAACAAGAATTAACTGAGTATGAAGAGTTAGATGATTATTTAAGTTTGATTAATCGACTTATCAGAAATATATCCATTAATCAAATATAAGGGAATAGATATTTGTCTACTAATCGTTATATCAGTGAAGCTATTCAAACTCAAGTGAGAGAAAGAGCTAAATTTCTATGTGAATATTGTCATGCTTCTGAAAAATGGCAGTATGTTTCTTTCACAGTAGACCATGTAATTCCTCTAGCAAAAGGTGGTGCTAACTCAATTGATAATTTAGCTTTGGCTTGTTTTCATTGCAATCGCAAGAAATCTGATAAAATCAAAGTATTTGATGAAAATACGTCATCAGAAATTCCTTTATTTAATCCTCGCACTGATAATTGGACAGAACACTTTATTTGGTCAAAAGATACACTATATCTTATTGGTTTGACACCTATAGGATGCGCCACAGTAGCAGCATTAGCATTTAATCGAGAAAGAATAATTAATATTCGTGCTGCTGATAGAGAAATTGGCAGGCATCCACCAGAAAACGAACCAATTCAAAGCGAGGAGTCATAAGAAGTTTTTAACTAATAAACTATTCGTCAATTAACCAAGGTTCTTTAGTTACTTCCTCATCCAAAATTTTCTTTGGACGCACAATAACAATTAATTTACCCAAGATAGAAATTTCTGGTTCTGTTTCTAACCATTGAATATCTAAAGTTCCGTTATTATCAATCACAAAATAGCTAGAGTTATCCCATTGTCTTTGAGCGCGGTCAACAACTAAGAGTACTTCTTCTCGTCTGTTTTGTGTTTGGGCTTGATTGGGGAGGCGATCGCTATCTGCTAATATCACTACTGGATCTTCGGCATTTAACAAGGCTTGCCAACCAGGTAAGGGAACCCATGCTTGTTCGCCAGCAAACTTGACCATTTGGAATGGTTCACTAGCGGTAATTAAAGGTACAGCTTGCAAATCTTGGGGCGTTAAAGGTAATTTTCCCGCCACCGCTAAAATCCGTGGTAGTTCATCTTCAGAGTCAAAGCGGTAAAATGGCAGCAAGGGAACCGGACGCTTGGGAACACGGGTAAAATCTACCAACAGTTGTTCTAGTTGCGTTCTTGCGGAATCTGTGTGAGCAAAACGCAATCCTTTAGCTATTAAACGCGATCGCTCTGTCAAATCAGAATTTTGTCTGGCTAATTTCCAAGCTTGATAAGCCACCGCATCCCCCGCATCAGATGAAAATCCTTCGGGTAAATTGCGTAACCAAGAATAATCTTTAATAGCCTTGGCTATTTCTCTCGCCCCATCAACATCCAGTTTATGTATAAAGGCTAATTCTGCTGCTGCTGCTCGTTCTTCTTGGGAGAGTAAGCGTAATTCATATAAAACATCACTACCTCTTGTACTGTAGTGCGATCGCGCCGCTTCTGATGCCCCGACTTTTTCTATAGAATTATAAACTTGAGCGCCAACCACAACTTGATTTTGTTGAATTGGCTCAAATCCAGTTGCTTCAAAAATTTCTTGCTGATTATAGCCAGACTTTTGCAGAGTGGCGATCGCAATTCCCCATTCTACCCAATTACCTTGCTTTTGCCTGAGCTGACGCAGTAACTCCTGGGCGTTGTCATTTCCAGAGGTGTCAGGGTTTGGGGCGTTGAGTGGTAAGTCAGTCATAATTGGCAGGAGCAACTTGAACTAAATAAAACTACCGATACCTGATCGGCAAGTCTTATTCTAATCTTTAATAGCGGACTATCTCTCACTCTAGCACCAAACAAAATTATAGGTTATCAATAGTACACGCAAGTTCTGGATTAGAACTGATCAGTACCTTCACGCAAGGCTTACGCACCATCTATCAACTAAGCTTGGTGTGGAATATAACACTATAGTAAATTATTTACAGGAATTATCTCATGGATAATCCCACGCAGGAATTAAATACAAGTCGTCGGCAAACAGCTACTCTAGAAAGAGCAAAAAAACTCAAAATATTAGTAGTGGATGATGAGCCAGATAATCTGGATTTACTCTATCGGACTTTTCGGCGCGACTTTCACGTTTTAAAAGCTGATAGCGGTATCAATGCCCTAGAAGTTTTGGCAGCAGAAGGAGAAGTGGCAGTCATTATCTCTGACCAAAGAATGCCAGAAATGAAGGGTACAGAGTTTCTGAGCAAAACTGTGCCGCAGTTTCCCGATACAGTTAGGATTATTCTGACGGGCTTTACTGATATTGAAGACCTAGTAGAAGCCATCAACGCTGGACAAGTCTATAAATATATCACCAAGCCTTGGGACCCTGGCGAACTCAAAGCAGTCGTCCAAAGAGCCGCAGAAACCTATGATTTGTTAAAGCAACGCACAGAAGAATTACGCCGCGCTAATGCTCAAATGGCGTTATTGTCTGTGTTAGTGCAAGTTACCCAAGCCGCAGAAAATTTAGAATCAATTCTCAAACCCATTGCTACAGCCTTTAGTGATAGTTTTGCTACTGATGGCTGTATTTTGCAGTTAGTAGAGGGAAATCAATTAGCAGGCGTTTCTGGTTCTCATAGCCGTGCTGGTACTACTCTCAACTGGCTAGACAAAGACCCCTTGGTAAATGAAGCGATCGCCACTGGCAAAGTCCAAGTCGCCCTAAATGTTGCTAAAGATCCTAAACTCGCTGCTGTATCCCACTATCAAGAAACTGGTGTGCAAGCACATTTAGTTATCCCAATTACCTACCGGAATGATATGTTAGGTGTGTTGTCACTCCAATGGCAACAACCTTGCTCTTTGCGAGAAGATGAACTGAACCTGATTAATTTATCAGCTCAACTAGTAGCGATCGCTCTGACTAGTAGTCGCTGCTATCAAGGAACTCTGTAGTTATTAGTCATTTGTCCTTTGTCATTGGTCATTGACTAATGACTAATGACTAATGACCCATGACTAATCACCAATGAATCAAGAAGTTCGTGCCATTTTTGACAGTATTGCTCCCGTGTATGACCAGCTAAATAATTGGTTGAGTTTGGGACAACACCGGATATGGAAAGAAATGGCGATTAAATGGAGTGGCGCTAAACCTGGAGACACCTGTATTGATTTGTGTTGCGGGAGTGGTGATTTAGCGTTGCGTTTAGCACGGCGTGTAGGGAATACAGGACATGTCTATGGTGTGGATTTTTCACCCAACCTACTCGCCACTGCTCAAGAACGCTCTCAACAACAATACCCCCAACCCGCCATCACTTGGGTAGAAGCTGATGTTCTCAATTTGCCTTTTGCGAACAACCAATTTGATGCAGCGACAATGGGATATGGATTAAGAAATGTTACAGACATTCCCCAAAGCCTGAGAGAAATTCACCGCGTTCTCAAGCCCGGTGGAAAGGCGGCAATTTTAGATTTTCATCGCCCAAACAACCAGCAATTAAGAGCGTTTCAACAATGGTACTTAAATTCTATGGTTGTACCAATGGCTGAGAGTCTGGGCTTAAAAGAACAGTATGCCTACATCAGTCCCAGCTTAGATCGTTTCCCTAGAGGAGATGAACAAAAAGAACTAGCCCAGCAAGCTGGTTTTGCATCGGTTACACATTACCCCATTGTGAACGGTATGATGGGAGTGTTGGTAGTTGGTAAATCTGAGATTTGAGATTTGAGGTTTTTGATTGGCGCTGCTGGCAAAGAAGCAGAAGTCTTTGAGAAATCAATATCCGAGTCTAAATTTCCAAGTTCAAAATTGGCAAGTCCAAAATCCTGTGGATTGGTCTCATCTTTGGCTTTATGTATCTCCCCCGATATTAGGTGGGGTAATTGGCTATTTCACAAACGATATAGCCATCAAAATGTTATTTCGTCCCTACCGAGCAATTTATATTGGTGGACGACGAGTGCCTTTTACTCCCGGTTTGATTCCTCGCAACCAGGAGCGTTTGGCTACAAATATTTCTAATACCATTATGGGTTCGCTGCTCACGCCAGAAGAATTACAAAATCTGGCGCGGCGCTTGTTGCAAACAGAACGAGTCCAAGGGGCAATTCTGTGGTTGTTACGGTTAGCAATTGAACAAATTAAAGCAGATAAAGACCAAAAAAGTGCTAAAATAGTCGCCGGAATTTTGCGTGATTTGCTAGGCGAATCGCTACCGCGCTTGTTAAAAGTTTTAGCCAGAAGAGAAGACTTTTTAGAAGCGCAAATCAATCAAATTTTTGATCAAGTCCTGCTAGATTTGCAATTGACTGATGAGCAAGCTACACGATTAGCTGATTGGTTATTGCAGACGGTTTTACCTCCTGATGTGTTGCGTCAGGCGATAGTTGATTTTTTAACCGATCGCACAATTCAAATTATCGATGAAAGCTTTCGAGAAAAAACTAGTGGTACTTATTGGGTAGTCGCTAATTTGTTCGGCTTACGCAATACCCTTACCCGGCTGAGAACTTTTTGTTTGGATGAAAAAGAAGCCACAAATGCGCGGTTGCAAGAATTAACCCAAGATTTGCAAGTGCGCGATCGCCTGAAAAAAATCCTGCAAAATTTATCATTACAAAACTTACCCATTGGTACAGTCAGACAGTTACGCAAAACCACCCGCGAAACAGTCCGCCAATATATTCAAAGTACTGGCGGCGACTTACTACAAGGATTCACTGATTCTGTAAATTGGGAAAATATCGCTACATTATTGCTGAATCGCTTGAGTGCTTCACCTGTGGTCAATTCTTCTTTAGAAGTGGTCAGCTTAGAATTAGCTTTGATTTTAGAACGTTATTTAGAAAAAGATTTAGAAGCTATTGTGGCGCAAGTCATTCCAATTTTGTCCATCGACCAAGTAATTATTGACCGTGTCAAGTCAACTTCTCCGGCTGATTTAGAAGCAGCTATCGAAGGAATTGTCAAAAATGAATTACAGGCGATCGTAACTTTAGGTGGAGTTTTGGGTTTTATTGTCGGGTTATGCCAAACAGCATTTTTAATCTTGAGTCAGCAGTAATTATGGATATGAAATTGCACTGAAACGCCTAACTCAAAATTTGTGCTAAATCCAAAATAAACCCTGGTAAAACATCCTCTCCACTCAAGCTACCAGGAGATTGTAAAATTTCAACTTCTTTTCCTTGTCGATAAATTTCTACTCGTTGATTTTGCGGATCAATTAGCCAGCCTAGACGCACGCCGTTATTCATATACTCCCGCATTTTAAGTTGCAATCTTTCTAGGCTATCTGTAGCAGAGCGCAACTCTACCACAAAATCAGGAGCCATAGGTAAAAACTTGGCAGGATCAGGATTTAAAGCTGCGATTCTTTCTTTTTTTACCCAAGCCGCATCAGGCGATCGCGTTGCACCATTAGGAAGAATGAATCCCGTGGAAGAATCAAAAACTAAGCCAGTACCATCAATATCTGCCCAATTATTCAATCGTTGACTTAAACGACTATTACGATTTCCACTTTCCCATCCCGTAGGCGGCATAACAATGATTTCCCCTTGCGCTGTTCGCTCAAAACGTAAGTCTCGATGATTTTGACAAATTTGAAAAAACTGCTCATCCGTTAACTCAATGACGGGGCTGAGGTCAAGAATCAAAGCAGTCATATTTGTTCCTCAATCTTGATATATGTAGCCTAGCATTGACTACTTATTACTAACCTTTAACTTCGGATAAGCAATACGCTTGTGGTGAAATTGCTGCCAAACTTCAACAAAAATTTCAGCAATTTGCTTCATTTCATCCCGCGTTAGTCCAGATTCTTGTAGTTGATTATCTTGCCATCTGGCACGCAAAATATTGTTGAGTGTAGTTAAAGCTTGTTCGGGTGTGACTTCTTTGAGCGATCGCAAGGCGGCTTCACAAGCATCTGCTAACATCACAATTCCCGTTTCCCGTGATTGGGGAATGGGGCCATCGTAGCGGAAATCAGCTTCGTCTAATTTGATGCTGGGGTCGGCTTGGGCTTGCTGCTGTGCTTGATGGTAAAAATAAGCAATCAGCATTGTACCTTGGTGTTCGGGAATAAATGCTTGAATTGCCGTGGGTAAAGAATGTTTACGCGCCATGACTAACCCTTCACTAACGTGCTTTTTAATAATTTCGGCACTTTTCCAAGGGTCTTGAATTTCTGTTTCGTGTTTATTCGCCCCCCCCATTTGGTTTTCAATAAAACCTAAAGGATCGTGCATCTTACCAATATCGTGGTATAAAGTCCCAGCCCTGACTAATTCGACATTACAACCTAATTTTTTCGCCGCCGCTTCTGCTAAGGTGGCGACAAATAAAGTGTGTTGAAAAGTTCCGGGGGTTTCTGTAGCCAGTTTTTTTAATAAGGGACGGTTAGGATTTGCTAGTTCTGCTAACCGAATTGGTGTAACTAAATCAAATAATTTTTCTAAATAAGGACTCACGCCCAAGGCGATGATACTCCAAGCTAAACCTGATAAAGCAAAAAGTCCGGCTGCTTGAAATAACATGTACCAGCCTGTACTAAATGCTGTACCTATCAATAAACTCACAATGAGATAAACACTACCTTGGGTCGCTGCAATCGCTACACCTAATAATGCTAATTCTTCCCGCGATCGCAATTTTTGAGCAATGTAACTACCTAATATTCCTCCAGTTGCACCAGCTACCAAGGCAACTTTACTAACTTCCACACTTGAGGGTATAACTAGCAACAATAACCCTATGACTGTTGCACCTAAAGTCTGTCCATAAAAACTGCCTAGTAGTAAACCAACGGCACTCCAGCTAGTATGAAATATTCCCATTGCGATCACACCAGGGGTACTCAAAGTTAGGAGTAATATTAACAGGCGATCGCGTTGGCGTAATCGATACTTCTTGCGCCTTTCTACCCAAACAAAAATCCCAATTGCGCCTGTCACCATCGTGGCGACCTTCGCCAGTCCTAGCCAATTATTTTCCCGACGAATTAATTTATACTTTTCTAAAACATCAAATTGCCACTCAGTAATTTTCTGCCCTTTGTTGACAATTATCTGACCTTGGCGCACCGGAACTAAGACGGGTGAAACTCCTTCTGCGGCTTGTTTCGCCTTGAGTTGCGTTTTTTCTTCATCTTTTTTTAAGTTGGGTTCTAAAACTGCCAACAACAACTTAGATGCTAAAGCTTCCGCATCTTTCGGCACAACATACTGCACATGAGTACTGACTGCATTTTGTAAAATTTTATCTGGCAGTCCTTCGGGAATGCCCTGGGTCAAAATGCGATCGGCAATTTGGCTGATTTGTGTGTAAGTGTTTGACCAATCATCATCTGATAAATCTAAGATGACTGTTTCTTGATAAATTATCCCTGGGTTAGTTGTATCTAGTTGTAAAAATTGTGACTTGGCTTGGATATAAGCTTGGCGGATTTGAGATATCTGCTGCACCAAAGAAGCTAAATTTTGGGCTGAGGTGGTGATTCGATAAGCTTCTAATTCTCCTACAGCTATTTGAAAGTCTTTGTTTTGGGTAATGTTGCTCGGTTGGGGCGACTGAGATGGTATTGGGATGATCGTTATAGGCTGGTTATGCTCGGTAGATGAACCTGTGGCAGATGGAAATAAGGGAAGATATTTAGGAGAGCGAGGTTTTTGGGGAAATCCTAGCGAGAGTTCTAATTTTTGTTTACTCTTGTTTTCGACAGTAACTAATAGTGCTTTCCATTCTGAGTCAGAACAAGCACGGAGATATTGTTGGGTAGGTAAAGATAAAACTGCGGTGTCAAAAAAAGGAAACGGCCCAGCAACAGAACGAAGTTCATTACCTTGGTCGAGAATTTGTTGTAGTTCTTGGTTAATCTTGTTGGTAATCTTGTCATCAACCCTTAAGACTTGTATAGAACTGTTACTAACCTCTTTCCGTTGAGCTTCAGTTTGTTTTTTATCTTCAATGCTGGTAGCGTAAGGTGCTTTAAAAGTTTGTGGTGCGTAGGTTCCTGCTTGCAGTTGGGGTTGGTTGTATAGCTTATGACCCAGTACCCCGGTTAACGAAACAACTGCGATCGCAAATACCACAGAAGAACGTTTTTCATGTACCCAGCCTAAACCGACTGCGATCATTCCAGTCTGAGTTTTGAACGATTTTGTCATTGTTCTGGGTACCGTTGGGCGTTTATAAATTTAATTTTATGTAAGTAGTTATATTGATCAAGGCTTAATTAACGTGAGCGAATGACGCGCGGTGCAGCAAATACAGAAACAAAATTTTGTTTGTCCAGCATCACACATCCGTCTAAAGTCAATGGTTTGGGATGTAGGGACAGGTTATATACTCCTGACCACACAGCTAAAAGTGCATCGGTTAATTCTAACATCTGTGGATAATTGACCAGTATCCCAGTAGAGTTATCGGTTGATAAATATAAAACTCGCCACTGTGTAGGAATTCCGGCTGTGCTATTGAAGGTTCCCGATAAACCACCTGCGATCGCACCTATTATCGGGGAAGGTAACAATCGATTTGCGCGTAAAACTGTTAAGCGAAAGTCTTCTGGTGTACTGAGAAAGCAATAAAATGCCAATGCGATCGCACTGCTAGTTTTGTCTTTGGTATTTAACTCTGCTTTAGCTGTTTCTAACCCAGCATGTTTAGATAACAAATCATTAACTTGTAATAATTGTTTTGGTAATGATGTTGGTGTGTCGCCAATAAAACTAATAATTTGAGCTATAAGAGTTTGCGGATCTAATTTTTCGGTTAAAGATAAAGCGATCGCGTAGCCTACTGCTAATATTCCATCCCGTACCACTGGATCTTCTCCCCAAAGTTGGTACGTGTGTAGTAAATTATTTCTTAACTTCAGCAAATTGTCATGAAAAAAAAGTGCCACTGGTAAGGCGGCTAAAATAATTTCAGAAGTGGCATGATTATTAAGATAAAAACTAGGCAATTCTTCTTGCTGACGCTGTTTCCAGTCATCCAAATCTAATTTGCCTAGCTTCACCAAACTTTCGGTACCCAGTAGCATTAATTTGCCAATATCTGAGACAGCTTGAGGTGATTTGTCTCCCGACTTAGCTAAATTTGCACCTAATAACGCTCCGAGTATAGTACCTCTAAAGCGGCTGAACAGTGAATAGCGCATATCTCAAGTATGAAGTGTAAAGTGTTAAGCCTGAAATTTCAGCCTTAACAATTTATAGCAGTCGCAGCATAAGTTATACCAAATCGATATGAAGAAGCATATAATTTGCCAGCGAAGGCAATATGCAGCCTTTTATGGAACTGGTATGAGTACTTTATACACATATCTTGTACCCAGCCCTGACGAATGGAATTCGCGGCTATAAAAACCAAGTCCGCCTGCGCGGACTAACTTAAAATCAAGATTTTTGAACCCGCGCAGGCGGGTTTTGTCTGTGTAGCCGCGACTTCAGTCGTTTGGTTCAAAATATGTGTATACCTTGCTAAACTTCATCCTTTCGTAAATGATGCACTAAAGCCTGTAAGCCTAAAAAATAACTTTGTGCGCCAAAACCACTAATTTGACCAATCACTACAGGCGCGATGTAAGAATGATGGCGAAAATCTTCTCGACGGTAAATATTGCTGAGGTGTACTTCAACTGCTGGTAAATTAACTGCTGCGATCGCATCTCTTAGTGCCACACTAGTGTGTGTATACGCCCCAGCATTAATTAAAATCCCCTGGTGTTTACCTAAAGCTTCATGAATCGCATCTACCAAAGCGCCTTCATGATTAGACTGCATGGCAAACACACTTGCTTGCATCTTTGCCGCTTGTTCTTGCAATAAACGGTTAATTTCAGCCAAAGTTACAGCACCATAAATCCCCGGCTCTCGCTGTCCCAGCAAATTTAGGTTTGGCCCATGCAGTACCAAAATGCTTAAAGGTTGCACCAGCAATTGTCAGTCCCTTCAGATTTAACGACGACGGGAGCGTTCATTGACTGGAATCGGAATCAGTTCCGGTTCCGGTTCAGCTTCTGGCCCCAGCAGGGCTTCAATTAGCTTGCGAGCCATTTCTTTCAGCCTTTCCAGTACCTTTTCTATATAGTCCATGAACTGACCGCTCCTGAATTACTAACTACTTTAATTAACAGCTACGCGGAAATTGGCTTATTATTACACGTTTTGCTGCTAACTTGGCTGATTCCCGAATTTCTGATTCTGGGTTAGCCATTTTAAAAGTTGCGAGTTGTGATTTCCCTTACTTTTTAGAGTATCACATCCACAACCTAATGAACTGCATCTCTCTCAAGATGGGTATGTTGTCAAAATAGTCAAGAGTCATTTGTCAATGGTCAATGGTCATTTGTCATGGGAAATTAGTTATGATTTCTAGATTTTCTAGAGTGCTGAGTGCTGAGTGCTGAGTGCTGAGTACTTTACACTGGGCGAAGTCGAGGTGAGTCGAAGTGTGAGTACTCATGAGAAATTTCAGCCTGCGAAGGCAGGCTTTGTTCCTATAGCCGCGACTAATCGTTCTGTCTCCCTTGTCTCCCTTGTCTTCCTGTCCCCCTTGTCCCTAAATAAAGAAAGTCACGTAGAAGCCCCTGAACTCAACCTCACTCCTCACCCCTCACTCTTTTTAGCTGTGGTCTTAGATGACTTAGCAGTTGATTTAGCGCGGGTACTAGTTGTTTTAGTAGTTTTGCGGGTAGATTTTTTCCCAGATGAAGCTTTACTGGCTAACAATTCCAGGGCTTGAGATAGGGTCATTTCTTCCACCGACTGTCCTTCAGGAATGCTGACGTTAGTTTTGCCATGCTTGATATAAGGGCCATAAGGGCCATCATATATATTCACTGGTGAATCATCTTCGGGATGGTTCCCTAGTTCCTTTAACGCCGCTTTGGACTTACTGTTAGCCGAACTCCGTCCTTTTTTCGGTTCTGATAATATTTCCAAAGCTCTTTCTAAAGAAACTGTTAAAACATTATCCGCAACTTTTAACGAACGGTAATCTTTGCCTTCTTTGCCTTGGTCGTGAACTACGTAAGGGCCATAGGGGCCGATACTAGCTTGAATTCTGCCTCCTGTCGCTGGGTGGGTTCCCAAAGTCCGAGGAAGTGCTAAAAGACCAACAGCTATTTCTAGAGTGACATTTTCTTTCGGCACGTTTTTGGGAATGGAAGCTTGTTTTGGTTTAGGATTTTCTTCTGTTTTGTCACCTAATTGCACGTAAGGGCCGTAAGTCCCAATTTTGATATAAATCGGCTCACCTGTTTCGGGATGGCGACCGAGTTCGTCGGGGCCTGTGGTTTTTTGCTTGAGTAAAACTTCTACTTGTTTAGGGTCGAGGTCAGCCGGGGTTAAATCTTTGGGAATGGAGGCTGTGACTACAGCATCACCGTTTTCCACTTCGATGTAAGGGCCGTATTTGCCAATGCGGACTTTTGCTGCTAAATTTTCTAGTTCTACGGTTCTAGCTTTAGTCGCATCAATTTGACTTTTCTGTTCTCTAACTAAGGTTTCTAACCCTTTGTCACCTAAATAAAATTCCCGCAGGTAAGGTAGCCAGTTAACTTCACCTTCGGCAATGTCATCTAAGGTTTGCTCCATTTTGGAGGTAAAACTAGGGTCAACAATATCGGGGAAGTGTTTTTCTAATAAGCTGGTGACGGCAAAGGCGGTGAAGGTGGGAATTAAAGCATTATTCACCAATTGGGCATAACCTTTATCGATGATTGTGCCGATAATGCTGGCGTAGGTACTAGGACGACCTATACCTTCACTTTCTAAGGTTTTGACCAAAGTGGCTTCGGTGTATCTGGCTGGGGGTTGGGTTTCGTGACCAACTGCTTCGAGTTCTTTACAGTTTGGATGATCCCCTACTTTCAGGTTAGGCAAGATAATTTCTTGGTCTTCTAGCGCGGCTTCGGGGTCGTCGGAACCTTCGACGTAGGCGCGTAAGTAACCAGGAAAGTCGATGCGTTTTCCAGAGGAACGGAAGCCAGCATCCTCAACCTGTAACTGCACAGTAATTTGGGTTTGGCGGGAGTCAGCCATTTGACAGGCGACGGTACGCTTCCAAATTAAGTCGTAAACAGCGAGTTCTCGACCGCTTAAACCTGTTTCTTGGGGTGTGCGGAAAGTGCTACCGGCTGGGCGGATGGCTTCGTGGGCTTCTTGTGCGCCTTTAGATTTGGTGGTGTATTGCCGGGGTTGGGGGCTGAGATATTGCTTACCGTACAGCTTTTCTACACAATCACGAGCAGCTGCGATCGCCTGATCTGACAAATGCACCGAGTCTGTACGCATATAGGTAATATACCCTTGCTCGTACAAGTTTTGAGCAATCCGCATCGTATCCCGTGCCGACAGCCTCAGTTTCCGGTTCGCTTCTTGTTGCAAGGTGGAGGTAGTAAACGGTGGCGCAGGTTTACGGGTAACTGGCCGTTCCTCCATCTCGGTAACATTCCAGGTTTTGCCTGTTAACCGTTCTTTCAACGCCACAGCATCGGCTTCTGTGAGTAACACCACATTGCGCCCAGCCGCAATTTGTCCTGTGTTGGGGTCAAAATCACTGCCACTGGCAACTTTTGTCCCACCCAAGGTCACTAACTGGGAGGTAAACGGTGCTTTTGCCTGTTCTAAATAGGCTTTTAAATCCCAATATGTCCCTTCATGGAAGGCGCGGCGTTGGCGTTCTTTTTTCACCAATAACCGCACTGCTACAGACTGGACTCGCCCAGCAGATAATCCCCAGGCGATTTTTTCCCATAGCAGGGGCGAGAGTGTATATCCTACCAAACGGTCTAAAATTCGGCGTGTTTCTTGGGCGCGGACTAGTTGTTCATCAATAGTGCGGCAGTTTTTCAAGGCTTTTTTTATCGCCTCTTGGGTGATTTCGTGAAACACCATCCGCTTGGTCGGAACTTTGGGCTTCAGCAATTGGTATAAATGCCAACTGATGCTTTCTCCTTCCCGGTCTTCGTCAGTTGCCAGGATGAGTTCAGTTGCCTCTTTTAAGGCATCTTTGAGCTGAGTAACAACTTTCTTTTTGTCTTTGGGGACAACATACACCGGTTCAAAGTCTGCGTCCACATTTACCCCTAGCTGCGCCCATTTTTCCCCTTTGATGGTCGTGGGGATTTCACTTGCTGACTGGGGGAGGTCACGGACATGACCCATAGACGCTTCTACCCGATAGTCTTTTGGTAGGTAGTTGCGAATGGTACGAGCTTTGGTGGGAGATTCGACGATGACGAGAGTTGACATGGAAATTTCAAAAAAAAGAATAGCTGTCAAGCTAAACAGTCAAATTGAAGCAAGTTCTGTGAAATGTCAAGAGAAAATTCGAGCTTGGGGGCTGTGAATTCATCCTCACACAAACTGCCTGGAAATGCGAAAATTCGCAAAACTTCAGAAGCAGTCTTTCTTAGAGCATAAGATAAAGAAACGTTGGTGGTGAATTTCCAACTATTTCAATCTTTAACTTATCTCAGGCATAATTGGCGACTACCGTTGGCAAAATACTGTTCAAGTGTAGTAGCACGATACTTTTTTTATCAGGGGGTGGGGGTGCAAAGTTGGGTGAAATGATAGGAAAACCCAACCTGACATTCTTTTGCTGCGGTTCTGGCTGGCGTGCTGCGACCTCTGGAATTTTTTAGGTTGTGCCAAAATTAAATCAAAATTGCGATTAAAAGCAAAGTAGGGTTCATTACTGTATAGCTCAAAGTTAAGACTATGAAAGCGATTCGCCAAGGTGATGTTATTTTACTACCTGTGGAGCAGGTTGACGGACAAAAGAAACTTGATTTAATTTTGGCAGAAGGTGAGGTTACAGGACACAAGCATAAAATTAGTGAAGGAGAGGCAGAGTTATATGAAAAGGATGGCACCCTTTATCTGCGTGTTTTATCAGATATAGCATTGTTAACTCACGAAGAACATCAGGCAATTCCTATCCCTCAAGGTAACTGGTTAGTCAAAATTCAGCGTGAGTATGAGCCGGAAGGTTGGCGATATGTTGCAGATTGAAAAACTCACGCCTGAGCAAGCAGCTTTGATTCCAGTTTATCGAGAGAAGTGGCGAAAAATTGCGCTTTCTACTGAGCGAATTGATAGAGAAAAAGCGGCTGAAGCGGTGAATGCTGTTTATGAAATTATGGGCTTTGATGAGCCGCAGATTGTATTTTTTGATAGTCCTTATGCTGCTTTAAAAGAGTTTAACCAGCAATTACATCACTCTCAACTCAATGAAAAAGCTTACACGATCCAAAGAGAAATACTGACGGAAAAGAGAAATTATATACGCTCTCAAATTCTTAACAAAGAACTAGCAAGTTTTCTTATACAAGAATTTATTTCTAATCCATTAGATGATATCTTTGAAAGATTTAGTTGGATTATATTAAAAGAACTACATACACACTTTTATATTGTTGATGAAGAACTAGATATTGAGGCTTTTGATGTAAGTTACTTTGCACCAGAGTCTTGGGCTAATGTTGCTAGTTTTATAGATTTTTGTATCTCTGAGTTAAATTGTGATTTATCTCAGCAAGATTGGTTAGTTATACAAAACCTAATTAAAAATTGTGGTTGGATATTTCCTGATGAGCATATAGCAATTGTATGCGATCGCCCGCTTCACATCCGCTTCGATAACGAAAACCGCCTCCACGCTGAAGGTGAACCAGCAATTGAATTTGCTGATGGCTATAGCCTTTACTCTTATCACGGTGTCACTTTACCTGAAAAATACGGTAAAGTTCATCCACAGCAATGGCAAGCCCAATGGCTATTAACAGAAACTAATGCTGAACTGCGGCGCGTGTTGATTCAGGGAATTGGTTACAGTCGCATTTGCCAAGATTTACAAGCTATTGAATTAGATAATGGGGCTGGATATACCCTATTAAAAATTGATAATGATTTTATTGATATTGAACCGATTTTGTTATTAAAAATGACTTGTCCCAGTACAGGTTTTATTCATGTTTTGCGTGTTCCCCCAAAGATGCTGTCAGCGCGTGAAGCAATTCGCTGGGTAAATTGGGGGCTTGAGCCAGATGATTTTATAATAGAAACTTGAAAGATAAGTATGTGGGTGAAAATAAATTCAACTGTGTAATACCAATTATGTCGGAGACGGCGTTTTTAACTCACGAAGAACATCAGGCAATTCCTATCCCTCAAAGTAACTGGATAGTCAAAATTCAGCGTGAGTATGAGCCGGAAGGTTGGCGATATGTTGCTGATTGAAAAACTCACGCCTGAGCAAGAAGCTTTGATTCCGGTTTATCGAGAGAAGTGGCGACAAATTGCTCTTTCTACTGAGCGAATTGATAGAGAGAAAGCGGCTGATGCGGTGAATGCTGTTTATAAAATTTTGGGTTGTGATGAGCCACAGATTGTATTTTTTGATAGTCCTTATGCGGCTTTGAAAGAATTTATTGTGCAATTAGAAAAGTCTATCTTTAATCAAGAAGCTTACATAATTGAAGAAAAAATACTTGTTTCACAAAGAAAAGAAATCAGATTTCAAATAATCAGTAAAAAATTAGCTATTTTGCTTAAACAAGAATTTCTTAGCAAGTTAAGAGATGAGCTAGATAAAATATTTGGTGGAATTATCAATAACAGACTAGCTCAAGATTTTGATATTCTTTATGAAGAATTAGATATTAGTGTTTTTGACTTAACATACATAGCACCTGAATCATGGGTAGTTGATGCTAGTTTTATAGATTTTTGTATATCTGAGTTAAATTGTGATTTATCTCAGCAAGATTGGTTAGTTATACAAAACCTAATTAAAAATTGTGGATGGATTTTCCCTGATGAGCATATAGCAATTGTATGCGATCGCCCGATTCATATCCGCTTCGATAATCAAAACCGCCTCCACGCCGAAGGTGAACCAGCAATTGAATATGCTGATGGCTATAGCCTTTACTCTTATCACGGTGTCACCTTACCTGAAAAATACGGTAAAGTTCATCCACAACAATGGCAAGCCCAATGGCTATTAACAGAAACCAATGCTGAACTGCGGCAAGTGTTAATTCAAGGTATAGGTTACAGTCGCATTTGCCAAGATTTACAAGCTATTGAATTAGATAATTGGGCGGGATATAGCCTATTGAGAATTGATAATGATTTTATTGATATTGAACCGATTTTGTTATTAAAAATGACTTGTCCCAGTACAGGTTTTATTCATGTTTTGCGTGTTCCTCCAAATATGCTGTCAGCCCATGAAGCAATTCGCTGGGTTAATTGGGGGCTTGAGCCAGATGATTTTATAATAGAAACTTGAAAAGTATAAATTTAATAAACCTCTCCCCAACCCCTCTCCGAAGCGGAGAGGGGCTTAAATATCATTGGTTTTTAATGCGAAAATAACCTTTTAAAGCCTCTCTCCTTGCAGGCTACGGTGTACACACAAGTCGAAAATTTGCCGTATGAAACCGTATCTCGCCTTGAACTAAAGTTCCAGGCTTATAGCCAAAGTCTACTGAAGTAGACTGGAATCAATTTTTCTTTGAGTCCTCTTTAGAGGACTTGTGCTATGAGACTCGGAATTTATTCCGAGGCGGGACAGATGCACTTAACCCAGCTTTGTGTGTACACTTTAGCCTTGTAGGAGAGGGGTTTTAAAAATTGTGAAACTCAAGTTAAATTAATCAACAATATAAATCTTGGCAACTGAACCAGAGAATACACCACAACCTATTAATTTCACACCTTACTACACTCAAAGTTACGGCTCAATTTATTTAGGCGATAGTCTGCAACTAATTAAATTTTTGCCAGAAAGCAGCGTTAACCTGATTTTGACATCGCCGCCGTTTGCGTTGACGCGCAAAAAAGAGTATGGCAATGAGAGTGCAGAAAAATATATTGAGTGGTTTCTACCCTTTGCGTCGGAATTTAAAAGAGTGCTGGCAGATAACGGCTCATTTGTTTTAGATTTAGGTGGTGCATATCTTCCTGGTAATCCTGTACGAAGTCTTTATCAATACGAATTGTTGCTGAGGTTGTGTAAGGAAGTGGGCTTTTTTCTGGCACAGGAATTTTATCATTACAACCCAGCAAGACTACCCACGCCGGCTGAGTGGGTAACAATTAGAAGAATTCGGGTAAAAGATGCGGTTAATGTTGTTTGGTGGTTATCAAAAACGGCAAACCCCAAAGCAGATAATCGGAAAGTTTTAAAGCCTTATAGCCAAAGTATGCAGCGATTACTCAAAAATGGTTATGAAGCAAAAATGCGCCCCAGTGGCCATGAAATTTCGGGTAAGTTTCAAAAAGACAATCAAGGTGCAATTCCACCAAATTTATTAGAAATTCCCAACACAGAATCTAATAGTCTTTATTTACGTCGCTGTAAAGCTAAGGGAATTCAGCCCCATCCGGCTAGGTTTCCGCAGGGGTTTGCTGAATTTTTTATCAAGTTTCTAACAGATGAGGGTGATCTGGTTTTAGATCCATTTGCTGGTTCCAACACAACTGGTTTTGTAGCTGAGACTTTAAAACGCCAATGGATTTCTTTTGAAATTAATCAGGATTATGTAACAGGGAGTCGTTTTCGGTTTGTTGAGTAGCCAAATCTATTGAGGATTCAAAGTAAAACTTAATAATTTTACTTAAATCTCTCCATCTACTTGCATTTTATGAACCTGATCTGCCAATTCTTGACGATTTTGATCGTCAAGCTTATCGATCGCTAACATCCCCATGAGGATGACTTCTTTGAGAGTTAAACGAGTTGAATGTGCCTGTTTCTGCACAATCTCCTTGATAATCGGACTAACACCGATCGCTGTACTAGCTCTAGCCACAGAACAAATATATAACATTCAAGACACCGCCTAAATCTTAGCATTTCCCTTAAAGTTCTTCTATATATCTGTTATTCGATTTAACTTAACCCAAAAGAATAATTGCTGATTTAAACATAATCTGCTGATTTATAAAGAAGTTTTACATTGATTTTGAGCTTTTTTTTGCTGTTTCTTGCTCACTGACATAATTTTCACCACTTTTGAGCTAAATTTATCACTCAGTGATGAGCTAGGCGATCGCATCTCCTAGATTTCTCACGAGAGGGAAGGGTGGGAGGCTTTCAAGGGCAGGCTTTTTTTATTAGACAAATTTTTGGGCTTTTAAAACCAAAATTATTGTCTGAACAGTTAAAACTACGTTTCATAATTGAGAATATTCTCAACTATTTATCGAAGGTTTAAAAACCTGCCCTTGAAAGGGGGTGGGAGGATGGTAAAGAAATCTTTCCCCCCACACTCCCCTCTCTCCCCACACTCCCCACATCCGGGTAATGGCATCAGCTTGCCATCAAGCATTAAGATTAACTTACGTATATTTATTTACGTCTAGTTGTTGCTATACTAAGCAAGATTACTGCTAAGTATAGTAAATATATTGAGTGATTAACTCACAGTATAAAGGTTCTGCAAAGAACGAATCTCTACAATTCACTAATTTGCAGATTCACGGAAACGCTCAGGCAAAGCTATGTTAACTACGTAGAAACTTCTATTTTTATAAAAAGTTGCGTTAAAGAGATGATGAATTCCAAATGTAATCTTGTTAAACTGCTTTACAGTACTACTGAGTGTAAATAAAAATAATAACTTAACCAAGAAAAAAATCATCCTGAACACAGGTAGCAAATGCTGTCATAAGGGAAAGTACCAAGTATGAGGAAATACAAAGCGATGAAGCACAATTATCTGTTAGCAGTAGGCTTGTTAACAGGATTGGCAATACCAGTATCGACGCTTTCGCCTCTGTCAAAAAGATTGCCAGCAAATTCTAGTTACCTGGGGACAGCAAAACATAATTCACTGTTAATGATAGGTGGAAACAATCTTCCTGCCTTTGACAAGTCTTTACCAGAGTTGAGATATCAAGCTTTACAACATATAAAAAATTCGCACTCAACAGTGAGTGAAAAAATTATCCCTAGTGCGGATATTTCCTCACCAGCTTTAAAGTATTCACAATCAATAGTTGATAATAAAAAAGCTGCAAGTCTTGATGAATCTTTACCAGCAATTAGTGAGCCAGGATTGTTAGCGCCAATCGAGTCACTATTTCATCGCAGTTCAGCATCATCAAATGTACCGTTAACATCTGGATATCAACTTTATTACCAAAGACTAGCGGCTTTAAAGACTGGTCAAATTTATACACGTATGTCTGATGATGCGCCATCTTTTTCCGAATCTAATAAACAACGCCAATTAACTTACGAAGATTGGAAGAGTTTATTAGCTTTAGAAGCCAAAGCTGTGACTAAAGGTCAAGGTAACAATCATTTAAGTATTATGCTTGGGGATTCTTTAAGTTTGTGGTTCCCCCCGCAAAAACTACCTAGTGGCAAACTTTGGCTAAATCAAGGTATATCTGGTGATACTTCTGGCGGAATTTTAAAAAGATTAAGCGCATTTTCCTCTACAAAGCCAGAAGTCATTTACATCATGGCGGGAATTAATGATTTACGCCGAGGGCTAAAAGATGAAGTGATTTTGCAAAATTACCGCCAAATTATCCGCCGTTTGCGAAAGGAACACCCAAAAACTGAGATAATTGTGCAATCAATTTTGCCAGCAAGCTTACCAACAATTTCTAATAGCCGAATTCGGCGGATTAATTTTCAATTGTCCCTAATTGCTCAACAAGAGAAAGCAAATTATTTAAATATTCATGATTGGTTTACCGATTTTGAAGGTAATTTGCGCTTAGAGTTAACCACTGATGGATTACATCTATCCCAGGAGGGATATGATGTTTGGCGTTCCGCACTAGAACAAGTCGAGTACAAGTTGACTCAGCGTGAACAGGAAAAATTGCGATCGCAGTTTTAAAATTTATGGAAATTCATGATACTGATGCTATTGCCATCCGTTCTGTGATTGAAAGTCAATTAGCGGCTTTTCAGCAAGATGATGCTCAAACTGCGTTTACTTTTGCAAGTGCGGGAATTCAAGAGCAATTTCAAAGCCCAGAAAACTTTATGCGGATGGTAATGCTAAATTACCCGGCGGTGTATCGTCCTCGTTCGGTGATGTTTGAAAAAATTACTATTATTCAAGACAATATAACTCAACCTGTATTATTGTTGAGTCCTCATGGTACGCCGTTGCGGGCGTTATATTTTATGGAACAGCAACGCGATGATACTTGGAAAATCAACGGTTGCATTTTAGTATCAGTAGAAGCGGAAATTACTTAGATTATTAATTAATAGACAAGGGAGACAAGGGGGACAAGGGGGACAAGGGAGACAAGGGAGAGAGGTTTGTTGATGATTGAGGATTGCTATAGTCGAGAAATATTTGTCTAGAATAATCATTAGGACTTACGCAAGAACCCTCTTAAATCCTCTTCACTTCGTGTCCTACCCTGCGGGAAGCCGCTATCGCGTCTATGCGCCCTTTGTGGTTCGTTTTTTCATGATTTTGCGTAAGTCCTGATCATCTAGAAATAATTTCTTTTATCCCTACATAGCGTTTCTGACTCTAGTGAGTTACTAGACAAAAATAATTAACCGCCGATGGACGCAGATGGACGCAGATAAATTTGTACATCAGCAGACTAGAAAAGGTTATAGTATTCCGATTTCTGACTTCTGGCTTCTGCCTTCTAAATTTACCTTCAAGACTTGATTTAATTTGCCGCTACGATAACCTTCTAAATCTAAGGTGACGTAGATAAAGCCAAATTCTTGGAATGCGGTAACTACAGTAGCTAAATCAACAGCTAAGACGAAATCTTTAATTTTTTCTGGGGCTAATTCAATGCGGGCGGTGTCACCTTCAGAACGTACACGCAAATTATCCCATCCGAGTTTCCGCAAATAAATTTCGGCTCTACCGACTCTTTGTAATTTAGCTACGGTAATTTCTTCACCATAAGGAAAGCGGGAACTTAAGCAAGGTTGAGCAGGTTTATCCCACCAAGGTAAATTAAGTTGTTGAGAAAGTTGGCGAACTTCTAATTTAGATACACCAATTTCAGCTAAAGGCGATCGCGCCCCTCGTTCTTTGGCGGCTTGGATTCCTGGGCGATAATCGTGTAAATCATCGGCGTTCACCCCATCCACTACATAGGGGTAGCCTAACTCTACAGCTAATGGTTTGAGTGTGTCGTGTAGTTCGCTTTTGCAAAAATAGCAGCGATTGACAGGATTTGATGTGTAGTTGGGATTTGCCATCTCATTGGTTTGCACAACTTGATGCGTAATCCCAATAGTTGCGGCTTGAATTTTTGCGTCTTCTAATTCTTCTGGTAACAGTGAAGGCGAAACTGCTGTTACAGCCAAAGCGCGATCGCCTAAAACATCATAAGCAATCTTCGCCACTAAAGTACTATCTACACCACCAGAATAGGCAATTAAGGCGCGTTCCATTTCGCCAAATAAGGCTTTGAGTTGCTCTAGTTTTTCCGACAATTTCATTTTGAATTCCTGACATTTCCCCACAATTTCCATTGTAGAGGTGTACAGAAAATCTGTGTTTTAGCTGGGCGACGCTTCCGATGCTGGTGGTGGTAATTGAATATACTTAGCTACTAAAGCCGCTAAAAGTGGTAAATCCAGGGGTTTAGAAATATATTCATTGACTCCTGATGCGATACAAGTTTCGCGATCGCCTTTCATCGCCATTGCCGTTTGAGCAATTACTGGAATTTTTTGATACTCTGCGTTTTGACGTAGTTGCTTGACCACCTGTAGCCCGTTTTCATCGGGTAACTGAATATCAATTAAAATTAACCCTGGTGTTTGTTGTGCCAGAGTTGACCAAATTGCGGTAGCATTTTTAATCCAAGTTACCTGATAACCCAATCTCTCAAGATAAGTTTGCATTAACTGGCCATTGGGTAAATCATCTTCCACCAATAAAATTCGGAAGTTAGAACTAGGAACGATATTTGACGCACATAAGGTAATATCTGCTGCATCTGTTTGAGCTTTCGGATGCTC
The DNA here is from genome assembly GCF_014697485.1 of Anabaena sp. FACHB-83. NCBI lineage: Bacteria > Bacillati > Cyanobacteriota > Cyanophyceae > Nostocales > Nostocaceae > Anabaena > Anabaena sp. FACHB-83. The sequence continues at coordinate 196,026 of NZ_JACJRY010000007.1, read as the reverse complement.
TAGCACTTCCGTTACTGGTGTCACAGGCAGAATAATTGTAAAACGCGAACCCTGATTCAGTTTCGATTCTACTTCTACAGAACCCCCGTGAATTTCTGCCAGTTTCTTGGTGACAACCAAACCCAAGCCTGTACCTTCATCACGGTTAGTTACTGAGTTCGCAATCTGAAAATAAGGTTGAAAAAGTTGTTCTTGGTCTAATTGAGAAATTCCAATTCCTGTATCCCAAACTGTAAAATTGACAAATTCAGCTTGTGGGATAACTTTTAAACCCACTTCCCCAGTACAAGTAAACTTGACAGCATTGAAGAGCAAATTTAATAGCATTTGCTTGAGGCGCAAGGGATCTGCAACTAAAGTTGTCACGCTAGGATCTAGTTCTAGGCGCAGTTTTAAGCCTTTGTTAGCGGCTTTCTCTTTGACTAATGCCAAAACATTACGGCATAGTTCTGGCACATTTACTTCTTCTGGTTGGACTTCTAGCTGATTGGCTTCAATTTTGGAGAGGTCTAAAATATCATTAATCAGTGCTAACAAGTGTTTGCCACTTGACTGAATAATATTTAAATATTCTTGATGGCGTTCTCGGCTGGGTTCGTAACCTTGAGCTAACAGTAAATGGGTGAATCCGATAATCGAACTCAAGGGTGTGCGAATTTCGTGGCTGGTATTGGCGAGAAACTGATTTTTGAGTTGATTGGTTCTTTCAAGTTCCTGATTAGAATTACCTATATTTTGTGAGAGTTGCTGCCAAGATTGTATTTGTTTAAACTGTGCCAGAGCGTTAGTCAGTTGTTGGGTGACTCTGGTGAATAATTCTGGTTTCAGTTGTAGTTGTGATGCTGTCAGGACTTCTCGCGGTGCTTTAGGAATAATTAGCCAGCCAATCATTTCAGAATTATTGGTTAAAGGCCAAGCACTTGGCGGTTGTTGACTAGCAAGGCGCTGCAAGTCTGAAACTTCCACCATTTGCGTTAATTGCAACCGCAGTTTTTTGCCTTTTTGGGGTGTGACTTCTAAGGCTGATGCAGAAGTTGACACATAACAAACTTGAGCCAATGTTGTTTGTGGTTGAGGTAGAGCGATCGCTACTCTACTATTATTCAAAGCCACATCAAGTTCATCGACCACTGTTTGAAAAATTTCTGCTGCTGTTGCTTCTACCTGTAAAGTAGACGCAGAAACAGACAATAGGTAATCATTCAGGCGACTTTGCAACTTGTTCAAGCTGCACTCTAACCACAACTCCGCACGGAGTTGTTGAATTGTTGCCAAAAGACTTGGCGTTGTATCTACCTGTGAGTTTTGTTCTGGTAAGCTTGAATACTGCTGCATGGTCAACTAGACCGTTGAACAAGTTTAGCCTGGCGCAAAATTGCGAACAAGATTCTATGTATATTAGCTCACAAATCCTAATTGTTCACAAACTCTAACTTTTACTGTTTATGGTAACAGACGTAACACTAGTTTTAGAATAAATCACTCAAGTCTAATTTCTTTAGAGTAACTAATTTGCGTAAAAATCATGGTTCCACAAGTTCTACAACAAGATATACAACAAGTTCTACAACTAATTGTCAATGGTATTGCTTTAGGAAGCATTATTGCTTTAGCTGCGGTTGGTCTGACCCTCACCTACGGGATTTTACGGTTATCGAATTTTGCTCATGGTGATTTTCTGACTTTAGGTGCGTATTTGACGCTGTTGGTAAATGCAGCTGGGGTGAATATCTGGCTATCGATGATTTTGGCAGCCGTGGGAACCGTCGGCGCGATGCTGCTATCAGAAAAGTTATTGTGGTCAAAGATGCGCTTAATTCGTGCCACTTCCACAACGCTGATTATTATTTCTATTGGTCTAGCTTTATTTTTACGTAATGGCATTATCTTAGTTTGGGGTGGCAAAAACCAAAACTACAATGTTCCTGTGACTTCTGCTTGGGACTTTTTTGGTGTCAAAATCCCCCAAAATCAACTTTTGGTTTTAGGTCTAGCTGTGTTAGCAATTGTGGGGCTGCATTACCTCCTGCAAAACACCAAAATTGGTAAAGCAATGCGAGCTGTCGCAGATGATTTAGATTTAGCTAGAGTTTCCGGTATCAATGTTGAGCAAGTTATTCTTTGGACTTGGCTGATTGCTGGTACACTCACTTCCTTGGGTGGAAGTATGTACGGTTTAATTACGGCGGTGCGCCCTAATATGGGATGGTTTTTAATTTTGCCATTGTTTGCTTCAGTAATTTTAGGCGGAATTGGGAACCCTTATGGAGCGATCGCCGCAGCTTTTATCATTGGCATTGCTCAGGAAGTTAGCACTATTTGGCTGGGTTCACAATACAAACAAGGTATTGCCCTACTAATTATGATTTTGGTGCTGCTCATTCGCCCCAAAGGTTTATTTAAAGGCACGATTTGAGCAGCACCAGCCCACTTCTAATTATTCAATGATGTGGAAATAGTAGGCTGCTACCAACAAGTTAAGAGCTAACAGCAGCAACGCCCAACCTGTACGAAATGGATAGGGAGGCTTTGCTCCACTGTCTGCCACTGCGGAACTTTTGTTTTGAGTAGCCATAAGAGGTTCTCCTTAATGTCATGACTTTTTCAGAAATACCAAATAGCTGCACCAATTACCCAGATTCGTTAAAAATATTTGTCTAGCGAGGGAGGAGTGGTGGGTTATGAGTAATGAGTTGTAATTCAGACTTCAGGCTTCACACTTGTATCTTCTCCTGCATGGTAAGAACTGCGAACCAGAGGCCCAGAACGGACATGAGTGAATCCCATTTTCCATGCTAAACTACCAAGCTCATCAAATTCCTCTGGAGTCCAGTATTTTTGTACTGGCAAATGATCTAAGGAAGGACGCATATACTGACCAATAGTTAAGCGATCGCAGCCTATAGTTCTTAAATCTGCCATTGTTTCGAGAACTTCTGCAACAGTTTCGCCATGTCCCAGCATTAAACCAGACTTGGTGGGGATAGTCGGGTCAATTTCTTTCACTATAGCCAAGACTTGCAGGGAGCGATCGTATTTTGCCCCCCGACGCACTCGCCCAGTTAATCGTTGTACCGTCTCAATATTGTGATTAAAACAAGCAGGTTTGGCATTCACAATCAATTCAATCCGTTGGCGCTGTCCTGCCTCACCCACACCCGCACCACCCCAAAAATCTGGTGTGAGTACTTCAATTTGAGTGTCAGGGTTTAACTTCCTCACCGCCTCCATTGTTTTGACAAAATGTCCCGCTCCTTGATCTGGTAAATCATCCCGCGCCACAGAAGTTAACACCACATAATTTAATCCTAGAAGTTGGACTGCCTCTGCTACCTTCTGGGGTTCTGCTAAATCAAGCGGCATTGGTGCATGGCCTTTATCAACTTGACAAAAAGCACAAGCACGGGTGCAAGTAGGCCCCATCAGCAAAAAAGTAGCCGTTTTTCGGGCATAGCACTCTCCCCTGTTAGGGCAACGTCCCTCTTCGCAAATCGTGTGAATTTGACGCTGTTTAATAATGCTTTGTACGGTAGAAATTTCACTGGCTTTGCCAATCGGGCGGCGTAACCAGCTAGGCATAGCCATAATTTCGGACTTAAATTCCCCTGATGGTAACAAAGTCATAAATCCTAGATAAATCTCCAGCTATTTATACCGAAATATACTATCCCCCAATCCATAAAAAATTTAGATATAGTGGGATGACTCTCAAGGTCAAGCGGCATAGCCGTAATGCAACTTAAATTTTCTGTTAGAGAAATCAGTCGTGGCCAGTAACAAAATTTTAGTTATCGATGACACTACCGTTGTCAGGGTAAAAGTCCGAGAAATGTTACCTCCAGGTAACTTCGAGGTGTTAGAAGCAAAAGACGGGGTGGAAGGACTTAATTTTATCCGTCAAGAAAAACTCAGCTTGATTATGTTAGATTTCCTACTACCCAAAATGAGTGGCTGGGAAGTTTTTCAACAAATTCAAGCCCAGCCAGATTTAAGAAAAATTCCTTTAGTGATCATGTCTGGTCGCAAGGAAGAAGTTACCGAAAAAATCCCCGAACCATTTGAATATTTTGATTTTCTAGGTAAACCATTTGATAAAAAGCAACTGATTGACGCGATTAAATCAGCAATGGCTAAGGCCAAGCTGCCACGCCCTGAACCTGCTTTAGTAGGAGTTGGGGCGGCTAAAAATGGCGCTAGTACAAATACAATTAGTACAAGTGCGATCGCCGAACAAGAAACAGTAGCTACAGTCAGTATTGACCACTCGCCACTACCATCAGCATCTCCTGTTGAAACAGCCTCTTTAGCAGAAATTAAAGCACTGAATGAGAAAATAGTTCAAATGCAAACTGAAATAGATGGCTTGAAAAAACAGTTAGCTCAGGTAGTCACCTTTATTAAACAGAAAATTAAGTAAAGTTCAAACTTGCTTTAGTCTCTGTTGCCTTTAATAGTTTCTTCTCCAAATTCTCATTCAATCTCGATTAAATATAGTATAACTTTCTAGTCTTTTACTAGAAAAAGTACTATAAATCGTAAATTTTCTAGAAAGAAATAACATTACTAGTAGTCAATAATTACCAAAAATAATCGAGTAGAGATATTAATAGAAAAATCTCTACTCGATTATTTTTCTCAGGTGCAAAAAATATCTTGATTTTATAATCATACGCATATACGCTTTTATGCAATATAAATGACACTGCAAATTAATAATTATTTGTTATTACTAAACTTTTGTTAATAACTAATTTTTCTATTACAAAGCATATTTATAAAAAATCATAACAAAATTTTCGTTATTCTAATGATATTAGTAATTGATTTCTGGGAATACTGAAATAATAGTCCTTAGTTCAAGGCAAAGGCTGAGATGTTAACAGTATCAGACACGATATATCCTATATTTGGTTATCAAATTACTGAGCAAATATACTATGGTAGTAAAACCATAGTATATCGTGGCTTGAGAGAAGCAGACCAAAAACCTGTCATTCTCAAACTGATGCGGAATGAATATCCCACTTTTATAGAAATTGCCCAATTTCGCAACCAATACACTATTACTCAAAATCTGGAAATTCCCGGTATTGTCAAACCATATAGCCTAGAAAACTATCGCAATGGCTATGTTTTGGTTATGGAAGATTTTGGTGGTATATCTCTCAAAGAATGGCGCTTAGAAAAATATAAAATTGGCGAAGGTGACCTGTCATTGAACGAATTTTTTAATATTGCTATTAAAATTACCACGACCTTAGAACTACTACATCGTCATCGAATTATTCATAAAGATATCAAACCAGCTAATATTTTAATTCATCCCACTACGGAAGAAATCAAACTTATTGACTTTAGTATCTCTACACTTTTACCGAAAGAAGTTAAATCCTTGACTAATCCCAATATTTTAGAAGGAACTTTAGCTTATATTTCCCCTGAACAAACAGGACGGATGAATAGAGTTATTGACTACCGTAGCGATTTTTATTCTTTGGGTATAACTTTTTTTGAACTTCTAACAGGCAATCTACCATTCATCAGTTCCGACCCAATGGAACTAGTTTATTCTCATATTGCTAAACAGCCAGCAAAAATCAACTCTCTTAATCCTAATATTCCATCAATTATCTCTGATATTATTAGCAAATTAATTGCTAAAAATGCCGAAGACCGTTATCAAAGCGGTTATGGACTTAGATATGATTTAGAAATATGCCAAAAACAATGGCAAGAAACGGGAAGCATATTACCTTTTGAATTAGCACAGAAGGATATATCCAGTCAATTTACAATTCCCGAAAAACTGTATGGACGACAGCTCGAAGTCGAAACTTTACTGAATACTTTTGAGCGGGTAGCTAATACTCAAACAGAAATGATATTAGTCACAGGTTCTTCTGGCATTGGTAAAACTGCTATCATTAATGAAATTCATAAACCCATTGTTAGACAACGTAGTTATTTTATTAAGGGTAAATTTGAGCAATTTCAACGTGACATACCATTGTCGGCTTTAATTCAAGCATTACGTAACTTAATTGGACAATTATTGGCAGATAATGATACTGAGCTTCAAAAATGGAGAATAAAAATATTATCAGCATTAGGCACACAAGCACAGGTCATTCTTGATGTCATTCCTGAATTAGCCAGAATAATTGGTCAACAACCAGAAATTGTAGAATTATCTGGTAGTGCAGCCCAAAATCGCTTTCACTTATTGTTTCAAAGATTTATCCAAGTATTCACAACAAAAGACCAACCACTAGTCATATTCTTGGATGATTTACAATGGGCGGATCATGCTTCTTTAAAATTTATTCAATTATTAATGAGTGGAAATACTTCTCCTACTCTTATTAGTGAAATAACCGACATAGAAGCAACTCAAGGAAATATATTACTAATTGGTGCATATAGAGATAATGAAGTTTCTCATATTCATCCTTTAGTTTTAACATTAAACGACATTAGGAAATCTGGAAATCACATAAGTCAAATTCACCTTCTGCCATTAAATCAGTCTAGTTTAAACTATTTAATTGCCGATACACTTCATTGTTCGGAAGTATTAGCTATACCTTTAACACAAATGGTATTTGCTAAAACTCAAGGAAATCCCTTTTTCGCTATACAATTCATCAAAGGATTATATGATGAAGGGTTAATAAAATTGAATTTTGAAGCGGGATATTGGCAATATGATTTAGCAACAATTAAAACTATTACTTTTACAGATGATGTTGTAGAGTTTATGGCAATTCAGATAGAGAAATTGCCGCAAAATACACAAAATATATTACAACTGGCAGCTTGCATTGGTAACGAGTTTGACTTAAAAACTTTAGCTATTATCTGTGAAAAATCTGTGATTGATACGGCATCAGATTTATGGCCGTCATTAATTGAAGGTCTCATCATCCCGCAAAATGATGGGTATATTTTCTTATCAGATGATGATGATGCCAAATTAGACGTTATTAATCATCCTACTGTTAATAAATCAAAGCTCAATAACTATCAACTTCCTAAATATAAATTTGTACATGACCGTGTACAGCAAGCCGCTTATTCTTTAATTGCTAATGAACAAAAAAAATTAACTCATTTAAAAATTGGCTTACTTTTATTAAAAAATATTCCTATAGCAGAAAGAGAGGAGAAAATTTTTGAGCTAGTTAATCAGTTTAATATAGCTGTAGAGTTGATTACCAATCCAAATCAGCGTTATGAACTTGCAGAAATGAATCTGACTGCTGGACGTAAAGCTTTAGCCTCAACAGCTTACTCAGCAGCATTGAAATATTTAAATACAGGCATTAAACTACTTCCTGAATATGCTTGGAATACTGAATATGCACTAACTTTATCTCTATGGGAAACAGCAGCAGAAGCAGCATATTTAAATGGAGATTTTACACAAGCAGAGGAAATTATTCAAATAGTTTTAGTTAATGCCAAGACGAATTTAGATCAAGTCAAAGTAATTGAAATTACTATTCAATCATCTGGAGCGCAAAACAAAGCACAAGCAGGTGTCCAGGCTGGACTAGATTTTTTGAAATTATTTGGCGTTGAATTTCCAAGACAACCTAGCCGATTAGACATTCAACAAGCAATAGATGAAACAAATCAATACTTCATTCATAGGAGTATTGATAGTTTAATAGATTTGCCAATTATGCAAGATGCAACAGCATTAGCAATTATGCGTGTTTCATCTAGTATTCTTGCTTTAGCCTACACCGTAATTCCAGAACTATTTCCTTTATTAGTTGTAAAACAGATCCACTTATCTTTGGAATATGGTAATTCTGATTTCTCCTCGTATGTGTATGTTTGCTATGGATTTATGCTTTGTGGCGCAGTAGAAGATATTGACTCTGGCTATAAATTTGGCAACCTGGCTACAAGCTTATTAACTAAATTGAATAATAAAGAAATCAAAGCTAAAGTTATTCAGACATTTAATGCCCATGTCAAACATTGGCAAGATCCCGTTAGTGAATCTTTAAAGTATCTTTTAGAAGCTTATTCAGCAGGTTTAGAAGCTGGGGACTTAGAATTTGCTGCCTATTCTCTCAAAGCATACTGCTATATTTCATATTTTAGTGGGAAAGCACTAAACTCTCTAGAAAGAGAGATGGCAACCTATAGTTATGCAGTCAAGCAAATTAAACAAGATAGAGTTTTTTACTGGATTGAAATTTACCGACAGACTGTTTTAAATTTACAAGATAATGTGCAGAATCCTTGTTATTTAATTGGTGAAGCCTACAATGAGGAAGAATTACTTTCTATCCACAGAGAAGCCAACGATATCAATGCTCTGTTATATTTCTATGTCTGTAAGCTCCATCTATGTTATTTACTCCGAGAATATTCTGAGGCGATTAATTATGCTATCAATGCTGAAAAGTATTTATCTGGGGGAATTGGTCAATTTACATTTCCGCAATTTTTCTTTTATGATTCTCTAGTTCATTTGGCTATATATCATGAGGTTGACTCGCCTCAACAGGAAGAGATATTGGCTAAGGTTGGAGCAAATCAAGCAAGAATGCAAAGATGGTCGCTCAGTGCTTCTAGTAATTATTTAAATAAATTTTATTTAGTAGAAGCTGAAAAATATCGAGTACTAAATCAATATCTGGAAGCAATAGAGTTTTATGACCGTGCTATTTCGTCAGCCAAGGAAAATGAATTTATCCATGAAGAAGCCTTAGCTAATGAATTGGCTGCTAATTTTTATTTAACTTGGGATAAAGAAAAGATTGCTAAAGCTTACTTAATTGATGCTTACTATGGTTATGTTCGTTGGGGAGCATTAACTAAAGCTCAAGATTTGCAAAAACGTCATCCTTATTTACTGGCGGCTATTATTCAGGAAGAACAACTCAGCCAAGATTTTCAGCTACATAGGGAAGCAGAATTTAGTACATCTTTAACTCATAATATGCAGACTTCTATCAGCAGTCATGACACTGTTATGAGTTCTAATACTAGCATTTCGGATATGTTAGATTTGGCATCTGTGATTAAAGCTTCCCAGGCGCTATCAGGAGAAATTAATCTGCCAGATTTGCTGTCAACAATGATGACAGTTGTGATGGAAAATGTAGGCGCATCTAAATGTGTTTTAGTTTTAAATGAAGCTGATAATTCAAGTTTCACTGTTAGAGCTATTAGTTCCATTCTTAATTTAGCTTGTATCTATACAGAATTTACTTCTATTGATTTAGAGTCTTGCAGCGAGGTACCGCAGGCGGTAATTAATTATGTGAAACGTAGTCGAGAAATCTTAGTGGTTGATGATGCGATCAATCAGGCATTTTTAGCGGCAGATATGTATGTTATGCGGGAACAACCAAAAAGTCTGCTGTGTATGCCGATGATCAATCAAAACCAACTGCTGGGGATATTATATCTAGAAAATAATTTAGCTACAGGTGCATTTACAAACGATCGCCTAGAAGTCCTCAAACTTCTCACTAGTCAAGCTACAATTTCTTTAGAGAATGCGCTTCTCTATGAAAATTTAAATAAAACTAAGCAACAATTAGAAGAATACAATCATAATTTAGAAGCCAAAGTTGCAGAAAGAACCAACGAGCTTAAAGATAAAAATGACAAACTGCAACAAGCACTCCAGGAGTTAAAAAGAACGCAAGCTCAATTAATTCAAAGTGAGAAGATGTCTTCTTTGGGTCAAATGGTAGCGGGTATTGCCCATGAAATTAATAATCCCATCAATTTTATTCATGGCAATATTGTACACACTAATGATTATGTCAGTGATTTACTAGATTTAATGGATTTATATCAACAAGAATATCCAAATCCCACACCGATAATTGCTGAAAAAACTGAGGAAATAGATTTGCAGTTTTTGGTTGATGATTTACCGAAAACGATAGATTCGATGAAAATGGGCAGTTCACGGATTCGAGATATTGTTCTAGGTTTACGCAATTTCTCTCGCTTAGATGAATCGGATATGAAACCTGTTGATATTCATCAGGGTATTGATAATACTTTAATGATTTTGCAAAATCAACTAAAAGAAAAAAATAATTTACCAGAAATTGGTGTAATTAAAGAATATGGTAATTTACCAGAAGTCACTTGTTATGCCGGTCAACTGAATCAAGTTTTTATGAATGTTTTGAGTAATGCGATTGATGCCTTAAGAGGCAGTTTTTTAAATACTCAATGTCTCCAAAATCATCAACAGCCTCAAATTAAAATTTGTACAGAGTTAACCGCATCTCGGATGATCAGAATTACGATCGCAGATAATGGTGGTGGTATTCCAGAAGATATTAGTCAAAAAATATTTGACCCATTTTTTACCACTAAAGATGTAGGTGGTGGGACTGGGTTAGGGTTGTCAATTAGTTATCAGATTGTAGTGGATAAGCATCAGGGCAATTTATTTTACCATTCTGAATTAAATCAAGGTACTGAGTTTGTGATTGAGATACCAATGCGATAAATGGTAAATTTAAAGATGTCCTGATTAAAATTGCTAATGAATAGCGATCGCCCTGCTATTTTCTCATTTTTTGCTGGTGCTGGTTTTCTCGATTTAGGCTTTGAACATAGCGGTTTTAATGTGGTTTATGTCAATGAAATTTTCGCACCTTTCATGGCAGCATACCGTTATTCTAGAGAATTACTTAAATTACCACTGTCTGAATATGGATATCATCACGGGGAAGCAGGTGATGTCAGTAACTTAGTTGCAGGAATACAAGCACAATATTTATTAGAATTAATCAAAGATTGCCGCAAGTCTAATAATATTATTGGTTTTATTGGTGGCCCTCCTTGTCCTGATTTTTCGATTGGTGGTAAAAATAAAGGACACTTGGGAGATAATGGTAAACTTTCTGCCGCATACATTGAATTAATTTGCCAGAATCTGCCTGATTTCTTTTTATTTGAAAATGTTAAAGGATTATGGCGAACTAAAAAACACCGTATATTTTTTGAATCTTTAAAAATTCGGTTACAGCAAGCCGGCTATTTTTTAACGGAACGTTTGATTAATGCCCTTGAATATGGCGTACCTCAAGATAGAGAAAGAATTATTATCATAGGCTTTCATCAGAATTTTATCAATCAAAATAAAATAAAAAAACAGGTAAATCTAGGCTTTTGGCAAAAATATACAACATATTCTCAGACAGAGATTTTCGCTTGTTCTTGGCCGCGATACCAATCATTTCAAGCAGATTCTTTATTACCTTGCCCGGAGAATATTATTCCAGAATTAACTGTGGAATTTTGGTTTAGAAAAAATAACGTTCAGCATCATCCTAATACTCAGCATTATTTTCAACCCAGAGCCGGGATGAGTAAATTTGCGACTGTTGATGAAGGAGATGATTCTAAGAAATCATTTAAACGTCTGCACCGTTGGCGTTATTCTCCCACAGCTTGCTATGGCAATAATGAAGTACATTTACATCCTTATAAAATGCGGCGAATTTCTGTAGCTGAAGCTTTAGCCATACAATCTTTACCAGAAAATTTTGTACTTCCTGATTTGATGTCTTTGACTAATATGTTTAAATCCATCGGTAATGGTGTACCTTACTTGCTGTCTCAGGGGTTAGCGAGAACTATTCTGGATTTTTTAGGAATTAACTAAGACAAAACTGTGGCATTGCAGCAAGCACAAATTGTCTAACAATCCATAAATTTAGTTACAATAATTAAATAAACTCAAAATGCCTCCAAATATAACCTGAATAATTAGCTAGTTTTGGAGTTAAATTCAGAGTTAATGTGGTTTAATATATAATAAATGTCTTAATTTTTTATAAAGCTTAATAATCATTCATAGGCAAAAGTTCAATGGCAGCAGACTATCCAAATATTGATATTGCGCCATTTATCGATCACGCCCTGTTAACGCCAACGGCTACTCCAGAGCAGGTTGAGCAATGGTGTGAACAAGCATATAGATTTAACTTTGCGGCGGTTTGCATTTACCCTACCCACGTTAAGCAAGCAGCAGAACTCCTACAAAATAAAAAGCCAAAAGTTTGTACTGTGATTGGTTTTCCGTCGGGAGCCACAACTTCAGCCGTTAAGCTGTATGAAGCGCAAGAAGCGGTAGAAAATGGTGCTACTGAGTTAGATTTAGTACTTAACTTAAGCTGGTTGAAGATCGGAAAAACCGAAGAAGTTCACCGAGAAATTGCTGAGATTTGTGAAGAAACAGGGCAAACAGTCAAGGTAATTTTAGAAACTGGTCTGCTGACAGATGCCGAAAAAAGACTGGCAGCAGAAATATGTATGGATGCGGGTGCAGCATTCCTGAAAACCAGTACAGGTTGGAATGGCGGTGCTACATTAGCGGATGTGCGTCTTTTGAAAGAAATAGTCAGAGACAGCATAGGAATTAAAGCTTCTGGGGGTATTCGGACTCACGAACAAGCTTTAGACTTAATCCTAGCGGGTGCTACAAGATTGGGGACATCTCGTGGTATCGATTTGCTCCGCCAGCGCGATAATCTGGAGAAAGGGGAATAGTCATTTGTCCGTTGTCTTTCCTCCACAGCTAATGAACGCCAGTGAGAAAGTCGGCGAAACCACCCCATACACTGGCTGTTAATGACTAGTGACTGATGACTAATGATTCATGAGTAAAACTTATAAGGCAACTGGTATTAATCTTAAAACTCAGGTGCTGGGCGAGTCAGACAGGATAGTGACAATTTTGACACGAGAGTTTGGTCTGATTCGTGCAGTTGCTCCAGGGGCGCGTAAGCACAACTCTAGCCTGGGTGGTCGGAGTGGGATGTTTGTTGTGAATGAACTACTGATTGCGAAAGGGCGATCGCTCGATAAAATTACACAAGCCCAAACGTTAAAAACTTACCCTGGTTTAGCTCAAGATTTAGGCAAATTAGCCGCAGGTCAATATTTAGCCGAAATCGCCTTGTCTCAGGCTTTGAGTGAACAACCCCAAGAAGAACTTTATGAGTTACTGAATGCACATCTTCATCAATTAGAAATCCTCCCAAAAGCTGAAATATCATCTGTTTACGCATATCTGTCCTTGGGTGTGTTTCAACTTTTAGTTTTGGCTGGACTAACACCGCAAACCCAAACCTGTTGTTTAACTCAAAAGCCTCTCACCCCAGACTTGACTAACCCCAACTGGCAAGTTGGCTTTAGTGTGCCATCTGGTGGGGTAATTTGTTTAGAGGCATGGGAAAGTTTACGCAGAAAACGCGAGAAAGAAAAATGGGAAAATAGAAATCATTCCGAATTTTCCCCATCAGCAAATTCTTCTATCCCTAGTTACGAGACTGTTGTCCATCGACAAGAAATTCCAGTTATTTCCTGTCGTTTGAGTGCCAGAGAATTTACTCTGCTCCAACAACTGTCACAACCAGAGATAATACAAATTGATGGAATTAGAGATAATGGCTGGTTATCGATTGAGCAGATTTTACGTCAGTATGCTCAGTATCATTTAGGCCATTCTATTCGCTCCGCTATCCTAATAGATTCTTATTTTGCTGCCAACCAACCATGATGCAACCATCTGATTTGGATCGAAAAATCCTTCCTTTATCACCAAGCCACACCAAAAAACCGATTCGGACAAATACTTCTAATGTGACTAATCATTTGAAGTCTGTTCCTATCTCGACAAATAGTCAAATTTACAACCAAGAAATTTCTAAACCCGATGTTCCAACTAATGGTAAAGAATGGACATCGGATACAGTTGTCAATCTTGCACCCAACCGGAAGGAAGAAAGTTTACCAGTTGCAACTGCAACAGAAAAAACTACCGGGAATGGTTCTGGCGGTGAAGCGAACTCAGACAAAGTACAACAGCAGGGATTTTTACCTGTATTAAAAAACCCGAATTTCTTAGCACTTTGGGGTGGGCAAGTGTTTTGCCAACTGGCTGATAAAGTGTACTTGGTATTGATGATTGCTTTAATCAATACTCACTTTCAAGCAGGTAGTCAAAGCATTAGTGGTTGGGTATCAGCATTGATGATGGCGTTTACCATTCCAGCCGTATTATTTGGTTCGGTGGCGGGAGTATTTGTAGATCGTTGGTCAAAAAAAGCAGTTTTGGTAGCAACCAATATTTGGCGGGGTATATTGGTTTTGGTAATTCCGTTGTTGTTGTGGTTCACTCATGATTGGCAACCCATCGGAGTTTTACCAGTAGGTTTTGTCATGATTTTGGGTGTGACTTTTTTGGTTTCCACTCTGACACAGTTTTTTGCGCCAGCCGAACAAGCCGCAATTCCCTTGGTAGTTGAAGAACAGCACTTACTTTCGGCAAACTCCCTGTATACAACAACTATGATGGCTTCAGTCATTATTGGCTTTGCCATCGGTGAACCAATTTTAGCGATCGCAGATAGTATGTGGGCGCAGTTTGGCGGTAGCAATGGCCTGGGTAAAGAAATTTTAGTGGGTGGCAGTTATGCGATCGCTGGTGTAATTTTAATGTTGTTGACCACCAAAGAAAAACCCCACGCTCCCGATACAGAATTTCCCCATGTTTTTTCAGACTTACGAGACGGTTTTGCTTACCTCAAAGCTAATCATCAAGTGCGGAATGCTTTAGTGAGGCTGATTATTTTATTTTCTGTCTTTGCCGCTTTAACAGTGTTGGCAGTGCGGATGGCAGAAGTGATTCCGAATTTAAAAGCTTCGCAATTTGGCTTTTTACTAGCAGCAGGTGGTGTAGGGGTTGCCGTTGGCGCAACAATGTTAGGACAGTTTGGACAACGCTTCTCCTATTCTCAACTTGGCTTGTATGGTTGTTTAGGAATGGCAGCATCTTTAATTGGTTTGGCTTTATTTACAACACAATTGTGGTTGGTGTTGTTGTTTGTGGCTATCTTAGGGATTTTTGGGGCGTTCGTTGGCATTCCGATGCAAACTGCGATTCAAACAGAAACTCCCCCAGAAATGCGGGGTAAAGTCTTTGGCTTACAAAATAATGTGATTAATATTGCCTTGACTTTACCTTTAGCACTAGCAGGGGTCGCCGAAACCTTTGTGGGATTGAAAGCTGTGTTTTTGGGACTAGCTGCGATCGCATTTTTTGGTGGGATTTTAACTTGGTATAACTCCCGTCAGTCTGCTTGACAAAAGCAATCATTTATTATTGACTTTGATTTCATGGTAAACTGAACTCATCAATAATTTCGTGCCTTTTTGCTGGGAATAAACCTGAGATTACGCAGAATAAAGTTGTATTCCAAGTGTAAAATTCACAGCTTATTCATTAAATCAATTAATCCGAACATCGATTATTTTCATCAGCTAATCAGCAAATTGAGCAATGGCTGATATCGGTGTTTTTTCAATCAAAATTATTTAGTAAGATCAGGTTCTAGTCAAATACAGCTAAGGCGCAAAAATCATCAATAAAAACCAGCTTTCTTATAACTAATTTTAAAGAATGCGTATAGCCTGGATTGGAAAAAAATCGCCCTTTTGTGGTAATGTCACCTATAGCCGAGAAATAACCAATGCTTTACTAGATAGGGGACATGAAGTTAGTTTTCTGCACTTTGCCCAAGAAGAACCTGAACCAGATAACTGGCCGAAATTCCAAGAAGTATCGTTACCCTTTATTTATAAATCTCAAGTTTATACAATTCCGGCACTAAAAGCGACCAAAGTTTTAACAGAATCTTTAAGAGAAATCAAGCCCGATATTGTTCATGCTTCTTTAACTTTGTCGCCCCTAGACTTTGTTTTACCAGAAATTTGTGAACAACTGAATTTACATTTAATTGCTACTTTTCATACACCGTTTGCTGGTAAAGGGGCAAAACTGATATCAGGAACGCAACTCATAGCCTATCAGTTGTATGCACCTTTTTTAGATAACTATCATCGCGTGATTGTATTTTCCCAAATTCAGCGCGAATTACTGGCACGTATGGGTGTACGAGACAAAAATATTGCTGTGATTCCCAATGGTGTAGATACAGTTAAATATTCACCGGGATATTCAAAAATTAAAGCAGAATTTCAAGCAGAACGCTTATTTGTTTACCAAGGAAGAATAGCCCCAGAAAAAAATGTTGAAGCTCTTCTCCGGGCTTGGAAACAGTCGGGTATGGGCGATGGCAGTAAGTTATTAATTGTAGGGGATGGCCCTTTAAGAGCTTCTTTAGAGCAATTTTATGGCGCAGAATACGGCGTTATTTGGTTAGGCTTTGTGGCGGAAGAAGAAAGACGCATCGAAATCTTGCGGGGTGCAGATGTGTTTATTTTGCCATCCTTGGTAGAAGGATTGTCTTTGTCTTTGTTAGAAGCAATGGCCTGTGGAAGGGCTTGTATAGCTACAGATGTCGGCGCGGACGGAGAAGTTTTAGAGAAAGGGGCTGGTATAGTTTTAAGTACTAAAACAGTGCGATCGCAATTAAAAACCCTTCTACCACTCTGCCAAGATCATCCAGAATTAACAACTCTATTAGGACAAAAAGCCAGAAATCGCGTTTTAGAGCGATATACATTAGATAAAAACATTACCCAGCTAGAAGAATTGTATAAAGAAGTTTTAGTCGAGCGCCCTGTACGTCTGAGTTGGGGAGCTTAGGACATTTCATATTTAAACTGACATAGAAATAATGACACAATCTCTCCAAAAATTATTTACATTTAATGAATTTTTAGATTTTTTGGCTACACAACCAGAAAATATTCGTTATGAATTACACGATGGAGAGATTGTTCAAATGCCACCACCACCAGGGAAACATGAGCAAATAGTAGCATTTTTAACAATGATTCTGGGGTATGAGTGTCTTCGTCTGAAACTTAATTACGGTATACCTAAAACCGCTACATTGAAGCCAACAAATAAAATATCAGGTTACTACCCAGATGTTTTATTAATTAATTTTTCTAATTTGCTCAATGAACCACTGTGGGAGAAACAATCAATCCTCAGTCAATCAGATTCCATCCCATTAGTAATCGAAGTTGTCAGTACTAATTGGCGAGATGATTATCATAAAAAGTTTGCTGACTATGAAGAAATGGGTATCCCAGAATATTGGATTGTAGATTATGCAGCCTTGGGTAGTAAAGAGTTAATAGGCGACCCCAAACAGCCAACAATCACAATTTACTCTTTAAGTGATGAAGGGGAATATCGTGGTAAACATTTTAGAGGAAATGAACGTATAGAATCTCCAACATTCTTAAATTTAAATCTAACTGTTGAGCAGATTTTTCAGTGCGTTATTGAGTGATGAAAGCGCGATCCTTTCAAATGGAGAGGTGCTAATCGAGTGACTTACGAATCAATGACGCAACAAGAGTTAAGCAAGTATGTGTAGCTTAATCATCAAGATACAGCGAATTTTTAACTGCCTTTATTCTGTTTAGAAACTAGCAGGCTGTGTTTTTGCAATCTATACCACTACATAACATCCCATACTTTCTTCGCCAACTGAGTCAACATTTCTTGACGACATTCTATTGACTCAGAATTCCAAATCTCAAATGTACTTAATTCTTTCACTGCACGGTCTATTGCTGTATTTAATCCAATGTTTATTGGCTCTATTATTGACTGAGTAATTAAGAATTTTGACTTTTGATAAGCACTTTTTTTAAATTCAAATGTCTTATTTTTAATTGAAGTATTAATAGACTTTTCTATTAAAGTAAGATTGCCTAAATATTTAACATATTTATATATTTGGTCTTCTTTATCAAAGGAAGATTTTACTAAATCATAGTTTTGAGGTAGTATATGTTCTATTTCAACAGTTTTATTTATGTAGTTTTTTAAATTAGTATGAGCTTCTATATCTCCATAGGCTAATTCATCAATATATTGCGTAAGTTTAGCTAGAATATATTGCAATACTTTTTTGCGAACAGAATTTTCATCAAGCTGACGAAAAGTAAGTAAAAATTTTTCTGATAGTTTTTGTTTTTCTATCTGTATTTCTTCATATATAAATTTATCAAGTGACTGTTGATTGTTAATTTGTCTTAACTTAGAAGCCCATGTTACAAATAGAACTTCAAGTTTGCTTGACCTAGCCTCAGTGATAATATACATGAATAAGAAATTTTCCAGATGTTTACACATTTCTGTAAACATCTCTTTTGAAAAATGTTGAGATGCTAAAAGTAAAACAAAATGCTGACTAGTGGAAAGATAAGATATATTTAATAAATAACGATTGTGCTTACCGAAAATATCTTTTCCATCTTTAAAATTTGCGAAAGCTTTTGCTGATTTTAATAAAGAATCAACAAATTCAAAAGGGTTATCTTTATATTTACATTTGCTTTCATTTTTATCAAACCATTCGTAAATTTTATCTTCTCTTATACGTTCTGAATCATATTTTGAAATAATAAAGTAACGTAGAAATCTGATAGGATTTTCATTTGCTTCATATAAAATTTTTAGCATTTCTTTCCACTTATTTTTCAGCCTCTCAAAATCTTTATCCTTAATAATTTTATCTTTACTAATTTGGATAAACATGAGATTTTTAAGTAAGTCCATAGAATCAAGACCAACTCCACGATTATTAATCGTCGCAAAAACTTTGAGTGCCTGAGACATACTCTTGGTTTCTACACGAACCACCCTTACATTTTTAATAAAACGTGCAAAAAATAGCCTAACTTGCTGAATAGTATTTTCGTTACCACCAAATTCATCTTTTAAGAATTTCACTGCAACTTGATAAGCATTTTTGATACGTTGTACAGAACTATTATCAGAAATTTCTAAAAAGTTTTGCTGCCCAGCTATTCTTTCTAATACATGACGGCTTTCATCATCATACTGAAGCTCTATTCTTTCTTTTAATCTTTCATTACCATTATGTTCGACACAGTATGAAGTAATGAATTCCTTAATTTTACCAACAGGTTCATCAGGATTTAATTCTAGTAAATAATCTCTTATTGCACACAAAATTAAATAAGCAGTCGTCATTCTTTGCTGACCGTCAATCAGTTCATATAAATCATAAGATTTACAAACAATAATACTGCCTATAAAACACTCCCAGTCAGAACCAGATTTATTATCTAGAAATAGTTCATAGACATCTTCGAGAAGTTCTATAACTTGTTTTTCTTCCCAAACATATTCACGTTGATACTCTTTAACTACATAGAAATCTTGAAACAATTCCTCTAAAGTATAATCACGAGATTCAATTGTTGCCATTCAGATGCACTCTCCTTATGAGACTTAAAAATAAATTTATTTATTCATTTTATTAAAAAAATTTGTATTAAATTTTAATTACTAATACTTAGATGGTATCCAACCTAAACTTGTGGGCTGTTGATAAACTCGTTTCAAAGTATTTACATCTCTAGCTGAAATAGTTGGCGGGTTACGGACTTGGGCAAAATATAAAGCATCAGTTTGTGATGGACTATGACCCCAAATTCCCAAGGCATGACCAAGTTCATGGCGTGCGGCTGCAACGACATAATTACCAGTCTGACTAGGACTTAAGAGAACAGTAAAACGGTGTAATAAAACTGTGTTTTTGGTATACAACTGGTATGTAGTTAAAGCAGAACGCGCCCGTGGAATTTTTTTATCTGGTGATAATTGTAATGGTGGTGCTTTTCGCTCAATTTTAATATCAGCAATTTCTGGATTTTCTACTACTTTTAAAGGTAAGTAAATATTCCATTCCTGTACAGCCTGCACAACATTTTTCACCCAGTCTTCCGCCTGTTGATTGCTAATATTTATTGGTCGTTCTATATAAACTTGAACTGGAAATTGTGACCAAACTAAATAACCTATTTCTGTTGTTGCAATTTGAGTAAAGTAATCGCCACTGTTTGTCTGATCATTCCACTGAACTAGACTAGGTGGTAAGGGATGAGGTTTTGCTGGAGGTAAAGAAGTGGCGCTAGATGAAAAGTGAGCAAAAATAATTAACAGCCCTGTACTTATAGTTAAGACAAAGGCTGTTAGTAATTTGCTCATATTCGGTGTTGGGTTTAGGGTCATTTTCCCCATTTCCCTATCCTTATTTGGGTAGCCAACCTGCACTTAAAACCACTGTTAAGCCGAGAAAAATCACTGTTAAAGCCCAAGTAATTCGGTTGAGGGTATTTTCTGCACTTTTGGTACTGCTAAATAATTGGGCTTGTCCACCAATAGCACCAATCCCATCGCCTTTAGGACTGTGCAGCAATACTAAAACAATCATTCCCAGGGCGGCTAATGCCCAAACAATTTGTACGATATTTGTAACTGTCATGTTCGCAATCTCATTTATGGCGGTTTGAAAACAGATGTCGGAAGTTAAGGCTTCAAAAACTCTATTTTATTACTTTTAAATCTTAACTCCTAAGATTCTTAGCATAATTAGTTTTGAGGTCTGAGTGTTGAGTAAAGTCAAAATTACTCAGCACTCAGCACTTTCAACTCAGCACTATTTTACAGACCAATTGGCATAGGAGTACGATCGCGTTTTAAGTCAAACTCGATTGGATTGACTAGCGATCGCCCGGTCATTTCTGGTGGCTGTGGTAGCTGTAAAATATCCAGAATGGTAGGTGCAATGTCGGCTAACTTGCCATCGTTACGTAGTTCGACATTCGTACCATGTCCAGGAATTTTCGCTTTTTCGCCTTCCACCAAAATCAAGGGTACTGGGTTGGTAGTATGCGCCGTCCAAGAGTTACCCTCTTCATCTAGCATATACTCAGCGTTACCGTGGTCGGCGGTAATCATTGTTGTCCCGCCTGCTTTGATAATGCTTTCTAGGAGGCGACCTACACAACGGTCAACTTCTTCAATCGCTGTAATTGTGGCTGGCATTTGACCAGTATGCCCCACCATGTCTGGGTTAGCATAGTTAATCACCACTAAGGAGTATATGCCTTTTTGAATGGCGGCGATCGCTACATCGGTAACGGCGGCGGCTGACATGACTGGCGCTTTGTCATAAGTCGCTACCATTGGACTGCTGACAAGTTCCCGGTCTTCCCCAGCAAAAGGTTCTTCTAAACCACCGTTGAAGAAGTAAGTGACGTGGGCGTATTTTTCGGTTTCCGCAGTCCGAAACTGTTTTAGACCGTGATTTGCAATGACTTCACCGAGAATATTAGTTAAATTCTGCGGCTCAAAGGCCACTGTCACGGGTAACTCTGGATCGTACTGGGTAAATGTCACAAAAGATAATGGTTGGATTCTCTGTCGCTCAAAGCCTGTAAATTCGGGACTAACAAAGGCTTGAGTCAACTGTCTCGCACGGTCAGGGCGGAAGTTGAAAAATATTACCCCATCTCCGGGAGCAATTGCACCGGGAGCAATACGGACTGGGTTAATAAATTCATCTGTCACCCCTTCGGCGTAAGATGCTTCCAAAACTTGTACGGCTGTTCGTCCATCGCCTGTACCGTCTTGGGTGATGACATCATAGGCTCTTTGAACACGATCCCAACGGCGATCGCGATCCATCGCATAATAACGACCGCTCAGGGTAGCAATGCGCCCAATCCCTACGCGATCAGTGTAATCTTGCAGTTGTTGAATCGCTTTTATACCTTCGTTGGGTGAGGTATCACGACCATCAGTAATCGCGTGGATACAAACTTCTGAAATTCGCTGATCCTTTGCTAAGTCAAGTAGTCCGAATAGGTGGGTAATATGTGAGTGTACCCCGCCATCAGAGCAAAGACCCACTAAGTGCAGCTTGCCATTTTGAGAACGAACTTCCTGGCAAATTTTAACCAGTGCAGGGTTACTAAGGATTGAACCGTCTTCCACTGCATCTGAGATGCGTACAAGTTCTTGTGGTACAACTCTCCCAGCGCCAATATTCAAATGACCAACTTCTGAGTTACCCATTTGACCCTCTGGCAAGCCTACGGCTTTTCCGGATGTGCGGATGAGGGTATGCGGGTACACCGCCCACAAGCTGTCCATAATTGGCGTTTTAGCAGCAACAATAGCGTTTCCTCGCGTCTCCTCGCAGTAGCCCCATCCGTCTAAAATGACTAGCACCACAGGAGCAACAGGTGCTTTGGTCATAGTAAAACTGCCCTTTACTTTTTGTAATACCCGAATGATACCACTGCTAACCACAGGTGCAAGTGAATTTGTGCTTAATAACTTAATTTATGACTTATTGAGAGATTTTTTAGACTTTTTTTACTTTTCGCAACTGTTGCATATATTTTGTGATATCGCCAATGAATGAATAAGTTAGTAGTTAAGTAAAGGTACTACTACTAACTTGATAGTTTACTTTTTCTTGCCAGAAGTTTTAGCTGATTTAGCTGATTTTTTTGCAGCTTTTTCCGCCGCGATCGCAGCTAATTTGGCTTCTTCTTTTTCCTCGGCAATTTTTCTGAGGTAGTAGTGGTAATCTCCTAAATAAACCCGGAATTCCCCATCCCGAATTTCCACAATTTTGTTAGCCACCTGGGAGATAAAATAACGGTCGTGGGAAACTACAATCGCTGTCCCATCATAGTTTTGCAGTGCTTCTTCCAACATCTCTTTAGCTGGAATATCGAGATGGTTGGTAGGCTCATCTAAAATCAGTAAATTAGCTGGACGCAATAGCATTTTTGCCAATGCTAAACGAGCTTTTTCTCCCCCACTTAAGGCTTCAACCGATTTAAATACAGTGTCGCCAGTGAATAAAAACTTGCCGAGCAGTGTGCGAACTTCTTCGTTTTTCCAGTCAGGAACTTCATCGTGAATTGTTTCCATCACGGTCTTTTTCAAGTCCAAAGCTTCGGCTTGATTTTGTTCAAAGTAACCCGGAATAACGTTATGATCACCTAAGCTAACGATGCCTTCGCTGGGTGTTTCCGTACCCATAATGATTCGCAATAAGGTAGATTTCCCTGCGCCGTTGGGGCCTAAAAAAGCGATGCGATCGCCCCTTTCAATCAGCAAATTTGCACCCAGGAATAAGATTTTATCATCATAAATATGAGTTAAATCCTTAATCTTCACAACTTCCCGACCACTGCGGGGTGCAGGAGGAAAGCGAAAATGTAAGGTTCTGACTCCACCAATGGGTGCTTCGATGCGCTCAATTTTGTCTAGTTGTTTTTCCCGGCTTTTGGCTTGGGTACTGCGGGTAGCACTAGCGCGGAATCTGTCAACAAAAGCTTGTTGTTTCTCAATTTCCTTTTGTTGGCGTTCGTAAGCATTCAGCTGCGCTACTTGATTTTCGGCTTTTTGTTGCAAATAAGCAGAATAGTTACCCAAGTAAGTGCTAGAAACGCCGCGTTCAGTTTCGACAATTTGAGTGCAGAGGCGGTCTAAAAATTCGCGGTCGTGGGAAACTATCACCATTGGCGTTGTTAAGCCTTTGAGGTAATTTTCTAGCCACTCGATAGTTTCTAAGTCTAAATGGTTAGTCGGTTCGTCTAACAGTAATAAATCTGGTGCTTGCAGCAGAATTTTACCCAAACTCATCCGCATTTGCCAGCCACCAGAAAAAGCACTGACGAGGCGATCGCCATCTTCAGGATCAAATCCCATCTCTGGTAAAATCTTGCCGATGCGTGCTTCTAAACCGTAACCATCCAAAGCTTCAAACTGACGCTGCAAACGATCCAACTTGTTAATTAGTCTATCCAGTTCCTCTGGTGTCGCAGTTTGCATATCATGTTGCACTTGCGTCAGAGCTAACTGTACTTCGTTGGCTTCCTTAAATACTGTCCAAAATTCTTCTCTAACTGTGCGTCTGGGATCGACTTCAAACTCTTGATTGAGATAAGCAATATGTAAACTAGCAGGACGAATAATGTCGCCGGCGGTAGGTTCAATTTCCCCAGAGATAATTTTCAACTGGGTAGATTTTCCCGCACCGTTAACGCCAACTAAGCCAATGCGATCGCCTGGTTTTACTTCCCAGTTGATATCCTTAAGGACTTCGCCTGTGGGATAAATTTTACTGATATGTTCGAGTCGCAGCATCGAGTTTCTCTCAGGGTAGGAAATTGATGGTTAAGGACGAAGTACCAACACCGTGTCCAATATTAACAAAAATTAACCAATAATTCTTCCCAAGAAGTCACAATCAAACCCAGACATCGCTTAATTTTGATTACTGATTAATTTTGTGCAGCTTGCTGTACTTCTTCAATACTTAAATCAAGTTCCGCCTCTACTTGTTCCACAGTAAAACCCAATCTCAAAAGTCGAGAGACAATTCTCAACCTTTCTTGGCGTTTACCTTCTTCTATACCTTCCTGTCTACCTTGTTCTATACCTTCCTGAAAAGCTTCTTGATAAAATCGTGTTTTCTTTAAATCGCCTAATTCAAACATAGCCTGCATTTTGCCTTGATTACTGATTAATTTTGTGCAGCTTGTTGTACTTCTTCAATACTTAAATCAAGTTCCGCCGCTACTTGTTCCACAGTCAAACCCAACCTCAAAAGGCGAGAGACCATTCTCAACTTTTCTTGGCGTTGACCTTCTGCCATACCTTCCTGTCTACCTTCTTGTCTACCTTCCTGTCTACCTTGTTCTTTGCCTTCCTGAAAAGCTTCTTGATAAAATCGCGTTTGCTTTAAATCGCTTAATCCAAACATATTCTGTATTTCCTCTCTACTCATGTTCGGCAACTTGTAAATCAGAATCGTCTCTATTAATTGTAATAATTGCTGTTGTTGACGTTGAGATGTTAACTCAAGTTTTGTTCTAGTAATTAGCTCTGTAGCCTCGATGATTGCTGCGTTGGTATCAGCAATTACTAACTTGATTGTTGCTATACCAATTGGTAGTGATGCTGCATCGCCTAATTCATCCAAATAAATACATTGGACTCGCTGACTTTCAAAAAATTCTCGGTAATGTTTTATATCTTGTGTATCTACACTTCTGCTAGGATATAAAACCACTGCACACCAGTTATTTGGCGGTCGATTTTGGCGTAAATATAAACAAACTTCGGCAAACAGTCGTGAATAAAAATCATCATCAGTTTGAAACTGTACCTCCACAAAGTAAATATGCTTTTCCTCATTTTGTACAGGTAGAAACACACCATCAATTCTGAAGGCTGTTTGTTTGATCTCAACTGATGAAAATTGATAGTATTCAGTATTTTCTGGAGAAGCACCAATGAGTTCAAAGAAGATATCGGGAAATTCTTGAAACAGGCGATAAAATATACTGTCTGTTTTCACAGATTGAACAAAGGAAATAATGTTAATAGCTAATTATGTACTTTTTTGGGCTTCTACACCATCTCTCACTTCTTGCACACGCTCTCTAGTTATCCCTAATACTCGTGAGATTGGCGCTAATAAACTATCATCAATCGGCTCTCCAGCATAAATACTACTGAGTTCGGTAGGAGAGATTTTAAAGGTATCGCAGAATTTGACAAATTCTTGATTGTTAAGGTCAAGTTCTTTTTGTCGCTCTTGTAGTAAAAGCGCGATCGCTCTCGTTCCATATTTAGGACGTTCACTAACTTTTATATATTTTTGTACTAAATAATTAACCTTAGTTATATCGCCACCAGTCTTTTTTAGTAAATCACCACAAGCTTTTTTGAGAGCTTTTTTTAAAACTTCTTCTTCATTTAAAAAATAAAGAATTTCATTCACATATTCTTGTTTAAAGAAACCAACTAAACTACCTTTATGATAAACAGGTATATAAGATGTTTCTGGATTAGATTGCCAATCTAAAGGTTCATTCCGTAACAATGACATAGCTGCACCTATAAAAATTTGATGCTCACCATTTTAAAACTATTTATATGTGCGTAACTTATGTATATTTGCGGAAATCAATTCAGATTAAAAAACCGTCTAGTGTGTTAAACATCGCAACACCCCAGACGGTTTGTAATCAAATTAATTCTCAAGCTAAAAATTAGTTCATTGTACCGGAAGCCGCTAACTCTGCCAAACGTTCTTGCTGATCTTGAGAGATACAAGATTGAATTACTGTCTCTAAATCACCTTCCAGAACAGGGTTTAAGGAGAAGTTTTGACCTAAGCGGTGGTCGGTAACGCGGTTATCTTTATAGTTATAAGTGCGAATCTTTTCCGATCGCGATCCTGTACCAACCTGCGATCGCCGCATCGAAGTTACAGCTTCTTGTTGTTCGCGTAACTTCATTTCATACAGTTTCGCCCGCAAAATTTGCATCGCCCGTTCTTTGTTTTGCAACTGGCTACGCTCTTCCGTACAGAAAATTCTGATTCCTGTGGGTTTGTGCATCAAGTCAACGGCTGTTTCCACTTTGTTGACGTTTTGTCCACCAGCACCGCCAGAACGAGCCGTCGTCATTTCAATATCTTTGGGGTCGATGTGAATTTCTACATCATCCACTTCTGGCATGATTGCGACAGTAGCGGTTGAAGTATGCACCCGTCCCCCAGCTTCTGTGACTGGTACACGCTGTACGCGATGCACTCCAGCTTCAAACTTTAACTGGCTGTAAACGTTGTCACCTTTAATTTCCAGAATGACTTCTTTCCAACCGCCCATTTCTCCCAAAGATTCGCTCGCCAGCGAAACTTTCCAACCTTGAGTTTGCGCGTAGCGAGTGTACATCCGCATCAAATCACCAGCCCAAATACTCGCTTCATCACCACCTGTCCCAGCGCGAATTTCCAACATGATATTCTTCTCATCGTTGGGGTCGCGGGGCAGTAATAATACTTTTAAGCGGGTTTCTAAGTATTCTATTTTTTCTTCCAGTTCACTAACTTCCAGTGCGGCCATTTCTTGCATTTCTGGGTCACTGGCTGCTTCTTTATAAACTTGACGCGCCCCAGTTAAATCGGCTTGGGCTGTTTTCCAAGTTTCATAGGTATTCACTACCTCTTCCAAAGAAGAACGAGCCTTAGCTACTTGCTGATACTCATCAGGATTTTTAGCAGTATCAGGGTCGGCTAGGCGGCGTGTCAATTCATTAAAGGTTTGTTCAACAGATTTAAGTTTCTCCAGCAGGTATGTTTCAGCCATAAGTGCGTTCACGAAGTGTGCGTTGAGCGCATTCGCTCCTTCAAATAACAACTTGGCTCAAAAAATGACAATCGACCCAGCATTCGCAGGGTCGTCGTTAACAGCAGAGCCAAACCGCTACTTTTTCTTTTTGTCGCCGGAGCCTTGCTCGCTTGACTTGCCGTATTTCCGCAGGAAGCGTTCTACGCGACCTTCGGTATCGATAATCTTTTGAGTACCAGTATAAAAAGGGTGATTTCCAGACCAAACGTCTACGTGCAATTCTGGCTTGGTAGAACCAATAGTCATCACAACTTTACCGTTGCAGTAGACTTTAGCATCTGGATACCACTGGGGATGAATATCAGGTTTAGCCATTGTTCCTTTTGTGGTGAATCTATATAAATTATAACTTTCAGTGGAATCTAGAGACTAGTACAGATCGGCGGAAATAAACAGATCATTTGGAATGGCTAAAAGGCTTGTGGTATCACTATTCTTTCTTTTTCCTTTTGACTTTTTACTTTTGCCTTGTTGTACTAGGGACTACAAAAATTACCCAATTCCCAAGACCCAATCCCTTATCGTTTGGAGTACTGAGGAGCTTTGCGAGCTTTGTGCAAACCGTATTTTTTGCGCTCTTTAGCTCTGGGATCGCGGGTGAGATAACCTTCGGTTTTTAAGGGTGAGCGATTTTCTGGGTCTAATTGACACAAAGCACGAGCTACACCCAAACGGATAGAATCAGCTTGACCAGTCAAGCCACCACCCTCAGCTTTCACCAAAATGTCATATTCGCTTTCCAAGCCAAGGGTTTCCAGAGGAGCTTTAATCACTCCCAAGTAATTCGCATTGAACTGGAAGTATAAATCTCCAGGCTTGCCATTGACTGTCAATTGACCGCTACCAGGCACAAGGCGGACTCGTGCAACTGCGGATTTACGGCGGCCAGTACCCCAGTAAACGGCACGACCGCTATTGGCTTCTGCTACTACCATTAACTTTCTTCTCCAGGAATTGTACTAATCTTTAATTCTTTAGGTTGTTGAGCTGCGTGGGGATGAGTCGGCCCTGCATAAACTTTGAGCTTGGTAAACAACTGCCGACCCAAGCTATTTTTAGGAAGCATACCTTTAATAGCATGTTCAAGAATCCGTTCGGGGATGCGCTGTTGCAGCTTGGCAAAAGTTTCGGTCTTCATCCCACCAGGACGGCCAGAGTGGCGACGATATAATTTTTGCGTCCGTTTTTTACCTGTGACTGCGATTTTCTCGGCATTAATCACAATCACAAAGTCACCAGTGTCCATGTGAGGTGTATATTCCGGTTTCTTTTTGCCTCGAAGAATCATAGCGATTTCGGTAGCGAGGCGACCAAGACGTTGGTCAGTAGCATCTACTACGTACCAATCATGCTCAAGTGAAGCTTGAGGCGGAAGGTAGGTTTTACTCATTTGTGTTTGTCCTTTGTTATTTTGCCCTTTGTCATTCGTCATTGAGTAATGACTGATGACCAATGACTAAAAACTAAATTTGGGCTGGGTATCGTACCAAATATCACAAGAAAAAGGAAAATCAGGATAGCCGACGCGCAACAAGCATAAACCCTGAGCAGGTGCGGCATATTTTACTTCTTCTCGGCGTTCTTCTTGCCAAATTTCGGTGAAGTTCGCCAGGGTGCGCTGTCCAGCACCTACTTGTACTAGCATTCCCACCAGCAGTCTAACCATGCCATATAAAAATCCATCTGCTTGAATTTCTAGATGGAGCAGTGACCCGCTACGATGACATTGGGCGGCTTGTACTTCTACCCAAGAATGTTTTCGCTTGGAACCTGCACGATGGAAAGCTGCTAAATGATGCTTGCCCAACAGAGGTTTCATGGCAGACTGAATTAATAATTCATCCAGTGGCTCATGATAATAATGCCAACTAAAGGGTTTAACGAACAAATTTGGTCGTTTTTCAGTGTATATCGTGTAGCGGTATCGCCGATAAGCCGCGCTAAAACGGGCGTGCCAAGCGTTACCTACGGGTGCTGAAGCCCTAATTATGATGTCTTGTGGCAGATAACTGTTGAGAACTGTTGCCCATTTCTGAGCCGGAATTAAACCTGTAGCATCAAAGTGGGCTACTTGTGCAGCAGCATGAACACCAGCATCAGTGCGTCCTGCACCATGTAGTGTGACATGATGACCAAGAATAGTCGCGATCGCTGTTTCGATTTCTTCTTGGACTGTACGCTGCCCCTTTTGCCTTTGCCAGCCATGAAAATGAGTACCTAGGTATTGAATTACCAAGGCAACTCTTTGAGTTTGTTGCGGCTGGTCAATTTCTAACATACAGATTTTGTCCTTTGTCACTCGTCCTTTGTCATTTGTTCAGTTTGATCAATGACTAATGACTAATGACTTAGACCAGTTCAATAATTGCCATTTCGGCATTGTCTCCACGCCGAGGCACGGTATGAAGAATCCGGGTGTAACCACCACTACGATTAGCATACCGAGTAGGAGCTTGTTCAAACAAAGCATGAACCAGTTGCTTGTCATATATGTAACCTAAAGCCGCCCGACGAGATGCTAAGGAGCCGTCTTTCGCTAAGGTAATCATTTTATCTACTTCACTCCGCAAAGCTTTCGCTCTAATCAAAGTGGTGGTAATTCGACCATGACGAACTAGCTCAGTGGTTAAGGTACGCAACAGAGCGCGACGCTGGTCAGCTGGTTTACCAAGTTTTTTAACCCGACAACGGTGACGCATAATAGTGGACTATGAACTATGAAAGGTTTTGCTTTAGCTGTGTTTGGAGCTTCTTTCCTGCGGTAAGGTAATACCCAAGCGTCGTTGCAACGCTTCTACCACCTCTTCCGCCGATTTTTGACCAAAGTTTTTGATTTCCAGCAAATCTTCTTGGGTAAAATCCAATAAGTCTGCCACAGAATTAACTTGTGCGCGTTTGAGACAGTTGTATGCCCGCACAGAAAGTTGCAATTCTTCGATGGGAATTTGAGCAGTTGGATCGTCTGGAACATCAGAACCAATATCTGTTGGTTCTAACGAAATGTCCTTCAGTGGGTTGAATAAATCTACCAAAATACTGGCAGCTGAGGATAGTGCTTCTTGGGGAGAGACACTGCCATTTGTCCAAACTTCTAATAACAGTCTGTCTTTGGTAATCGAGCCATCTGCACGGGCTTCTTCAACACTATAGTTGACTTTTCGCACTGGCATAAATACTGAGTCGATTTGCAAAAAGTCCAAAGAAGTGGCTTCTTCCCGCCCTCGTTCTACGGTACGATAACCCTTACCGCGTTCGATGCGAAATTCCATTTCCAGCTTACCGCCCTCAGCGAGAGTCGCAACATACTGGGTAGGATCAACAACTTCAACTTCACTAGGCAAATCAAAATGAGCGGCTGTGACTGTTGCTGGCCCGGTAACGAGTAATCTGCCAATTTGGGGTTGAGAAGAGTAACTTTTGAGAATAACTTCTTTCATTCTCATCAAGATTTCTAGCACGTCTTCCCGCACACCAGGAACTGTAGCAAACTCATGTGTCACACCTGCAATTCGCACTGCGGTCACGGCTGTTCCTTCCAAGTTGGACAACAACACCCGCCGCAGTGCATTACCCACAGTTGTACCTTGACCACGCTCTAGGGGTTCTAAGACAAACTTGCTGTAATGGCTCCGACTTTCTTCTGTACTTGACTCTACACATTCAATTTGAAACTGCGCCACGGAGTAGCCTCCCTTAATTAAGGTGCTGCTAACAATTAATTGCCTATTCAATTTACTTCTGCCCTCGGCTTGCTTCCGGCTGATCAAATTACCCAACTCTAGTGGGGTAGCTGACCTGCTGATGAAGCTTGTGGGCGATTATCCATAATTAATATGGTGTTGCGGATAGTGCAGCAGCTCTCCCTCTAGGAAGAGCTAACTTGCTTTTTACCACCCAAGCATCCAGAAGTTATTTACTATTTACTCTGCTTGATAGCTAAAAACCAAGACTTTAGTAGCTATGACAAGTGAATTTTTAATTGCAACTTCTGGTATTTGTTACCCAACAAGTTTTATCTAGACTCGACGGCGCTTTGGTGGACGGCAACCATTGTGAGGAATTGGGGTAATATCCCGAATCAGGGTAATTTCCAGCCCTGCTCCTTGCAGTGCGCGAATCGCAGTTTCTCTACCAGCACCAGGGCCACTGACCATCACTTCAATTTGACGCATTCCTTGGTCAATAGCACGACGGGCGGCGCTTTCAGCAGCAGTTTGGGCTGCAAAGGGAGTGCCTTTTTTGGCTCCTTTAAAACCACTGGAACCAGCACTTGCCCAGGAAATAACATCGCCGTTTTGATCAGTGATTGTGACAATGCTATTGTTGAAAGTAGATTGGATGTAAGCAAGTCCGTTGGGTACGTTCCGCTTTTGCTTTTTACTCCCAGTTTTTTTAGTTGGTTGTCTCGCCATATTTGTTTAGTTAATTTAAGGAAAAACTTGCTCTGTTGAGCAAGCAATGAACAATTATTTGCCAGGAGCCTTCTTCTTACCAGCTACTGTCTGCCTTCTACCACGACGGGTTCTAGCATTAGTACGAGTTCTTTGTCCTCTAACTGGTAAACCCATGCGGTGACGGCGACCTCTGTAGGTTCCGATGTCAATTAGACGCTTGATGTTCATCCCTTCCAAGCGTCGCAAGTCACCTTCTACTTGATAGTTACTTTCTATTTCTGCACGTAGGGCTGCGACATCGGCATCACTTAAGTCTTTCACACGAGTGTCTGGATTGACACTTGTAGCCGCCAGAATTTCCTGCGACCTTGATAATCCAATTCCATAAATGTAAGTTAGACCAATCTCTACGCGCTTGTCGCGTGGCAGGTCTACGCCGGCAATACGTGCCACAATAAATCTCTCCCTGTTGTTCTCGCAATTTCTCTTGGTTAAGATGTGGGTGATTGATATGCCACATCTAGGGGTTTTTTGGTGATTTTTTCCTAGTCACGGTTAACTTCCCAATACTGAGAGTGTTATCCTTGACGTTGTTTATGCTTGGGGTTAGAGCAAATCACCATAACGCGACCACGACGGCGAATCACGTTACACTTTTCGCAAATTTTTTTGACAGAGGCTCGAACTTTCATGCCTTTCTTAATTGACTCCAAATATAAAATTATAGCATTTCTAGAAAAATATTACAGTTAAGTAAATGAGAATCTCCCAACAAGTTGATTTTATGGTAAGATCCTTCACATATAACTAGTTTTTTCTGGATTTAATTATTTTTTCCGCAATCTATAGGTAATTCGGCCTTTTGTCAGGTCATAGGGAGTGAGTTCAACCTTGACGCGATCGCCTGGCAAAA
This sequence comes from Anabaena sp. FACHB-83, assembly GCF_014697485.1. Taxonomy (NCBI): domain Bacteria; kingdom Bacillati; phylum Cyanobacteriota; class Cyanophyceae; order Nostocales; family Nostocaceae; genus Anabaena; species Anabaena sp. FACHB-83. Next base: position 163,698 of record NZ_JACJRY010000007.1, on the reverse strand, counting down.
TCTTGATGTAGTTGCGGCGAATTTTTCCAGAAATGTGTGCCAGTACGTTAAAACCATTGTCCAGGTCTACACGAAACATCGCGTTTGGCAAGGACTCAGTAACCGTACCTTCCATTTCAATCAAATCTTGTTTAGACAACTTTTTTGTTCCTCAACTCAACAGTTTTCGGTTCGCTGGCAGCTTTTATCTGCAACAGAACACAATTTGAGAAATATATCAACAGTTTATTAATATATCTTAGCTAAAATCGATCAGCATACTCTTGCCAGAGTTCAGTGAAGAATGGGGAGTAGTGAGTGGTGAATTTTATGATTCCCCATAACTACTCCTACATCTCCAGCTAGGAAACTAAAATTTGTTTCAATTCACTAGTGACTTCTTCTTGGGATTGATTACCATTGACTGTTAATAGCCTTTGGCGTTCACTATAGTAGTTGATCAAAGGTGCAGTTTCATTCCGGTACACTTCTAGACGACGACGAATCACCTCTTCGGTATCATCTTTTCTTCCTCTAGCCAGTAACCGTGAAATTACAATGTCATCTGGTGCATCTAAGTTAACTACTCTTTCGCCACCTTGAGCAGTTTTCGCTAACAATGCCTCTAAAAAAGCTGCTTGCGTCACTTTGCGAGGAAAACCGTCTAAAATCCAACCGGATTTGGCATCTGATTGACCTAGACGTTCCTCCACTAAATCTTGCACCAATTGATCAGGAACCAACTCACCGCTATCAACGTAACTTTGAGCTTTGACTCCCAAAGGAGTTTGCTCTTTCATGGCTTGCCTCAAGATTTCACCAGTGGAAATATGAGGGATATGCAGGTGTTCTGCCAAAACCTGAGCTTGAGTTCCTTTGCCCGCACCCGGTGGCCCCAAGAAGATTAGTCGCGTCACTATTGTTTCACCATTCCTTCATAACGCTGAGAAATAACGTAGGTTTGGACTTGTTTTGCGGTGTCAATTGCCACACCAACTAGAATTAACAATGAAGTAGCACCCAGTCCCTTGAAGGTTGGTACTTTCAACGCACTTTCCACGGCGGTAGGAATAATCGCAACCAAGCCTAAAAAGATAGCTCCCAAAAAAGTTAAGCGGTTAATAACTCGCTCAATATACTCACTGGTTGCTTTCCCTGGACGAATCCCAGGAATACTCGATCCCATTTTTTTCAAGTTTTGAGCTACATCAACTGGGTTGACAATCAATGAAGAGTAGAAGTAGCTAAAGAAAACAATGGAAGTTAAATACACCAAGGCATACACCCAAGGTGCAGAACCACCAGGGCTGAGATAGGTATTGACGATGTTCGCCAAGTCAGGATTTTTTGTAAAGTTGGCAATGAGTAATGGCAAACTCAAAATGGCAGCCGCAAAAATAATTGGCATCACACCACCAGAGTTGAGCCGCAGGGGTAGATAACTACGCTGTTCTGCCAAAACTCTTCTACCTACTTGACGACGAGCTGAAATGATGGGGATGCGGCGAATACCTTCCTGCACAAAGACAATGCCCACGATGGTGGCCAAGAAGACCAACACCAGCACAATTACCCGACCCACGATTTCTCGACCGCCAACTTGTACTAAGTCGATGGTGTCGCCTAGAGATTTGGGTAGCGAAGCAACAATGTTGACAAAAATCAACAATGATGCACCATTGCCAATACCTCGTTCTGTGATCAGTTCGGATGCCCACATAACAAACATAGAACCTGCGGTGAGAGCGATCGCAGTTTCAGCTACAAATAGCGGTCCAGGAGTTAAAGCAAATTGTTGCAAAAATAAGGCAGAAAAAGCCGTACTTTGGATAATTGCCCAACCTACAGTCACGTAGCGGGTAATTTGCGAAATTTTCCGCCTTCCTGCTTCGCCTTCGTTTTTCTGTAAATTTTCTAAAGATGGGATAGCCGCAGTCAGCAATTGGATGATAATGGACGCATTAATAAAGGGCAGAATCCCTAAAGCAAAGACTCCCAAAGTAGAAAGTCCCCGCCCAGAAAAGATATCCAATAAACCGAATATAGAATTGTTGCCGGAAATTGCTTCAGCAAATCTAGCTCGGTCAATTCCCGGTACAGGTAAAAAGATACCTAGGCGAACCAAAATTAAAATACCGACAGTAACAAGCAGCCTGCCTCTTAGCCCAGCTGCTTGTGCCATCTGCATAAAAGTTTCTTGAGCCGTTGGGGCTTTATCTCGACTGATCATAGAGTGCTACCTTTGTCGTGAACCAGGCACTGGAAGGGAGTTGGCAGGTATTTAAGTGCGCGGTTGGGCTTCACCCTAAAACTTCACAACTTCCTCCAGCTGCCTCAATTTTGCTACGAGCTTGACCTGTGAAAGCTGCCGCTTTGACGTTGAGGGCAACGTTCAATTCCCCATTACCCAAAATTTTCAATGGCCCTTTGGCAGAGGTTAAAATCCCGGCTGCTTTTAAGGATTCCAATGTTACTTCTGTGTTGGCAGGAAGAGAGGCTAACTTCTCTACATTTATCGTAGTGTAAATCTTGCGATTCACAAGTGGAAAGCCTTTCAGCTTGGGTATACGGCGGTACAATGGCTGTTGACCACCTTCAAACCCTGGTCTGGTACTACTACCAGAGCGAGATTTTTGACCCCGCATACCTAGACCGGCACTGGCACCTTGACCAGCAGAAATACCTCTGGCTACACGGCGACGGCGTTTTTTAGAGCCTTTTTGGGGCTTAACATCGTTGAGTCTCATGATGTTATTTGTATTGTTTACAAGAACTCGGTGAGTGAAGCTCTACTAAATGTAGAGTTTGTCAATAGCGATACCACGGTCTTCAGCAACTTCCGCCAAAGTACGCAGGGTAGATAAAGCGTTAACTGCGGCTCTAGCATTATTGAGTGGGTTGTTAGAACCAAGTTGTTTAGCAAGAACGTTGCGAACTCCGGCTAATTCCAATACAGTCCGCACAGCACCACCAGCAATTACACCGGTACCAGGTGCGGCTGGGCGCATGATGACTTTTGCACCACCACCAACGCCATCAATGGGATGCGGAATGGAATTAGATTTGGTAATCGGAATGTCAATGAGATGTTTTTTGCCATCGGCTACGCCTTTTTTCACAGCACCGATAACATCTGAGGCTTTACCTACTCCCACACCGACTTGACCGCGTTCGTTCCCAACAACGACAATGGCACGGAAGCTGAGTTTTTTACCACCCTTAACTACCTTGCTCACCCGTCGGATTTGGATGACGCGCTCTTGCCAGTTAGTTTCTTCTTTTTTTGCGCGGTTAGCTTTACGACGACCTGTTGCCATAATTCATGCTCTCTAAATGTCATTTGTCAATTGTCATTTGTCAGTTGTCACTTGTCCTTTGTCATTTACCTAATGACCAATGACCAATGACTAATGACTAATGACTTTAAAAATCTAAACCAGCTTCGCGTGCAGCATCCGCTAGTGTTTTGATGCGGCCGTGGTATATGTTACCACCACGATCAAAAACTACTTTTGTAATGCCCTTTTCTAATGCGCGGGCTGCGATTAACTTACCAACTTGCGCTGAGGCTTCGCAGTTAGCGCCAGAAGCTAAATTTGCTTTTAACTCTGCATCTAAAGTTGATGCTGCCACTAAAGTATGATGCTGAGTATCATCAATTACTTGGGCGTAAATATGTTGGTGAGAACGAAATACGGATAGGCGTGGGCGTTCGGGAGAGCCGTTTACCTTGCCACGAACGCGGCGGTGGCGGCGCTGTTTGGATTCTCTACGAGTAAGTTTCATGTTTATTTCTTACCTTTACCTCCGGTCTTACCAGCTTTGCGTCTGACTACTTCACCCGCATAGCGAATACCTTTACCTTTGTAGGGTTCTGGTGGTCGGACGGCACGAATCTTAGCGGCTGTATTACCGACTATTTCTTTGTCGTAACCACTAACGATGACGTTAGTGTTATTCTCTACGGCAAACTGAATACCATCTGGTGGCTCAATCTGTACTTGGTGACTGAAACCCATGTTTAACACCAGGTTGCGTCCTTGTACTTGGGCGCGATAACCAACCCCTTGAATTTCCAAACGACGTTGAAAACCTTGGGAAACTCCCTCTACCATGTTGGCTACCAATGTCCGGCTTAAACCGTGCATTTGGCGAGAGGTACGGGAATCATCTTTACGAACTACTTGTAAGGTTTCGCCTTCCTGGCTCACTGTTACTTGAACAGGTAAATCCCGTGAAAGCTCACCTTTGGGGCCTTTGACCACAACCTTAGTGCCATCAATTGTGATTTGCACTTTGGCGGGAATAGTAATTGGTCGTTTACCAATACGAGACATGATCTTTTGTCCTTTGTTATTTGTCCTTTGTTATTTGTCCTTTGTCCTTTGTCCTTTACTAATGACCAATGACTAATGACAAATGACTAATGACTACCAGACGTAGCAAAGTACTTCACCACCCAAATTCTGACGGCGAGCTTCACGGTCAGTCATAATGCCACTGGAGGTAGAAATAATGGCAATACCGATACCGCCTAATACTCTGGGTAGTTCTTTTCGGTTGGAATAAACACGTAAACCAGGTTTACTGATCCGTTTGAGGGCAGTAATCAAAGGCTGACGATTTTTCCCTTTGTATTTTAGGGCAATCACCAAGTGCCGTTTTACGCCTTCTTCGGCTTCTGTATATTCTGAAATGAATCCTTCTTCTTGTAGTACTTTGGCAATACTACGGGTCATTTTAGTGGCTGGCACTTGTGTTGTTTGATGCCTTGCCATATTGGCATTGCGGATGCGCGTCAGCATATCTGCAATTGTGTCGTTAGCCGCCATCGTTCCCTCTTTAGATGAACTTATTGATCGCGAAAGGGCATTCCCAATTCTTTGAGTAAAGCGCGGCCCTCTTCGTCATTTTTTGCTGTAGTAATAATCGAAATATCCAGACCACGAACTTGATCAATGCTATCGTATTCGACTTCTGGAAAGATTAGCTGTTCTCTTACGCCGAGAGTATAGTTACCACGGCCGTCAAAGCTTTTTGGGCTAATACCACGAAAGTCACGAATTCTTGGTAGTGTCAAGCTGATCAAGCGGTCGAGGAAAGCATACATTCTCTCGCCTCTGAGTGTAACCATAATCCCGACGGGCATACCTTGGCGAATTTTAAAGCCTGCGATCGCTTTTTTCGCTCTTGTCACTACGGGTTTTTGACCAGTAATGAGCGCAATTTCGTTGATAGAAGCTTCCAAAGCCTTAGCGTTTTGTGCTGCTTCGCCCAAACCTCGGTTCACAGTTACCTTGACCAACTTCGGTACTTGATGAACGTTGGTGTATTGAAACTGATTCGTGAGTTTCGGGACGATTGTCTCTTGATATAAAGTTTTGAGTCTTGTTGTCGCCATAGTTTTTGTCCTGAGATCCCTGGGCTTGGTCAGGGAAGATTATAGAGGATGAAGATAAAATAAGTAATATTTATACTTCAGGCTTTCAGCTTCATCCTTAATCAATAATCTCGCCAGTTTTTTTGAGTTTTCGCACCTTCTTGCCTTCGGGGGTAAAGGTGTAGCAAACGCGACTAGCGACATTTTGTTTGGTGGAATAGAGCATCACGTTAGAACTGTGGATTGGGTACTCTTGAGTTACAATCCGTCCAGATTCCCCTTCTTGTTGGGGTTTAACGTGCTTGGTCTTAATGTTGACACCTTTAACAACAACTTTGCTCAGTTGGGGCAATGCTTTAATCACTTCGCCAACTTTGCCTTTGTCTTTGCCGGCAATTACTTGCACGGTGTCACCAGTTTTGACGTGCATTTTATAGAATACTTTTTCCTTTTGGATAGGCATTACAGCACCTCCGGAGCCAGAGAAACAATTTTAGTAAAGTTCTTGTCGCGGAGTTCCCGTGCTACTGGGCCAAATACCCGTGTACCTCTAGGATTACCTTCTTTATTGATGATTACGGCGGCGTTATCATCAAAGCGAATAGTCATACCGCTATCACGACGGATGTTATGGCGGGTGCGAACAATCACAGCTTCCACAACATCTGATTTTTTCACAGCCATGTTGGGGATGGCATCTTTGACAACAGCGATAATGCGATCGCCGATAAAACCGTAACGGCTATTACCAGCACCTAACACCCGGATACACATTAGTTTCCGTGCGCCACTGTTATCTGCCACATTTAAGTAAGTTTGGGGTTGAATCACAATTGGTCTCCCTTGTGCAGTTGTTAGTGAAGTAACAACTTATGAGTTTTTAGTGTTGAGGATTTCTGTGACTTGCCAGCGTTTGGTTTTGCTCAGGGGTCTGGTTTCTTGAATCCGCACGCGATCGCCCACTTTGCATTTGTTTTCTTCATCGTGAGCTTTATAGCGGCGGGTTTTCACTACAATCTTGCCGTATTTGGGATGGGGAGCGCGGTTTTCAATGGCAACTACCACCGTTTTTTGCATTTTGTCGCTCACTACCAACCCAACTCGTTCTTTGATTGCCATAATCTCTTAGTTCTCTTCTTTAGGAGTTTGACTTGCTGCCCGTTTGCGCTCTCCCTCTACTGTCAACAGTTGGGCAAGGCGATGGCGAGCGTGGCGGAATTGGTGGGGTTTTTCTAGTTGTCTGGTTGCCTTTTGCAAGCGCAACTGAAACAGTTGTTTTTTAGTGGCGGCAATTTCCGCAGCTAATTGTTCGTCACTTAATTCTCTTGCTTCTGAAATCTTAGGAAGCGGCATAACCTACTCCTGCTCCTCTTCTATTTGAGGGCGCACAATAAATTTAGTTTTAATTGGCAGTTTGTATGCAGCTAGGCGCATAGCTTCACGGGCGATTTCTTCAGAAACCCCAGCGATTTCAAATAAAATCCGCCCTGGCTTCACTACTGCTACCCAAAATTCTGGATTACCTTTACCAGAACCCATCCGTGTTTCTGCTGGACGCATGGTTACAGGCTTATCTGGGAATATCCGAATCCAGATTTTACCACCCCGGCGGATATAACGTGTCATCGCCCGACGGGAAGCTTCGATTTGTCGAGAGGTAATCCAAGCTGGTTCTTGGGCTTGGAGGGCAAAATCGCCAAAGTTGAGGGTGCTACCCCGGTGGGCTAGACCCGCCATTCGCCCGCGCTGTTGTTTGCGGAATTTAGTTCTTCTAGGACTTAACATGATTTTTCATCTGTCGTTTGTCATTTGTCATTTGTCATTTGTCATTACTCAGGACTAATGACAAATAACGATTTAGCCTTCATTGGAACGGTCTTCAAACTGCTGACGACGGCGCTGTTGTTGACGGCGACGCGGCTCACGTTCGCGGGTGGCGGGTTGGGGTTGAGTTTCTTCCTGTCCAGGAATAATTTCTCCTTTAAATACCCACACTTTGATGCCCAAAATACCGTAAACGGTTTTGGCTGTGCAGTAAGCGTAGTCAATATCAGCCCGTAAGGTGTGTAGAGGTACTCTACCTTCGCGCGTCCATTCTGTCCGGGCAATTTCCGCACCGTTGAGCCGACCACTGACTTGAATTTTAATTCCTTGAATACCAGCACGTTGCGCCCGTTGAATTGCTTGGCGGACTACGCGACGGAAGGAAACCCGACGTTCTAATTGTTGGGCGATGTATTCCGAAATTAAGTAAGCATCGGCATCAACTCGTTGGACTTCGACGACGTTAATCCGAATCTGGCGAGTACCGCCTAATAAATCTTGCAGTCCAGTACGTAAGGATTCGATACCTTGTCCACCACGACCTACAACTACACCAGGGCGGGCTGTGCGTACTTCTAAATCAATTTGGTCTGCTTTGCGCTCAATTCTAACTTCGGAAATACCAGCGTTGTTTTGAGCGAGTCTACCCAGTTTTTGTTCGATGTAATTACGTAGTTTGTAATCTTCTTGTAAAAGTTCTGGATAGCGTTCAGGATCTGCGTACCACCGGGATTGGTGTTCTTGGGTAATTCCGAGGCGAAAGCCAACTGGATGAATTTTTTGTCCCACAAATGCTTCCTCTAAAGTTCTGGTAATTATTCCACAGTCTCACCAGCAGCTACAGCTACTGTGATGTGACATGTAGGTTTGCGAATTTGGTAAGCTCGACCTTGCGCTCTAGGTTGGAAACGTTTTAGGACTGGGCCTTGATCGGCATAAGCTTGAGTAATTACCAGTTGGGCGCGGTCTAGACCTGCATTGTGTTCAGCATTGGCGGCTGCGCTTCTAATTAGTTTTAGTACTGGTTCACAAGCCCGATAAGGCATAAATTCCAGAATAATTAACGCTTCTCTGTAAGACCGCCCCCGAATTTGATCGAGTACGCGACGCACTTTAAAGGGAGACATGCGTATATAACGGGCGATCGCTTTTACTTCTGTAGTATTAGTTGCCATGTTTTTCTCCTTGTCGTTTGTCATTCGTCATCTGTCATTTGTCATTTGTCAGTTGCAAAGGACTAATGACAATAGACAAAGAACAAACTATCTACCCGCTTTTTTGTCACTTTTGCCATGACCCCTGTAGGTGCGTGTTGGGGCGAATTCTCCCAACTTATGACCTACCATCTGATCGCTGATAAACACGGGGACGTGTTGTCTACCATTGTGAACAGCGATCGTATGTCCCACCATCTGGGGCAGAATTGTTGAGGCTCTTGACCAAGTTTTAATGACTTGCTTTTCGTTTCTCTCGTTCAGCTTTTCAATTTTGCTGAGTAAGTGATCGGCAACGAAAGGCCCTTTTTTTAGTGAACGACCCATAGTTAAATTTTGGTTTTAGGATTTGGGCTTTTGGATTTATTTAGTTGGATTTTAGATAATTTCTCAATCTAAAATCCAAAATTTCAAATCTAAAATTTTAAGACTGACGACCACCACGACCGCGCTTAGAAGATTTACGACGACGGCGTACAATCAATCTACTGCTAGGTTTCTTGGGCTTGCGTGTCTTGGCTCCCAATGTTGGTTTACCCCAAGGTGTGACTGGGCCAGAACGACCAATGGGCGCTCTACCTTCACCACCACCATGTGGGTGATCAACTGGGTTCATGACGCTACCTCTAACTTTCGGGCGGCGACCTTTCCAGCGATTACGTCCAGCTTTACCTGCACTCAGGTTTCTAAAGTCCGTGTTGCCTACTTGCCCGATGGTAGCGTAGCATTCACGCCGCACCATCCGCACTTCCCCAGAAGGCAACTTGAGGGTGACATAATTACCTTCTTTCGCCACTACTTGCGCTGTCGCACCAGCAGCACGAACAATTTGACCACCCTTACCCGCAGTCAGTTCTACGTTATGTACGTTTGTACCTAAAGGAATGTTTGCCAGTGGTAAAGCATTACCATCTTCAATGGGAGACTCAGGGCCAGCCATTAAGGTTTTACCTACAGTCAAGCCATTCGGTTGCAGGATATAGCGTTTTTCCCCATCCTGATATTGCAGTAGGGCAATACGAGCGTTGCGGTTGGGATCGTACTCGATCGCTAACACTGTAGCGGGAATGTTACGCTTATCTCTTTTAAAATCAATAATTCGATAAAGTCTTTTATGTCCGCCACCCCGGCGACGGCTGGTTATCCGCCCTTGATTGTTGCGACCTTTGGCGCGATGGACGTACACCGTCAGAGACTTTTCTGGATCTTTTTTAGTAATTTCCGAAAAGTCGGAGATTGTAACTTGACGAGTACTGGGGGTATAAGGGCGATAAGAACGAGTACCCATTTTTTGTTAGACCTCTGGGAATAGAATCTGTCTAATCTTTTGTGCGTCCCCAGGTGAGACGGTGACAATAGCTTTCTTATATTGGGGCTTGTAGCCAATAAATTTGCCCACGCGACGTTTTTTCCGTGGCTGTGTAGCAGTGTTGATTTTGACTACTTTGACTTGAAACAAGTCTTCGATCGCTGCTTTAATATCTGGCTTGGTAGCTTTCAGAACTACTTCAAAAGTGTATTGATTCTGTTCCATCAGAATCGTTGCTTTTTCGGTGACAATCGGGCGACGCACCAAGTCAGGCAGATCACGGGGCGCAATCTTAGGCATTGTAGACCTCCTGAATTTTTTCTAATGCTGGTGCTGTAACCACAAGCTTGTCAGCGTGCAGCAAATCATAAACATTCAACTGATCTGCGGCAATAATTTTTAAGTTCTCGACGTTGCGTCCTGACAGATAAACGGTTTCGGCAATCTCAGACAAAATTAACAGGGTCTTTTGTTCTGGGCTTACTCCCCAACGCACTAAAGCTGCCAATAAATCTTTAGTTTTCGGACGAGAAAGTTCGTTGCTAAATTCTTCGACCACAATCAAATCATCAGCACGGCTCACAAAGGCTGTGCGTAATGCCAACCGTCGTTCTTTCCGGTTCATTTTCAGGTCGTAATCTCTGGGTTTAGGCCCAAAAATCACACCACCACCACGCCATAAGGGTGAACGAATCGAACCAGCACGAGCGCGACCTGTGCCTTTTTGCCGCCAAGGTTTGCGGCCACCACCTCTAACTTCTGCGCGAGTTTTTGTACTAGCGGTTCCTTGACGAGCATTGGTTGTTTGTCTAACCAAGGCACGATGTACAATATGGGCCGCTGTTTCTTCTTTGGCAACTCGCAAGTCGAACGTCTTTTGTCCGACTTCCTCTCCTTGCCAGTTTTTAACTACAGTCTCAACCATTTTTTTGTCCTTTGTCATTTGTCTTTTGTCATTAGTCCTTTGTCATTTGTCTTTAGCTAATAACCAATGACTAATGACCATTGACGATTGACTATTTACCAACTTTCTTTGCGGGTACAACACTCACTAAGGAACCTGGTTTACCAGGAATTGCACCTTTAATGAGTAATAAGTTGCGTTCTGCGTCTACACGCACAACTGTCAATTTACTAATGGTGACGCGGGTACCGCCCAAGCGCCCTGCCATTCTTTTTCCTGGATACACACGACCGGGTGTTGTACCAGCACCAATGGAACCGGGCGCTCTGTGGTTTTTAGAACCGTGAGACATTGGCCCGCGACCAAAGTTATTCCGCTTTTGGTTGCCTGCAAAACCGCGACCGATACTTGTACCAATTACATCTACGATTTGACCAGCAGTAAAAATATCTGCTTTGATTTCTTGACCTAATGTATATTCGCTGGAATTATCTATGCGAAACTCACTCAGGTGACGTAAAGCTGGCGCTGATGATTTGGCTAAGTGACCCAATACGGGTTTATTGAGAGCTTTTGGTTTAACTTCGCCATAACCAAGTTGAATGGCGGTATAACCGTCAGTTTGCTTTGTTTTGACTTGTGTAACAGTGCATGGCCCTGCTTGAACAACAGTGACAGGAATTGCTACTCCTGCCTCGTCAAATATTTGGGTCATGCCCAGCTTGGTGCCGAGAATACCTACAGACACAGTAACTGGTTCTCCTTTTTACTTACTGAGCAGATTCATCGGGATGTTCGGTGGTTTTCTGACTGAGGGAGGACGATCCTCAGTAATTTCCAGCAACTAATGTTGCTTTCTCTTATCCAGAAAACAAAAACCGTTCCCTAAATTTTGGTTGAATCCGTTTACCTGAATTCAGTTGCTTACTAGAACAGCCATGAGTTGCTTCCAAACGGATCACAAATCTCTGTTTTTAAGGCAATGCTCTAAAGCTTTGCTTTTCGTGCAGCAATGCTCTCGTCCAAGCAGTTGCTTAGGCACTTTTTGGAGGCTGCTTTTTTGGTGGCCTCCTTGTGGTAGAAGGACTTAAGTAGTTAATTACCACTCAGTATCCCTATAACTAAGGCTTTTGTACTACTACAGCACTAGTATTACAACTCAGTTTCTACGTTCAGGATTACCTTAAACTACTGTTCAAGGTTTTGCCTGGTTTATCCGGGTTACAGGAAAGAATCCAAATTGTATCCGGCTTATGGCTTTGATTACTTCGCCATAATTATATTTGGTGAACATCAAGGCTTTTTTAGTTTAGCAGTCTCTTGGTAGCTTGGCTTAACTTAATAACTTGATTCTGTTTAATCAGAGGTTAGATGTTACGCTCATACGACTCACCAGGGAAGGCTTTATTTTGCCGTTTGGTCACAATCTCACATTATAGATGAGGGGTGTGATGTTTGTCGAGTATTTTGTCAGGACTCACTCAATGGTTTTGAATAAGGTCACTTCGACTGCGCTCAGTGACCTGACCTGATTTAAAACCCTGACACTGTTCGGTTGACGCTCACGGCGCAGCCCTATGCCCTTTTACCCAGTCTCCACAGAAAATCTTGGTGTGTAAGTCCTGAGTAAGTTGCATATATCTATATTATTAGGTGAATAAAATAAGCTTTTAGAAGTGATTTGCTTTGTTGGGCAATACTTTGGCAAGTTTTGGACTAGTTGCTATCTGAAGACACCTTAAATATTTTACTTAACAGTAAATAATAGAGATATGTAAGTGGGATAGGATAAACGAAAATCTATGGCACTGATTACCACTGGCAATGGTTTAATCCGAGATTTGGAGAAATTTGGCGCTCTCGGTACGTACGTCCCTTTAGAGGGAGGTTTTGAAGGTCGATATCGCCGCCGACTGCGTGCTGCTGGCTATGTGACTTTAAATATAACTGCTAGGGGATTGGGCGATGTAGCGGCCTATCTTACTGGAGTTCATGGTGTGAGACCGCCTCACTTGGGTAAGAAAAGTACTGGTAGTGGTGCGGCTGTGGGTAGTGTCTACTATTTACCCCCAATTGTTAACTATCAGTTAGAACAGTTACCACCAAAATCTAAGGGTTTGGTGCTGTGGATCATTGAAGGGCATATTCTGTCTGATCAAGAAATTGAGTTTTTAGCAGAATTGCCGAAACTGGAACCCAAAGTCAAAGTAGTGGTGGAAAGAGGCGGTAGTCGTGCTTTCAAATGGAAGCCTTTGACAGCTACCTTCGCGGTTAGTTCTCAGGCTGTGTAATTTTTTCGATTACAACAAAGGCGATCGCATCTCTGATTGTACAGGTGCGATCGCCTTTGTTTTTCATGAGCAAAATAACTCCGGCTCGACGTGAAAAAACTGTCCTAAAACCTTGGCCTGTTCTTCTGTGATTTCTTGCTCTCCATCAAGTAACTTAGTCACTATCTCACTTGAACCCAGTACTTCCACCAAATCAGATGGCTGTAAATTTCGAGCATCCATCAAATGCAACAGTCTGGAACAAGAAGTTGAAGCATTAAGTTGATAGTACTTTTCTTCAAAATCTTCGATGAGTTTGACTAATAATTCTAACAATGTATCTTCTTCTGGACTTAAGTCAGGACGAGCCAGTAATTCTTCAACCACTGCCAAAAATTTCTCATTTTCTGACTCAGTTTTGATGATGCGGGGTTGATAGTGTAACAATAACTCACCGTAAATTGTGGAATTAATAGTATGGGTCATGCTTCCAGTCGTCTTTGTCATAATTGGCATGAGTCAAAACGTACTTGATGTAGATAACCTGCTTCTCGTAATTAATACTGGTAATTAAGCGATATTTATTGCCTTTAATATTAAAAACTGTAAAGTTACTAACAGCTTCAGCTTTTGGGTAGACTGTTTGTACCTCAATCAGGTTAGCCCAGTTTGCTTTGCTTGCTGCCTGAAACCAGTCATCAAGTGCTTCGCGCGAATCAGCGTGTATTTGGCAAAATTCTCGAAGCTTTTTCCGACTTATGACGTGCATCATATAATCATTTTATTTTTTAATATCCTCGGCGAGTAGTCACCAGGCTTGACACCTCGCAAACTAGCGCAAAAAAAATCACACTTGTGTTTACAAGTGCGAGACGATCGCTTATTTTTTAGTAGAAGTTGCGATTATGTTTAGAAAAACTGCGATCGCGCTTTGATGCTTACTTCTCTCATTTTTTATGCCAAATTACTATTCAGCACTTAAAGACCGTTCTATCGCACGTCTAATGTAACGCTGATAAGGGATACCCTCTTTCTTGGAAACAGATTTAACTTTTTCTAGCATCTCCTCAGACATCCGTACATTCACACTTTTGTCTTTAGGCTTAAATTCAAAAGTTACTGGCTTGAAATTATCAGGAGTAAGATAATCTGACAAATCTTCTTCTAAGAGTGCCTCTATTTCTTCATCAGTTTTAAGTCTTGGGAAAGTTTTGTCCATATTTCTGTACCTCTGTGTCTCTCATATATCTGGCACTGATCGGTCTAATGAGTATTTCATCCTGTTTATTTCGGAGCGTAAAAGCCACAAAAATGTACTTTTGTTGGCTTGAAATCCCTATGGCTAAATACCTATCTTCATCCTGAGAATGTTTTATATCTGGTGCAATCAGAACACCCGATTGTTGAAACAGGTACTCAATTTCTTCTTTAGAAACACGATTCCAGCATTTGGCAGAGTTCCCTTTATCCCAATCAAAGCCATTTACACTTTCAAGCATAACTCTGAAATCTACATTTGTATATACAAATGTAGCAATATCTCAAACATTTCAAAAATTTGCTTTTTAAGCATTGAGGCGATCGCCCACTATATTACTATCCACTTCAATATATTTAGAAGCATTTTCTCTCTAGATAACTAATATCAAGCTAAAAACCACTTTTTAGAAATTATTTAACTTCACATAAATAAAAAAATGTCTATTGTAAACATTTATATCAATTATGAGTGAGCAAATGGGTACTTTAAGGATCTGAGGGCTTTAGGGTACTAGTAGATTTATGAATCATATATTGGATGCCGATCAAATCGGTGGGTTAATAGCGGGGGAAAATTTAGTCATCTCTTGTTGTTATTTCATTATTGGTAGCGTCATTGGTTTTGGAGTGTGGCGTAATCGACAAGCAGGTGTTGACCCACTGGTAGTTACAGTAGCTGGGATTTTTTTAAGCTGCGCTTTTGGTCACGGCTTGCATGTAGTGGGAATGCTGGGTTTGGTTAATTCCCATTTTTGGCAAGCAATAGCGGATTTGTTGACAGTTGCGATCGCATTACGCTTTCTCAGTTTCTATAAAAGTTTTGATTTACTTGCTTGTTTCAGTCAGATATTCGCTTCAAAAATCGAACTGGAAAACAAGAATCAACTCTTGGAAAATACGATGACAGAACTCAAGCAGACACAGATGCAGTTAGTCCAACAAGAAAAGATGTCAAGTTTAGGACAATTAGTAGCTGGGGTTGCACATGAAATTAATAATCCGATTAACTTTATTCACGTTAACTTGACTTATGTCGAAGAATATGCTGATTATTTATTGAGCATTGTCAATGCTTACCAAGCGCATTTTCCGGTTTTACCCTTGCCCCTTCACAGGCTAATTGAAGAAGTTGATTTAGACTTTTTGCAAGAAGATTTACCAAAAATTTTAAATTCAATGAAAGTAGGAAGCGATCGCATCCGGCAAATTGTCATATCATTACGAAATTTCTCGCGCTTGGATGAAGCGGAACTGAAAGTGGTGAATATTCACGAAGGTATTGATAGTACTCTGATGATTTTGCATCACCGCCTGCAAGCAAAACCAGAGCGTCCAGAAATTAAGGTGATCAAAGATTATGCTAATTTGTCGGAAGTAGAGTGTTATCCGAGTTCACTCAATCAAGTGATGCTGAACATTCTCACAAATGCGATAGATACCCTAGAAGAGAAAATTACGCAAAAATCTCATTCAGAAATTCAAGATAATCCACCTCAAATTACAGTCAAAACTTCTTTGACGGCAGACAAATGGGTAGAAATCACGATCGAAGATAATGGAGTGGGGATTCCTGAACAGCTTCAGCCAAGAATTTTTGACCCATTTTTCACAACAAAACCCGTAGGTAAGGGTACAGGAATTAGTATGTCAATTAGTCATCAGATAATTGTCGAAAGACATCATGGTAAATTAATCTGTCTTTCCACCTTTGGTCAAGGAACAGCGTTTGTCATACAAATTCCGTTGAAACAAAACACCTATGCGCTTGTTTAAGGTTATGGTTGTGGTAGAAATACAAAGTTTTGTGGGCTTTTGAAATAGCTATAAAAAAGTTGCGATCGCACTTTGTTTAGTATCTACCTTGCGTTACTAGTATGTTGATATGCGATATGAAGACCATCCAGATTTTTATGCGCGTGTCTTCGCCAGAGTTTTAGGATGTCTACTTCCTGGGGAGATTACCATTATTCTCTTTCCAGGACATGGGTTAGTGCGAACAGAAGCAATCCCAACGCAGCTGATTCCTGAAAGCTTGAGAATGCCCAACAGTGAATTTTATGTGTTGTTCAAACATCCTGGGCGCGAAATGATCAGAATTTTGCAAATTGACGAATTTTGCCCAGAAATTGATATGTAGCACCACAAAGCTTTTACCCCTGTCACCTGTAACCTATTACCTGTCCCCTGCTATAAGTCAGAATTGAGGCTCAAATTGTTTTAAATTGCAAATAACAGCTTGTTTAGATAGCAGGTGAACGGTTATAGGATGAGATGACAGTGATCTTATCTACCTTTTATCAGTTCAGATTGGTTTTAGATTCATATTTGGGCGATCGCTAGTTGGTGTTATGGGTGCGATCGCTCAATTTTTGTGATCGAATGGCGATCGTGCTTTGTTGAATATCAGCCTTTTAACTGGCTATTCTATGGCAAAACCGTTATTTCTCTTGATTGATAGCCAATTTACGGTGGATAGATTCGAGATAGAGAACATAATAAGTTTCGATAAATTGCAAGTATCCAGTCGTACAAGTACTGGGGTTACAGTATTAAAAATGTTATTTATTTGAGATTGTTAGACAAAGAAATATACTGAGAAAACAGCCCAAAATAGGCGGATAAAGTTTATTCTAAATTTGCTTAATACATAAAATAATTTATACAATCTATGGAACTTATTACTTATGCTAGAGAAGTCGGTAATAAGTATAAGAACATGAACAGAATCTGGCGTATTTTAATGGTTTCTAGCTTGGTTGGCTTAGGTACTTTAGTTAATGCTAAAGCCCAAGCAGCTTCTTTTGAAATTGACTCTACTTATACTTTCTTGAAAACTCAGTCTGATACAACTTATTACAATAATGTTCAGACAATTGCAGGTAATACTAAAGCCATCTCTTTAGCTGATTTAGGTCTTGAAGCTGGAAGCACAATTCGTTTAAGTACTTCTGGCGCATTTAACTGGAGTGTTTGGAACCCTGGACAAAGAAACGATATGATTGGGGTTTTCAGTGCTTCGGATACATTGCTTGATTCTTCTTTTCAACAACGTGTAGCTGATGCTATTAGTCTTGATGCTGAAGATGCCAGTAAGTATGCCTATACAGACGCAAACTGGACTTCTAACACTTTATTTGACACCACTAATCAAGCAGGTTCTACTTACGACGGCTCAAAAGGTGCTTATATGTGTAATGGAGCAACTTTAAGTGATGTTAATAGAACTTGTGGTCAAAAAACATTGTTTGATGGTGTATTCGGAATCTTAGGCGAGATGACAATTAAGATTCCCACCAACGCGAAGTTTTTATTCTTGGCGGTTAATGATATTTTCTATAGTGACAACACTGAAAAAATGTTAGTTGATATCACTAATACAGAATCTGTCAATACAGTAGCCAGCGCCAAATATGTAAATGAGACAACTTCTGTTCCTGAACCAAGCGCAGTTGTTGGCATTGCAGCTACACTTGCATTGGGTTTAAGAATGAAGTCTAAAAAACAGGTGGCTAATTAATTTCCTGGACAGAATTCAGAATCATGAATAAATCAAGGGTCTGCTAGATATAAATTTGAATATTCTCATCATATTATTCATCAAACTCTGAGCAATTTTGACTTCGGGATTCTGGATTCTTGTACTTTATTGCAGATTTTATTAGTAAAGGAGAAATATTTAATTTAGGGAAAAATATTTATCAATTCTCAAACTGTTTGATTTACTGGATTAATTTTTTGGCGATCGCTATTCTGAATTACAGATGCGGCCGCCTTTTTTATTGATGGTTATTAAGCTATTTCATCAAGTTTAAACCTAAAAATAAAGCCGCAATAGTTCCTGACACTGAAATTTCACCTTGATAGATTTTATCTAATACTTCCGCTACAGGAATTAAAATTACTTCAATTTCTTCTGTAATATCTAAATTCTGTTCCCCAACTTTTATCACATTCTCAGCTAAAAATAAATGTATGCGGTTGGTATCTTTGCTGGGTTTATCATAAAAAACAGTGACTTTTTTAACTTGTTGAGCTAGATAACCAGTTTCTTCTTGTAATTCTCGGATGGCGGCGATTTCCGCACTTTCTTGGGTGGGGTCAAAATGTCCGGCTGGTAATTCGATAAAAAAATCGGCGACTGCGTGTCGGTATTGGCGGACGAAAACAATTTCTTGATTACTGGTAATTGGCAAAATAATGGCAATTTCTGGTTTAATACTGACAAAATAATCATCAATCACCTTGCCGTTAGGTAATTCGATTTTATCTTGCCTGACTTTGCACCAAGGATGGTTTAATACCATTTCTGATTGCAAGATTTTCCATTTCTTGAGATTGCTCATAGATGCTAATTAATAAATGTAAAAAAGTATAACAGATGTAGAAAATCGGCTAAAATCACTTAAACTATTTTCTGCCCTAGCCATCATAGAGCAGTCTTATTTGAGAATGAAGAAAAGAGACAAGGTAGACAAGGTAGACAAGGTAGACAAGGTAGTCCCGATGAAACAAACTTCATAGCCAAGTATGAAAGTGGGACTAGCATTTTTACTCAGCACTCAGCACTTTCAGGTCAGAGAGATGTTTGTATATCGTTTAGGATTGCTATAGAGCAGACTTATGCAAGTAGAAGTCAAGGTATTTACTGTCAATAAACGATTTCCCTTAACTATTAGTCGGGGGACAACTGCACAGACAACGAATGTCTGGGTAAAAATTTCGCAAGATGGCGTTGAGGGCTGGGGTGAAGCATCACCGTTTGGGGTGGGGAATCATGCTCAAAAAACCGAGCAAATCAAAGATGCGATCGCTCAAGTTATACCATTATTAACAACTTTCAGCCCATTGCAGAGACAGCAAGTTGAGCAGTTGTTAATTCAACAGCAAATTCCTTCATCGGCGCGGGCGGCTGTAGATATGGCAATGCACGATTGGTTGGGTAAGTTTGTTGGTTTACCGCTGTGGCAGATTTGGGGATGCGATCGCAATCTCATTGTCCCGACTTCGGTAACTATTGGCATAAATTCACCAGAGGGCGCTAGGGCGAGGGCGCGGGACTGGTTAAATTATCTGGATGTGCGGCTGTTCAAGGTGAAATTAGGTAGCCCCGATGGTATTGAGGCAGATCAGCAAATGCTATTAGCAGTCCAACAAGAAGCACCAAATCTAGAATTTTTTGTGGATGCAAATGGTGGTTGGAGTTTGCCAGATGCAATTAAGATGTGTCATTGGCTGGCTGATTTAGGTGTAAAGTATGTAGAACAGCCACTAGCAAGGGGTCAGGAAGAAAGTTTAGCCAAACTCAAACAAGAGTCACCCCTACCGATTTTTGTTGATGAAAGTTGCTTTACTAGCGTTGATATTCCCCATTTGGCAAACTACGTGGATGGAATTAATATCAAACTGATGAAGTCAGGGGGCTTAACCGAAGCATTGCGAATGGTACACACAGCGCGGGCTTACAATTTACAAGTGATGTTTGGCTGCTATTCTGACAGTTCACTCGCTAACACAGCCGCAGCACAATTAGCACCACTCGCTGATTATTTAGATTTAGATAGTCACCTCAACTTAGTTGATGACCCATTTATGGGTGCATTAGTAGTAGAAGGAAAAGTTTTACCAAACGATTTACCAGGCTTGGGGGTACAATACAGTGCGTTTGCCGCTTAATCAACGAATCGCTATTCTGCTGCATGAAGGAACTACAGGAACACAGGGCAAAACCGGGTTGGCAATTTTACGCTACAGTGAAGCCCCGATTGTCGCAGTAATTGATAAGGTAAGTGCTGGTAAGTCTTTGCCAGAATTAACAGGTATCAAGCGTGATGTGCCGATTGTAGAATCTGTCACCGCAGCTTTAGCATATAAACCCGAAGTATTGGTAATTGGAATTGCGCCCAAAGGTGGTGCTGTACCTGATGATTATTGGATAGAAATTAAAAATGCCCTAGCGGCTGGGATGTCTTTGGTGAATGGGTTACACACACCATTGGCGACGATGGCAGAGTTAAATGCCATTCTCAAACCAGGACAGTTAATTTGGGATGTCCGCAAAGAACCACCAAATATAGAAGTGGCGAGTGGGATGGCGCGGACGCTTCCCTGTCGCCGGGTGTTGACGGTGGGAACAGATATGGCGATTGGGAAAATGTCTACTAGTTTAGAATTACACTGGGCGGCAAAGTTACGGGGTTGGCGTTCTAAGTTTATCGCTACAGGTCAAACTGGTTTGATGTTAGAAGGTGATGGTATCGCTTTAGATGCTGTCCGTGTAGATTTTGCGGCTGGTGCTGTGGAACAAATAGTGATGCGCTATGGCAAAAACTATGACATTCTGCACATTGAAGGACAAGGTTCGCTGTTACATCCTGGTTCTACTGCTACCTTGCCTTTGATTCGCGGTTCCCAACCTACACAACTAGTATTAGTACATCGGGCAGGACAAACTCATAACCGGAATAATCCCCATGTCCCGATTCCGTCGTTAATGAAAGTGATTCAAATGTATGAATCTGTAGCGAGTGCGGGTGGTGCTTTTGGGAAAGTGCCTGTGGTGGGTATAGCGTTGAATACTGCACATTTAAATGAGTTTGCAGCCCAAGAAGCGATCGCCCAAACTACAGCCGAAACCGATTTAGCTTGCACTGATCCGGTGCGGTTTGGGGCTGGGTTGTTGTTAGATGCAGTCATGCGAAGTGACGTGTGAAGTAAGGTGCGTGACATTTTATTCACGCATCCTACAAAATTGGCGATCGCACCGCACCCAACCTACGAAATTCTGCTACCGAAGTCTGAAATTTCACACTTCAGACTTTTTTAAACCTCCGGGGGCTTCAACATTCGCCAAATTTCCCCATCAATCTGCACCAAATACTCAGGCTCCAACTCACCAATTTTACGAATAATTCGCTTAGGATCGATCGCTCGCATCTGAAAAACCATTGCTACCGAAAGCAATGTCAAACCATTCAGCACTGATGGCTCAATCCTTACAGTAAATGGAAACCTTGATGCCCCCAAGGAAGAAGTAACTGGGACAATCATTAACATGGGCGAAACCGCAATGTCTGTTTGAACAGCGATCGCTGGGCGATTACCTTGTTCTTCTCGTTTATCTGAATCTGGTAAACTTACTAACAGAACATCCCCTCTCACTATCTCATTCTCCCAGAGATGCCAGCATTCCTTCTGTAGTCAGCCAATCCTCGTCACTTGCTGCTTCCCATGCTGCAAATTCGACCTCTAACTCATTGGGTATTTGTACCAGCAAAGGAGTCAGCAGTGCGACAATCTCTCCACTCACTGAATTTCCATGAGCTTGCGCTCGTTGTGCGATCGCCTGATATAGTTCCATCGGCAATGTCACTTGAGCATCAATGTCACCTGAACCATTCATAAGAACTGAGATATCGATAGAATATCTTATTCATTGTATTGCGATCGCACTGAAATTTTACACTTCCAACTTTGTTTGACAGCGATCGCAAGTTCCTTGGACAGTCACTTCATAGCGTTCGGCTTTTAACCCCGAACGCAGTTTATTCAAATCAATACACTGAAAGGTATTCCAATCAATGTCTTCAATTGCACCACAACAGTTGCAGCGAAAATGATGGTGTGGCAAAACTTTGGCATCGTAACGTGAGACACCTTCTTCTAACAGCACTTCTCGCACTAAGCCGACTTCCCGTAAGGCTTGCAGTGCAGCATATACTGTGGCTTGAGAAGAAGTAGGTGCATCTTGATTCAAGCTTGTCAGAATTTGATCTACTGTGGGGTGGTCTTCTCGCCCTAGTAGATTGGCATAGACGGCGAAGCGTTGAGGCGTTACTCGCAATCCCTTACCCTTGAGTGTTTTGACAATCTCATCAGCTTTTTGCTGCATAGCATTCACTTGAATCATATTAACAGAAATAGATCACTATTATAACCTTTTTCAGAAAGATAAATTGTAGAGAGTACTTCTCACTAATATATAAGTCTTAGTTCAGAATAGTTATGCTTTTATCATATCAGTTCAAACAGCAAAACTTGATCATTCTCAGTGCTGAGTCAGAAAAAAATACTCAACACTTTAGTACTATGATAAATACCACGCTCGTGGGCGGTCTTTTAACTCAGCACTCAGCACTTTCCACTCAGCACTCTTTATAACCTGAGATTATCGGAAAACAGTAGCGATCGCTCTAGGCGGATGGGGTCAGTTACTCATAGCATTAAAATAGCCCCTTTGCATAAAATCAGCATGAAACGAACCAGGAAGTCTCTGCTGCTCACCTTGAGTTGGATTTTGTTGTCAGTTAGTACATCAATTGTAATTATTCTGACGCAACCTTTAGCACCTGTTCCAGCCCAAGAACCTGCCACTACCACCGTAGAAACAACAGATACACCCAGTTCCGAAAGTTCACAGTCCAACCAAACGCCAAAACCAGAAGCGACTGAACCTAAAAAACCAGACACCGCCACAGAACCTGCACTTACTCCTGAAGAACTTGCCCGTCAACAAAAATTTATCGAAGCTGATAAATTATACCTCGCCGGAAATATTACTGAGGCAGAAAAACTTTATCGGGAAGTCAAAACACCATTCGCCAACACAGATACTGCAACTCAAGAACGTAAACCCGCCATTGTTGATGCGACGCAACTATCCCCAGCAGGTAAAGTTTACTGGCGAGAATCAGAAGCGGGAATTGCGGCTAAGTTGCAAACAAGAACAGAAGTACCGCTAAAACTATTAGTTGAACAGTATCCCGAATTTATTCCTGGCCATATTCGCTATGCTGAGATTCTCAAGCAATATAATCGCCCCAAAGAAGCTGTAGAGGTTTTAGAACAAGCATCATCACTATATCCCGATCAGCCAGATTTAATTAAAGCTAAAGTTACCGCACTGGCTGATGAAAAAAAATGGATGGAAGCATCCTTAGCAGCGCGTCAATTTGCTATTCTTTATCCGAATGATCCGCAAGCCGAGGAATTTACCCAACTTGCAGAAATCAATCTCAAACGCTACAAAGCCCATATCCGCGAAGAAATTAGAGGTAACACTCTCGCTAATATTATTACAGGTGCAGTCGGCTATGCGGTGACAGGTAGTTTGTTAGGGCCGTTTTCTGCCTTAGACTCTACCATCTTGCTACTACAAGGCGAAGGTGCGGTGGGGGAATCGGTAGCGAAACAGGCAAAACAACAGCTACCATTAGTCAAAGATGAAGAAGTGCTGGCCTATGTGAACGAAATTGGGCAGAAACTAGTGAAAGTTTCAGGACGCACTGAATTTAAATACGAATTTTTTGTGATTCCTGAAGAAGAATTGAACGCCTTTGCCTTACCAGGAGGTAAAGTTTTTATTAATGCTGGTGCGATCGCTAAAAGTAATTCTGAAGCTGAACTCGCTGGGTTAATCGGTCATGAATTATCTCATGTAGTTTTATCCCACGGCTTTCAACTAGTTACCCAAGGAAACTTAATTTCTAACGTCACCCAATATCTGCCTTTTGGCGGTACAGTCGGTCAACTTTTCTCCCTCAGCTACAGCCGTGATATGGAACGTCAAGCAGATGTTTTGGGTACTCGCTTAATTGTGGCGAATGGCTATGCTGCTGATGGGTTGCGTAACTTGATGGCGACACTACAAAAACAACAAAAAAATGCGCCTCCTACCTGGATATCATCTCACCCCGGCGGTAAAGAACGGGTAAATTATCTCGAAAACTTAATTATTCGGGGTAAATACAACCGCTACAGTTATGAAGGCGTTGAACGTCACACAGCCATTCAAGCCAAAATTAAACAAATCCTCAAAGAAGAAAAAGAAAGAAAAGAGAAAAAGCGGCGTTCTGAATGAATCAAAAAACAAATTTCTGCGTCACTGAAATTATCAATTAGCTAACCTCATATCTACTAAAGGATAATTTATGGCATTTCAACCCTTGAAGCTATTATGTTTAAGCGGTTTGGGCTTATCTTTATTTTTAGGTAATTCCGCCGCCTTTGCTCAAGTTAATGATGGTGGTGGTATTGTTGTACCTACCACTTCCGATCCTTATCCATCAGGTTCATCAAATCCTGTAGACACTTCCTCTAGTGGTACCGTAGCGACTGGTACCAGATTTAGCTGTCAAAACAGCAATGGTCAATATATAGTAATGTATCAACCCGAAAGCCAACCAGGAAGATTCTTTCCTTGGGCTGCTCCTGCACAATTGGGTGGTGGTTGGGACCCGTACAAACGTTGTGTTACTATTGCTCAACGCTTAGAAGAATATCGTCCCGATGGTTTGCAAGAACTCCAAACAGGTTTTTTGAATAACGAAAATATTGTTTGTGTCACTACTGAAGCTAACTCTAGTTGTCGAATTGTATTGACAGTACCCAGAGATAAAGACCCTTATACTGTCCGCAATAGCATTTTCCAAAACTTAATTTCTGCGGATGATGGTCAACAAACTACGGCTGTGAATACTTTCCGCAATAATAGAGGCGGCGCAGATGAAATTTACAATATCGGACGCACAATTTTAGGTGGAAATAATCGCAGAGTTAGCTCATCGAGAAGTGGCATTAATCTTAAACCGTTCCTCGATCGCAAAGATGGTGGAACTGGAACACAATTACGCAATGGTGTCGCAATTCGTCGTCAAACTCCGACTCAATCTCAAAATCGGACTCGCTTAAATCCTGGTAATTTCCGGTAATATTGTGTGCAGTGAATGTCAAATCTTGACTGATGAAAACTCTCATTCAAGCTCTGTGTTATTTGGGCTAGAGTGAGAGTTTTTGTTATTGGTATAATACAGGAAATTTTCACATACTTACAACTCTTCCCATCTCTGCAAAATTTCCTCAACTGTAGATTTTAGTTCTGGTAAATTCTGCTCAATTACACCCCAAACTCGATTTAAATTTACCTTTAAATAATCGTGAATGAGTACATCTCGAAAACCAGCTATCTGTTGCCACGGTAAATCTGGATAAGCTGCTTTTATTTCAGGAGATAATCGCTTTGTTGCTTCCCCAATAATTTCAAAATTTCTAATTACCGCATCTTGAATAATTAAGGTTTGCAAAAATACTTCTTTGCCACTACAGGTATAAAGCTCAATGCGCTCAATACATTCTTTGATGTTACTCAAGTACAAGCGATCGCCTTTCATAACATTACAGCTTCCTGTAACACTTCATCTCTAATTAACTCATGTAAAGTTTCTACTTCGGTTACATCCACTTTACGTCCAAGTAATTGCTCCAAAGATTGTATGAAAGCAATTTGATCTAGTAAAGTTCGCTGTGGTTCAAGGTCTATCAGAAAATCTACATCACTATCTAGTGTAGCTTCTCCTCTAGCTACAGAACCAAACACTCGCACATTATATGCGCCGTACTCAGCAGCAATTTGTAAAATTTCTTCACGGTAAGCTGTGATTATTTCATCAATACCCATAACCTAACTTAAATCTTTCTTATTTTCATAATATATGGTGAAAGCTTCTGTTATCTATCACCTGATTTCTGCTATGGCGTTTTTCATTGCAATGAGGTACATTCATCTAGCCTCTAGCCTCTAGCCTCTAGCCTCTATCTCCTATCTACTTGTACTGCACTCAACCGAGAAACGCTATATTGCTTTGTACTTTATGCAAATTAATTATTCCCGCGTTATACACTTAAGCCATATTATTGATGAAAATATACCTTTATGGCCGGGCGACCCAGCGATAGAACTTAACACTGTTGCTGATATTCAAAATGATGGTTACTATCTGCGGCGTTTTGCTTTGGGTGAACATAGTGCTACTCATATCAACGCGCCTAATAGTTTTGATTCTGCTGGTGCAGGAATTGATGAATATGCGGCGGAATCACTGGTTTTATCGGCAGTAGTGATAGATGTCTGCGAAGTTGCCGAAAATAATCCTGATTATGCTTTGAGTATTGCTGATATTCTGGCTTGGGAGGCAAAATACGGCGTGATTGCCAATGGTAGTTTAGTCATACTGTATACTGGCTGGCAGCATAAGTGGACTGATAGCCATGCCTTCTTTAACCAAGATGCGGCAGGAATTATGCACTTTCCGGGCTTTAGTGGTGATGTGACGCAGTTTTTGTTGGATGAACGGCAAATTGCTGGTGTAGGAATTGATACCCACGGTGTTGATCCTGGAAAAGATAACAGTTTTACGACTAACCATTTAGTGTTGGCACAGCAGGGTATTGTGTTGGAGAACTTGACGAATTTAGATCAACTACCTCCTCAAGGTACTACATTAGCGATCGCTATTCTCAGATTGCGTGGTGGTTCTGGTTCTCCTGTGGGTGTGTTGGCTTTTGTGCCTTAACTTTTGTGTATAACTTTTTCGCCTTCTGCCCATTCTTTAAACTTGACGTTAACGTAGAAAGCAAATCAAATCCATAGCAGTTATCTCAAAAAAATTTTTAAATACTAATTATGACTTTGCTAACTTGTCGCAATTATATTAATGGTCAGTGGGTGGATGCTACGACAGGAAACGTTCTGGAAAGTTATAACCCTGCTGTGGTAAGTGAAGTTGTCGCCACCTTTCCCCGTTCTCACACTGAGGATGTGGATAAAGCCGTCGCCGCCGCCCGTGAAGCTTACCGTAGTTGGCGGCAAGTTCCTGCCCCAGCCAGAGCCGAATATATTTTTCGTGTGGGAGAATTATTACTCCAGCATAAAGAAGAACTCGCCCAATTAATTAGTCGGGAAATGGGTAAACCCTTAACCGAAGCTAGAGGTGATGTGCAGGAAGGTATTGACTGTGCTTTTTATAGTGCTGGTGAAGGAAGGCGGCTGTTTGGGTTAACGACACCTTCAGAAATGCCGAATAAATTTGCGATGACGGTGCGAATGCCCATTGGTGTTTGTGCTTTAATTACACCGTGGAATTTCCCTGTGGCTATTCCTTGCTGGAAAGCTATGCCGGCTTTGGTATGCGGTAATACTGTTATTCTCAAACCTGCTGAAGATACTCCCGCTTGTGCAACTAAACTAGTAGAAATTTTTGCCGCAGCCGGTTTACCAGCAGGTGTAATTAACTTAGTGCATGGTGTTGGTGAAGAAGTTGGTAAAGCTTTAGTTGAACATCCCCATGTTGATTTAGTTTCTTTCACTGGTTCTTCGGAAACGGGTGCTTTTGTGGGTGCAACTTGCGGACGCACTCACAAGCGTGTCTGTCTGGAGATGGGCGGTAAAAATGCCCAAGTGGTGATGGAAGATGCCGACTTAGGACTAGCTTTAGATGGTGCGGTTTGGGGGGCTTTTGGGACAACTGGGCAACGTTGTACGGCTACGAGTCGGCTGATATTGCACCGTGACATTAAAGAAGAGTTTACGGCAATGCTGTATGAGCGTACTAGTAAGTTACGCTTGGGTGCTGGTTATGACCAAGATACAGAAATTGGGCCGATAATTAATCAAAGGCAATTGCAACGGGTGAATGAATATATGAAAATTGCCCGTGAAGAAGGGGCAAAAATTTTAATTGGTGGGGAAATTGCCACTGAAGGACAACTACAACAGGGTAATTTCTTTTGGCCAACTATTTTAGATAATGTTACGCCAGATATGCGCGTTGCCCGTGAAGAGATATTTGGCCCTGTAGTGGCATTAATTGAGGTTAATTCCTTTGAAGAAGCGATCGCTATTCTCAATGATACTAATTACGGTCTGTCTTCTTCCATTTATACCCGCGATATCAACCGGGCGTTTACCGCCATGCGGGACATTGAAGCAGGCATTACCTATATTAATGGCCCGACTATTGGCGCAGAAGTACATTTACCTTTTGGTGGTGTGAAACAAACAGGTAACGGACACCGCGAAGCCGGAACCACTGCTTTAGATGTATTCACAGAATGGAAGAGTGTGTATGTTGACTTTTCTGGTAGTTTACAACGCGCCCAAATAGATAATCGAAGTTAGTCAATCGCCTCTTGCATGAGTTGGGCGAAAATAAACTAAAATCCCGACACCCCAAACCCTTTCACCCAGTCGCCACAAACAATCTTTGTGCAGAAATCCTCATAAAATAATGCCCTTTGTAATGTATCTAAACAAAGGGCGATAAACACTAAAGCTAAGAGGGCAATATATGAATGTAATATGTATCACCTGGGAATGGTAATCTAGCTTACCTTTATGTTTTTTTCATTTGTGCAGCGTGAACAGAAACATATATGACAAGTTTGATACATATTTGTTAAGAATAGTTACAGCACCCGTAACACTAGGAAATATTTCTTCTTATGGTAGACTCCCTTGAGAATAACCCACCGCATCAAGTCGTGATCATTGGTGGTGGCTTTGGTGGACTATATGCAGCAAAGGCACTGGCTAAGGCTAAGGTAGACGTAACGCTGATTGACAAACGTAATTTTCACTTGTTCCAACCATTGCTGTACCAAGTTGCCACAGGTACACTATCACCTGCTGATATTTCCTCTCCGTTGCGATCGGTATTAAACAAAAGCAAAAATACGAAAGTGTTGTTGGGAGAGGTGAATGATATAGATCCCCAAGCACAGCAAGTCTTTTTGGGTGATCAAGCGATACCATACGATACGTTAATAGTGGCTACAGGTGCCAAGCATTCCTATTTTGGTAAAGATAACTGGGAAGATTTTGCGCCTGGTTTAAAAACTGTAGAAGATGCGATCGAAATGCGTCGCCGGATTTTCTCGGCGTTTGAAGCCGCAGAAAAAGAAACTGATCCTGAAAAACGTCGGGCTTGGTTAACCTTTGTGATTGTAGGTGGTGGCCCTACAGGGGTAGAATTAGCAGGTGCGATCGCTGAACTTGCTTATCAAACCCTCAAAGAAGATTTCCGCAACATCGACACATCCGAGGCAAGAGTTTTACTTCTAGAAGGACTAGATCGGATTTTGCCACCCTTTGCACCAGAATTATCGCAACAAGCAGAAGCATCTTTACAGCAATTGGGTGTTAGCGTTCAAACCAAAACTTTAGTCACCAACATTGAAAACGATATTGTCACCCTCAAACAAGGTGATGAAGTGAAAGAAATTGCTGCCAAAACAGTATTATGGGCAGCAGGTGTGAAAGCTTCACCAATGGGGCAAGTTTTAGCAGAATGTACAGGTGCAGAATGCGATCGCGCCGGACGAGTGGTTGTTGAACCAGACTTAAGCATCAAAGGCTATCCCAACATTCATGTAGTTGGCGACTTAGCAAACTTCTCCCATCAAAATGGCAAACCTCTTCCTGGTGTTGCGCCAGTAGCGATGCAAGAGGGAGAATATGTTGCTAAATTAATTAAGGAAAAAATCAAAGGTAATACCTTACCTGCTTTCAACTATAGCGATCGCGGTAGTTTAGCCATGATTGGGCAAAATCTAGCCGTCGTGGATTTAGGCTTTATCAAACTCAAAGGTTTCTTTGCTTGGCTATTTTGGCTATTAATTCATATCTACTTCTTAATTGAGTTTGATAACAAACTAGTAGTCATGATTCAGTGGGTATGGAACTATGTCACCCGCAAACGTGGCGCAAGATTGATTACTGGGCAAGAAGCTTTGGCACAAGCAGGAAATGAAGCGCCTAGTAAATATTACAAAGCCACACCACCAAGACAAGCACTCAATGTCTAAAAAGGTAGGACTTACGCACCAACATTGTCTGTAGAGATTGGGTGTGAGGGTGAAAGAATATGGGGTGTAAGGGTTTTGGATACATACACCCCTATACCCTTTCACCCTTGCCCATGATGATTTTTCGCTGTTCCCTGTTTAACAATCATTAGATAGTAAAAGTCTAGGTATCGGCAAGTTTTGATTTTCCAGCAATTCACTTGCCGGAATTTTGTTTAAACTTGTTTGCTGTAATACTGTCAATAATTCGGCACTTTGGCTTAATAACTCATCTACATTAATACCGCCATAACTATCTGGATAACGGCGCAGGCGGTTGCTTCCTTCTCCGAGTAAAATAGCTGCGCCGCGCAAATTCTCATTTCTGAGATGATACAAAGCTACAGCAATTTGGAGAATGCCCTGGTAAAAAGTTTTTTCGGGTTCAATGGCTTCGATCCACAAAGCCTCTAAAGTGTCATGACAGGCGTAAAACTGTCCAGAGTTGAACTGTTCTACACCTTGCCAAAACTCTTGGGGCATAGTTTCGCTCATGCCATACTATCTCTTACTTCTTTAATAGTTTCGATAGAGATTTCTTGGCTTTCACCAGCAAATTCATTGTCTGATGTTAAAAACAGCATACAATGGCATTCTTTCCGTTCTCTCATTGGTACACAAGGACAGTTCCAATATGTAGCCTTGACTTCAGCTTCTTTGTCTTCGTAGTGGCGACAGGGACACAAAGGCGCACCTAGATCGTCTTTATGTTTGGCTAACCCTTCAATTACCACTGCTGTAACCGAAGGTTCACTACAGAAGTACGTTCCAGTACGCTTGGCGTATTGTTCGGAAAAATGCCGCATTGCTTCTAAGCTTTTATCGCTGGAATGTGTGTTAACTTCTGATGTGATCATGTGGATCGGCCGCTCATAATTTAAATATTTCTTTGCATTGTACCTCAGCCTCAAGGCGCTATTACTGGGGATATCTCCCCAACCTGAACAGATTCAATGATGATATTTAACAAAAACCGCAATAAATTAGCATTCATTGAAATATTAAATACATAGAATACTCATTTAAAATGCTTGTAAAGGTTTTTGTAGTTGGGGTTGTAAAGCTTGTTCGCTTTGCACCACAATACCAGGGCAGTCACGATTGACAACCGTTGATGCTTGATCTGAGGAATTATTATTCTGCCACAAAATCCAACGACTGCCTTGGGGTAAGGAAGAGAGTGTCAGAGAATTTTGAGTTAACCAAATTAAAGGATTGTTTGGTGTTTCTGTGGCGTTGATATCTTCTTGAGATGTTGCCGCAGCTAGGGTTTCTAGAACAATGCGTAGGCCGGAGGACTTGCCGCAGGCATCGCCTTTTACCAAATTTGTCCCAGCTGTCCAGAGTTTGACGGGCATTCCCATCCGTTGTGTGTAAAAGTACAAGCTGGCTGCGGCAATTACGGCTTCCTCAAAATCATCTTCTTGCCATTCACCACCACTATCTAAGGCAATAATGATTTCTTGTCCACCTGTGACAACTTCTAACTCCCGGACTCGTAATTCACCATAACGGGCGCTAGTCCGCCAATGAATCAGTCTGGTGGGGTCGCCGATGCGGTAAGGACGCAGCGATCGCACTAATCCCGATGTCGCTGTCTGCAATGGGCGATTGATAGAATCACCTTTTTTGCTTTCTTCTTGTCCCATTTCATCAACTAAGGGACAAGTGGTTAAAGGTAATACAGTGGGGTAAACAATAGCGATCGCTTCACAATCTCGCTGACGACGACACCAAAATAAACCTAAAGGTGCGCCAGTTGCTAATTCCACATTGTGCCAACGATAAATACCTCGACGCTGGGTCTGGTGGTAATAAACCCAACGGTAACTATTTTTACTCGGAATAACTTCTATTGGCTGTTTGATTGGGTTACCCAAAACAAAAGGCAAAATATCCTCGACTTGCAGCAAACTTACAGATTGTGACGTGGGATTGTGGATTTCTAATTCTACAGTCAATTCATCCCCAGCCGAGACAGGCTGAATTGGATTGCGGGTGATAGTTAAACCAACAAGCGATCGTGGCGGTAAAACTGCTGCTACTACCAACAGCGCCACACTCACACCGCTAATAGCATACAGCCACCCTGCCATTGTATTGACAGCCGCACCAAAAAAACAAATAGCAACTCCCGCAAGCACCCAACCGCCGTATGTAGGTGTACTTGCCCGATTTTCTAACCAGTTGGTGATGGGTTTGATAATTTTCATGTTTCTTTTTTAACCCAACATCACCGGAAGTTCACAGTGGCGCTGGTGTCATTTCACGAGCAGAACAATCATAATAATTAGCAAACATCACCTTGATAATGCAAAAATGTCTAACAACCTCAGTCACATAGAAGAAATTCAAGCAATTCGTCGCCGACCGGCTATGTACTTTGGGAGTGCAGGAGTGCAAGGTACAGAACAGTTTGTTTATGAACTGGTAGCCAATGTGCTTGATGCTTATTTGACAAAAAAAGCAACCTTTGTGAATGTAACTTTGGATGGAACCACTATCTCAGCCGTCGATGATGGCCCAGGACTGCCATTTGATGAACCCAGTGATATCGAAGGTGTTAGCCTTGCTACTAAATTGCTAACTCGTATTCATCAAACACGCTCATTTGATGAACACACTCCCCATGTTCATATAGTTAGCCGAGGCGTTGGTTTAGCACCCATGAATGCCACTAGTATTCAACTCAAGGTACAAAGTTGGCGTTCTGGAATGCTGTGGGAACAGTGCTTTAATAAAGGAATTGCACAAGGATATGCCAAGATTATTCAACAAGGTAATGGTCGAGGAACAAAAATTGAAGTCACACCTGATCCTGAAC
Source organism: Anabaena sp. FACHB-83 (assembly GCF_014697485.1). Lineage (NCBI taxonomy): Bacteria > Bacillati > Cyanobacteriota > Cyanophyceae > Nostocales > Nostocaceae > Anabaena > Anabaena sp. FACHB-83. The sequence goes on along the minus strand of NZ_JACJRY010000007.1, from coordinate 131,059 downwards.
TTTTTAGGCAAACGCAACCCAGATTTGGAATAATTCAGAGGGCTTTGTTTGACACTGCTCATTTATTTGCTGGGTTGAAAATTGGATTAAATGAAGAGCGTTTCTATGCACCGCAAGGACTAAAAATGCTGGGATATATACTTTTGACTCGGCAAACAGACGCTAACAATGAGCCATTTCACGTAACTTTGCACCATAAAAATATTTTGATTGAAGCGGCAGCTTTTGGCGATCGCTTCTCGCAAAACCGCATATTTTCATGGGTAAATGGAGCCAGAACCCCAGATGACGGCAGCCATGTTGAAGGTTTTTCACAAGCATTAGCAGAAGTCAACTGGCAACCTGCACTGAGTTTGATTCATATTGTGATGTATGACCCACGTTTTGCAGGGCCGACGCGGGATAAATTGGATGTCCCACATATTAAAGAAGTAATTCAAGAAGCACTGCGAGAACCTTTATCATCCTGGTGGGAAGACCCCAAAACGTAAGCGGAACCTAATGATGAGAGCCTTTCTCAGAGACTTGACTGCTGAAATTTGAATATGAAATCTAGAATTGTAAATATAAAGCCGTGTACAACTTTATCTCAAACCTAACCCCCAACCCCTTCCCTCGTAGGGAAGGGGAGCAAGATTCAAAGCCTCTCTCCGCTTCGGGGAGCCAGCGCGTTGCGGAGGTTCCCTCCGTTGTAGCGACTGGCGTGAGAGGTTTGGAGAGGGGTTTCAAGAATAAATCGCACATCGCGTAAATTATAGTCTGACAAAATACCAAAAAATTTAAATTCGTGACACTTAGAGAATTAGAAAACCAACTTCTTGCTCTTAGCCCTAGTGAAAAATTGCAGGCAATACAGTTACTTGCCCAAAGTCTTGGTAGCAGTTGGCAAGGAATAGAGAAAACCCCTGGAGTCTGTGGTGGCGAGGCGCGAATTGCCAACACTCGTATTCCAGTTTGGGTACTTGTGGAAGCTCGCCGTCTTGGATATAGTGATGCTGACCTTTTGACAAGCTATCCCAGCATTTCAGCTACAGATTTAGCTAATGCTTGGGTATATGCAAAAGCTCATTCTGATGAAATTGAATTGGTAATTGAGCGTAATCAGGTAGCGTAAATGGCAAGATTTTACGCAGATGAGCAGTTTCCGTTTCCGGTTGTCGTTATTAGGCGTAGGTTGGGTGGAGGAACGGAACCCAACATCATCAAAACTTTGAAGTTAATTCCTAAATGTTAGATTTATCAGGACTTACGCAAAAGTATGAAAAAACGAACCACAAAGGGCGCAAAGGACACGAATTTATAAGAGTTTGAGAGAGTTCTTGCATAAGTCCTATTAATTAAAAAAACTGTTTGTTATATTCAAAAGATACTATAGAGTAATAGCTAATTAACTGTATAATTTATGGATCTGTAACTGTACTAAAAATTATCAAAGTTAATTGACTCACATTGGATGCTATCAAGTAAAAGTCCAAATAAATGCACTGGCTCAGGATAATGCTTTTCTTTCCCCAGCCAGTATAGATGACATACCAAATAATTGGTCTTGTAACTGGGTGAATTTCTGGAAAAATACTAACTTCGAGTGTCAAAATATAGTCAAAATTGTTTATCAGGATGAGGTTTGGGGATTAGTGCATTATGGTCTTTATCCATATCTTTATCCCAATTCTGTTCCTCCCAGATTTTTAGAGATAGAACACATAGAAGCGCACCCTACAAGTCGAGGAGAGATTGCTGGGCGGTTTATGGAACCGATTGGCAAATGGTTAATCTGGTATGCAACACAGGTTGCTTTAAAGTTTTGTCAAGCACAATCAGATGATCCACTCGTTATTCTAGAAGCTCTAGATACAGCTGTGTCATACTACAGAGATAAGGTGCAGATGGAATATCTTGGTTTCGCACGTAGCACTCCTGGAGAAGATTTATATGGCTTCAGATTCTCACGAACAGCAGCAGAAGCATTCTGCCAGCGACATGAAAGCCAATGGGGAGGAGCAATACAGTATGAGCAGTGATGAAATTAGAGCAGGATCAAAAGAGATGATGACACACGCTCAAAGACAAGCTTTTCTAAAAACATCTTCTTTAGGACAATTATTTGGAGTAGCAAATTTACTTCCTGAAGTTGAAGCAGCTGACGAAGAATCATCAGAAGAACTACCAAGGCTGAAACGAGTGCGTGGACTATTTAAACTGAAGCAAGTAGGACACAATCAGCATTCTTCGACTGATGCTGAAATTTCTAAAACTAATAATCAAGTTTAGGTAAACATACGTGATTAGACGTGTTTTAGTAGATTTTGATATTCTACTAGATGTTCTGCTAGACCGAGAGCCGTATGTAGAATATTCTGTAAAACTCTGGGAGTTAATCGAGTCTGGGCAGATAGAAGGTTATGTAACCCTAACAACTCTCAACAAAATATTTGATATTGGTAGAGAAAAAGGAGATATTGAGATCGCCTGGCAAGCTTTATCAGAGATTCGAGCAATCATGAATATTTGCCCTATTGATGATCAAATTTTAGCAAAAGCCAGCAGTTATAAAATAGAAGATTTTGAATTTGCAATACAGTTAGCCTGTGCAAGTGTTTTAAATCTCGATTATATTCTAAGTAGAAAAAAAGGTAATTTACAAATATTCTATAATTTAGATTTTAAATATATTTCAGAAAATATTTTTTCTTTAGTACCAGTAAAACAGTTCTTAGACTCTTATTGCTTATTTGACAATCCTACCCATTACATAACGCGTTATGTTAAGGAAGAAGAAAAGCGTTTATATTTTGTTGATTTTATCCTGAAGAATGTTCATCAGATAATAGCTAATTGCGCCAAAGACTTGTTAATAGAGCAAAAACTAATTGATTCAAATGATCAAGCACACATCAAGAGCTATATAGAAACTATCCAAAGAGATATGGCAAATATTTTAAAATACATTATGTATGTCATACTATCTTATGACACTAGCGTTTTTGATAAGCTTAGACTTGATTGTTTGGATAGAAAAGAAACTTCACAATCTCTAAATTTAAACCACGAATCTGTGATTTTTTTGATTTACAGAATGCAAGACAATATCTTAAAGATAACTAATGAATCAACGGATATTGATCATGTTGATTGCATTAGTTTAATCTATGAATTAAACAGCTATTTTGAAAAATTGATAACTGTTATTAATTAAATCCAAATATTTACTCACTCAACATTTAAGTGATTTTCTAGCAATGATGCGATCGCTTCTGGATGAAGTTTCTTATACTTCTTTTTACCGAGTAACAAAACGCAGTTAGGGGCGCTGCTGCACCGCTTTTGACAGTCTGTGTGTTCAATTTTTACTTTGTCTCGCAAACCGCGATCGCACAGAGTTTTTTCTAATTCTGATAATAAACCTTTACCACCTTTTTTCACACAGCCAGATTTTTGACATACCATAATTTTGGCTTCTGGTTGCGGTAATAATTCTTGAGTGGGACAAGCAGCAACTGGCGTGACTTGATGTGCTTTAATTTTGATTTTGCCTGTGCGTGTGTTGACTTTACTCACACCACAAACATGAATTTGCTCACCAGGAGCTAAACTACATTGCAACGAACTACGCAAATCTTTTGGTAATTTGATATATAAATTACCAGAAGGAATTGCTAATTGCAGATATTTAGCTTTTCCTGATTTAATGCCTGCAAAACCCTGGAACTGACCTTCTAAATTCAATTCCGATAATCTGAGATATTTGTCACCCATGTTAACTACTCAAAATTTAATTACAAAATAATTAACCCCATGCTTTTGGGGCATTTTTGCTGATTCTTGAGTAAAAAGGAAGAAGGAAAAATTGGTTGTTACTTTTTGCCTTCTCTCTTTACTGTTGACTTGTATTTTTTCGCTAGATTCCTATAGGTAATAGCCTACAAATCAGGAATAAATATTTTTATTCTCTAGCCTCTGATTTCAAGCCAAGCGTCTAGCTTCTACAGTTTTAGGCAAATTTGCTACATCAGGTATTTCGGGAAATTCTAATTCCCAACCATTGGCTAAGGTAAGAATTTTACCAGCTTCACCGTCTGTTTGTTTAACTACTACTTCTTCTAAATCTTTTTTAGCGACGTAGACTGTTAAATTACCATTATCATTCATCCGTAGCATTACCTTCATGATTTTCCTCAGCAGATTCTAGTTCTTTTTTGCGACAACCAACAACAATGCCTTTATCTAAAAAATGCACTGCATAAATATAGGAACGTTGTAAAAAAGTGCCTATACTTGCTACGTAACCAATGTCTCCTTTCTTCGCTAAAATTTCGCCAATTTCTCTACCGGGAAATGTACCGTCATTTTTAATTTGTTTGCGGAGTCTGACTTTTTCACCAATTTCAAAATCAGGTTCTGACTCTAATTCGTATTCATCGGGTTGCATGAGAATACCTCTGTTCTTTTACCAAGTTCAACAGTTCTTCGGTTGTCAGGCTGCGTTTTTTCTTAACTGATTGTTGGCGGACTGCATCTAATACAGATTGGGTTTCTTCGGGGTTGAGAAAGATCCCATGCTGCTGAAGCAAGCTAGATACCAAATGCTTTCCAGAATGCTTACCAACGACTAAACGTCTTTCCCAACCAACTTCTTCTGGTGCAAAGGGTTCGTAGGTGTTAGGGTTTTGTAATACGCCGTGTGCATGAATTCCAGATTCGTGAGCAAAGGTATTCTCACCAACAATTGCTTTCCAAGGTGGTACACCAGCACCGGCGGCTGCGGCTACAAGTTGCGATAATTCCAACAAACGGGGTGTGTTAATTCCCATATCTAAGCCATAGATGCGTTTGATAGCCATGACAACTTCTTCTAAAGCGGCGTTACCTGCTCTTTCACCCAAGCCGTTGACGGTGGTGTTAACAGATATTGCGCCACCTTTAATTCCGGCGAGTGCGTTAGCTGTCGCCAAGCCGAAATCGTTGTGGGTGTGGATTTCTACAGGAATCGACAACCAAGAAACAAGGCGCTTAACTTTTTTGTAGGTGGTGAAAGGATCGAGAACTCCTACGGTGTCGCAGAAACGAAAGCGAGATGCACCCCATTCTTGAGCATACAGAGCGACATCCAACAAAAAGTTTTCATCGGCTCTGGAAGAATCTTCGCCACCGACGGCTACCCAAAGACCGCGATCGCGTGCGTAACTGATACAATCTTTGAGTCTTTGCAGACTTACTCGCCACTGTCCATGAAACTTGGCAGCGATTTGGATACCGGAAACCGGAATAGCAATATGTACTCGCTGCATTCCACAAGCAATGGAAGCTTTGATATCAGAAATTACAGCGCGGTTCCAGGCGAGGAGGTTGGCTTTTAATCCCAAGTCAGCAATGATTGAGATGGCACGAATTTCATCTTCTCCCATCGCTGGGATACCGACTTCTAATTCATGCACGCCGATAGCATCGAGAAATTTGGCGATCGCAATTTTCTCTTTTAAGGTAAAAGCAACACCTGCTGCTTGTTCGCCATCGCGTAATGTAGTGTCATTAATTATGATTTCACTCATTTCAAACAGCCTCATAGGAATTTTTCTTAATATTCTTTCTGTAGCGTTAATTATTTTCCGCAACGCTGAGTAAAGGTAAATGCTATAAATTAATCCAATTAATATTTTGTCTTCATCATTCTTTAATATTAACCAGATAAAGACATCGCATCTGTATGACAGAAAACAAAACGACAGTATAATTTAACTGCCATTTTCACTATTGTCATGCACACTTTTTTCTAGTAGAAGATAGCCCAAATAGGTGTTAAGTAGACTGGAAACAAATAAGAAAACAAATCCACAAACAAAGCTAGAAATCATAATCCTATCTCCCGATAATTGCAAGTCATTTCTGCCAAAAAGTTGTAACTAGCGATCGCCAACATATTGCCAGTAAAAATTTGTTCAGTTCATCCCACAAATCAAAGCTCCAATTTCTCCCTTGTCTCCCCTGTCTCCCTCATCTCCCCCATCTCCCTATCTATGCTCATCTAGCCAATCTAAAATTTGTTCTAGCTGTTCTAAGTTGACCAATCCATATTGCCAAAGCAGCATCGGTAATGGTGCATCATCAAACTTTTTGTGTCGCAGTGCTACAGCAATATCTGCATTGGTGAGTTCGAGTTCTGTATGTAAAAATTTGATGAATTTTGATTCTTTCGTGCGGGTGGACATAACTAAACCAGAAACAGATAAGTATAGAGGAGAATTAAAGATTGAGTATGCAATTTAGGCAACTAAAAAAATCAGAGTTAAAAATAAAAGAGAAGCTGATTTTTTTGGTTTGTCAAGACAGGTTTATAAATCCCAACAATGTTTTAACCAGTTGACCAATTCTTGACGCGGCGCGAAAAATTGCATAATCGTACTACGGACTAAAATTGCTGCCAGTAAACTGTTAATTTGGACTCGTAAAGAACCATCAGGGTGACAAGCACAGGGAATCATTAACTCTTGCAAACGGTGATAAATTCGCCAGCGATCGCTCAATGGAATCTGTAAAATTTGCTCACCTAAAGTATTATTTGTCATTGGTCATTTGTCCTTTGTCCTTTTTCTTTTGTGTAATATTAGTTACTATGTTTTATTCTTTTGCCTTTTGAGTTTTAACTTCTGATTGACGGATTGATTCGTAAGCTTTGATTTTTTGTTCAAGTTGCTCAATGCGAGATAGTAAGGAACGAATCACAGTGGCTTCCACATCCGGGAGTTTGTTATGTTCTAGAGGAGATTGATTCTTGTCTTTGCGAGAAATAATTCGTCCGGGAACGCCGACAACAGTGGAATCAGCCGGAACATCACGCAACACAACGGAACCCGCACCCACACGGACGCGATCGCCTAATTGAATATTTCCTAAAACCTTCGCACCAGAACCAACCACAACGTTGTTACCTACAGTCGGGTGACGTTTCCCGCTTTCCTTCCCAGTTCCGCCGAGAGTCACCCCTTGGTAAATCAGCGTGTAGTCTCCCACAATCGCCGTTTCCCCAATCACAACCCCCATCCCGTGGTCGATAAATACGCCTTTACCAATCTCTGCACCAGGGTGAATTTCAATTCCGGTTAAGAATCGACCAATATGAGAAATGAAACGCGGAAAGAAAGCTACGCCTCGACGATGCAACCAGTGAGCTAGACGATGTAAACAAAGCGCGTGGAAGCCAGGGTAGCAAAACACCACCTCTAACCAATTACGTGCAGCCGGATCACGTTCAAAAATAATCCGAAAATCACTCAACACTGGCTCAAAAGAAGTGACAGCAGAGAGTAAATTTTTCAGCAGGGATGTTTTTACAGAATCAGGCGCTACTGTCGCTGGTTGATTACTGTCTAATGACTGTTGCATCGGTACTGTCTGGGTAAAAAAGCCTTGTGCTATTTTTATGCTTATAGCAGGCGACCCCCAACAGGACAGTACACTCTATGTCGGTTGGATTTATTGTATTTATTAAGGTTGTACTCAACCACTGCAAAGCTTTATTTTTAATTAATAATAAATTTCTCTTGGGGTAGGGGTACTAGCTTTTTAAAGTAGGGGTACTAGTATTTCTTGGGTGGGGGTTTAAGAATTGCGGTACTCACCATCAAAACCTTGACCCGTCTGAATTTGCAGCGATTTATCCAAGTTATTTTACGATATATTAAGCTGTACTCAATTGCCCGGAAATCGGGTGTAGAGACGACTACAACTTAATTTCTGTATCTCTAGTTACGATTGTAATTTTACGGTTTTGCCACCCAAAAAACCAAATTCTTCACTTTGTTTTAGCTTTTATTATTTGTATTTGGAGATACTAATAAATTCCGATTTTACACCCTGTTGATTTGTGGGAGGATGGTGAAGCAATCTTTCCCCCCACACTCCCCACACCCCCACACCCCCCACACTCCCCACACTCCCCACACCCCCCACACTCCCACACCCCCTACTCCCCATTCCCCGATAAATAGCAATGACAATTGGGCTTTTCAATGAGTGACTCAACCAGGGCATTGAGGGCTGTGGCTGCTAGTAAACCACCGCCCAAAGTGCCTTCTGTGGTGATGGTAGGAATTGCTTGTTGCATAATTTGGCGTTTGGCGGCGGGTGCATGGCTAAAGCCGATGGGCATTCCGATGATGAGGGCGGGTTGAATTTTTTGTGCTTTAATGGCGGTGCAGGCTGCTAACAATACAGAGGGTGCATAACCAATGACTAAAATGCTACCCTGGGAGACTTGTAATAATTTTTCTTGCCATTCTTGATGTTGCCAAAATTCCTGTTCGGCTTCTGTGGCGGTGGTGATGTGGGGGTTATTAATTAAAGTTGTGACACGACAGCCTAAATGAGCTAATCTTGTTTGATCTAAAGCGGCGGCAACGGTAGGAATATCCACAAAAATCTCGCAACTGGCTGATAAGGCGTGACGACTAGCTGCGATCGCTCCGGCACTGACTCTCACAAAAGATGCTAAACTCACATCACCACAGGCTAAAACCAATTGCGAAATCAGATGTTGTTCAATTTCCGAACGGTCAGATAAATCAGGTAATAAATGTTGTAGAGATTCGGCAAATGCTTCTGAGTGGGTGTGTACTTGGGCATCTAAACCATTCCACAGTTTTTCTAACCCGCCTAATCCTATGTGGGTTTCGACTTCTAACAATTTTAGTTGGGCTAAGACTTCCGCCTGCATAATTTGACAATGGCGATCGCGTCCTAATAATCCTTCTAAGGCTGAGGCGGTTTGTCGCAATTGGGCAATTTGCTGCATAATTGCCTGATACTGTTTTTGTAATTGCGCTGTCAGAGTTTCGGTTTCTGGTTCCATCTCTAAAATGTGGCGGATGTGGTTGAGTTGGAACCCTTGTTGCTTCAGCGCCACAATTCTTTGCAGCCTGATGACATCTTGTTCTGTGTAAAGACGATAATTACTCGGCGATCTGACTGGTTGCGGCAACAAACCTAATTGATGGTAATGTCGTACCATACGCGGCGTAATGCCACCGCCAACCGCTTCCGTTAGTTCTTTGATTGTTAAAGAACAATTATTCATACATCACAGCCAAGCTAACCACATACTATTATTTTGAGGTTTAGACGAGATAAGTAAGAATAGTCAGATCCCCGACTTCTTTGGAGAAGTCGGGGATCTCGCCCAACTAACTAAAACCCTTGCAACTGTTTCTCAGTCACCCAAGCAGCATGAAACCCATAAGGTACACGTTGGGGAATTAACACTCGCGCTACAGGTTCACCAGTAATATCTTGAGCATTCATTACCAATAATTCTGAAGTATTGGCTGTTTCATCGTGAACAAAAGTCATTAACCAGCCATCATCTTCAGCTGTGGCGTGAGGACGTGGTGCAAATATAGACTCACCACCATAACGCCCTTGCCCAAATTCACGAATTTGGGATGTACCATGATCAAAATCGTATTTAATTACACCGTCGAACAAAGGTACAGGAGTAGGTGCGCTTTTATTCACGTAGCCATAGCGAGTTTGTCGTCCTAACAAGTTTTCGTTGACGCGGGGAAATTCCCCAGATGTGTCATCTAATCTGGACTCAGACACAGCCCCAGTCTTGAGGTTAAACCGCCATTGATGGAGTCGGGGAATATTCCCATCAGGATCATCAACGCCATTAACACCCAACACAGAAGTAGAACTCATCCGACAGGCTATTAATACGACTTCATCACCTTGTTGATAGGCGTTGAGGGTATGAAACATGTAGCAAGCAGGACTTTCAAACCATTGAATCTTGCTGTTATCACCGTGACGTGGGAGAATGCCAAAACGACTGGGGCGATCGCACTCAAACATGATCATTGGTTTTCCCTGCTGCATCCTTGCTGGGTTGAAGGTCAAGGGTAAATCCATGAAAATTGTATAGTCTTCTGTAATGGCAAAGTCGTGCATCATCACAGGTTCAGGAATTTCAATCGGTACAGTGAATAACAACTCCCCTGTAGCGGAAACTATGCCGTACTGCAAATATGGCGGCGTAAATGAATAGCCAAAAAACACCATTTCACCCGTAATTGGATCTACCTTTGGGTGTGCCGTAAACGGAGAAACAAGTTTGCCATTATAGGTGTGTTCGCCAATTGTCTTTAACTCAGGTACTTGAATTGTATGAGGCGCACCAGCTTCCCACACTGCTAATAACTGACCACCATGCCAAACTAAGGCGGTATTGGCGGTATTTCTCGATATTGGTGGCGCATCTGTTTGTGGTGGTTCTAGCAACCCAGTCAAGACTGCTTTACCCGCTTCATGTTCTGTTTCCCATTTTTGCGTCTGCACATAACGGTTGCGATAAACCGCCTTACCGCCACTAATTCTGACACCGTGCAGCATCCCGTCACCATCAAACCAATGATACTGACCAATAGGTGAATATTGCGGGTTAGGGCCATTCCGCACAAACATCCCTGATAGTTCTGGTGGGAGTTCCCCAATTACTTGCAGGTTTTCTGCCGTAATTTCTGCGGAAATTGGCGCAAAATTGCCATCAAGATAAGGATTTACTGCTGTTGTGGTCATGATGTTGTCTACAAAACTCTGTGAATTTGTAATACTACTTAATCTTAATGATGACAATATAGCAATCCTCATAGGGAACAGGTGGGAGGGATGTGGGAGGGGTTGGAGGTTTGGGAGGATGGTGAAGAAATCTTTCCCCCCACACTCCCCACACTCCCCACACTTCCCCCACGCCCCACACGCCCCACACGCCCCACACTTCCCACACTCCCCACACTTCCCCCACTCCCCACACTCCCCACACCCCGCCCCGAAGAGGCTAGTCAGCGAATAGGGTGCGCTAACAGTGTTAACGCACCCTACAAAAATTAATAGATTGTTGACAAAAGTAGATATATCTAAATAAAACCTACAGATGTAAACTTCTGTAATATTGATAACTTGCCAAGCATTGATAGTTGTAGTAAATATCTCGGCTCTAAATATTTACTTAATATTTAAACTTATGATTGTTGAGGCCCTTTAGCATCGCATTCTCTGTGCCAGCATCGTTTGAGCAAATCAATCCGCCAGCTATGAGCAAAGCGTTGGGGATTTAATTCTAGTTGATGATCACGGCTAAATAAGGGCTGGTTGAGATATTGCCAAAGAGGAAATTTAATCTTGGTGTGTTTTTCTGCCATAACGAGGAACAAAGGAAATATATATAAGCGATCGCCTTATAGCAGCAGTGGAAATTTTTACTCAAAACTACCACTTACTGATTTTCTAGTTAAAGATGACATGATAAGTATTCAATTGTCCTGGTGACAATTGCGGAATTTTACGTAAAGTTTTCTGTCCAGTTCGTTAGACTCAAGATCATGTTAAAAGTTCCTAAAGCTTAATACTGCTTGGTTCTAATTGCTGTGGCTGGCGGTTGTACTGAGTTCCTATATGAGATAGGTGTCGGTTTCTCAGACAGTTTCTGACTGTTTGCCATCCTCGCAACACATTTATATATCCTGAAACCAACACTTGAGTTACCATGTCTGCTATTGCTTTTGTGCATTTGCGTGGGGAGTAGTCAAAAATCAATATGGCAACAGTTATCAGTCAGCAAAGCGTTGAGAAGTTAGTTGGCATTGCCGAGCAGTTTGTACTTCAAGGTAAGGTTAAGAGTGTCACAGCATTTGGCAGTGGGAATATTAATGACACTTTTTTAGTGACTCTCGATGGCGCAACCCCAGAACATTTTGTTTTACAACGCATCAACACTCAAGTATTTCGCCAGCCGCAACTGATTATGCAGAATATGCGGATTTTTAGCGATCATGTTTATCAGCGTTTGCAATTTACACCCCTCAACCGTCGCTGGGAAGTACCACGGGTGTTGTCAACTCAGGATGCTCAAGATTATTACATTAATGCTGAGGGTGATTTTTGGCGAGCCATTAGCTTTATTCAAGACTCACAGTCTTTTGATACGATGCCTAATATCGAATATGCCCAGGAAATTGGCTATGGCTTGGGGATGTTTCATAATTTGATCAGTGATTTACCACCAGAAAAATTAGCCGATACACTTGCAGGTTTCCACATTACACCGCTTTACCTTGGTCATTATCAAGAAGTTTTAGCCAAAACTAGTCCCAAATCATCACCAGAGGTTAATTACTGTTTGCAGTTTGTGAGCGATCGCACCAGTTTTGCCAATATCCTAGAAAATGCTAAAGCTCAAGGTCAACTACCATTACGCTTGATGCACGGCGACCCTAAAATTAATAATGTCTTATTTGATACTTTTACACAAAAAGCTGTCAGTGTAATTGACCTAGATACAGTTAAGCCAGGATTAATACATTACGATATTGGTGACTGTTTGCGCTCTGGTTGCAATCCGGCTGGCGAAGAAACCGAAGATTGGGATAATGTGTATTTTGATACTGATTTATGTGCGGGAATTTTACAAGGTTATCTGGCGGTAGCTAAGGCATTTTTGACAGAAAATGATTATGCCTATATGTATGATGGCATTCGGTTGATTGCCTTTGAATTAGGATTGCGGTTTTTTACCGATTACTTAGCTGGAAATGTTTATTTTAAAGTCAAGCATCCAGAACATAATTTAGCAAGGGCGATCGTGCAGTTTAAGCTAACCGAAAGTATCGAATCCCAAGAAACCCAAATTCGCCAGATTATTCAGGATGTCAACAACCCCACCCACAAGGGGATGGGGCTTGTGATTCAAGTTCCCATTTCTGGGCAGACCACAATAGGCTGATTGACCGCAGCCCTGAGTTTGAGAAAATCCTCACGAATATTCACCGCAGCATTGTAATCCCCATGGCACTCGTACCCACACTTCTTACACCGAAATTCAGCCTGAGACGGGCGATTCCCTCGCTCAATGTGTCCACACTGGCTGCATTTCTGAGAGGTGTAGCGCGGGTCAACAAAACCCACATTCACGCCTCTAGCTTCGGCTTTGTAGGTGACAAATGCCTGGAATTGGTGAAAGCTCCATCCATGCAGTCTGCGGCGTTGAGCCTTCCTCATCTTGGCTCTACCGCGAATGTTTGTGAGGTCTTCAAAAACCAATGTTGCACCAGACTGAACAGACCGAGCCAAACGCTTACTCAGCAAATGGTCACAGTCTTTTCTGAAACGTCTCTGTCTGCCCGACAACTTTTTCAGATGTCGCTTGGCAGATTTCGTGCCTTTAGATTGCAGTTTACGGCGCAACTCAAACGTTCTATCTTCTACTCCTTTCCAATGGTCGGAGCCGTACTTACTCCCTCTGCTATCAACCGCAGGAGAAGCGATACCCAAATCCACACCGACAACCTCATCTGTTGTAATGGTTTCAGGGGTTTTAATCTCCATGACAACGTGCAGCCACCATCGCCCTTTGCGGTCTTGCAACAAGTCTGCACTGGTGTTTTTCCAGTTCAGGTATTGCCGATAGTATTCAGCTATTTCAAAGGGCAGTTTTACCCGTCTGTTGATGCTGAGTATCGTCAACTCTTTGCGGTCGAACCAGACTGTGTAAGACCTGGCATCGTACCGAATGGGGCAACGTTTCGAGGTTGGACAGCTAACTGTTTTGCCCTTCTTCTTCAGGCTCTTAGCCGATTTCAAAGCCTCGGTTGCTTTGACCCTAGCGGCACAGACCAACTGAGAAGGCAAGCCAGTAATGGCGCGATGGTCGTAGTAGGTTGCTTTGTGCAGTTCTACGCCATTTGCCAAGTCGTTTTCCCATCCATGCTGACACACCGCATTGAACGACCAGGTGTATTGCTCAATCGTTTGAGACAGCACCGAATCAGTTTCGATGTCGGGTTGAAGTTGGATGCGAATCGTTCTTTGCATACACACATTGTATCTTCATCTAGGCGTGAGGTTATCTGTGAGTTGCAAAGATTGTGTGTCGATTTCGGGGGCATTGAACCCCGCTCAATCGACGCTCCTATCCCTCCGCGCCCACAAGGGGATGCGGTTTCCCGGAGATTCCGATGAAATGAACGCGCAAAAATTTAATTTGCAACCTTTTAAATCTGACAATTTGCTACCAGATGTCCAAATCATTGGTAATATTGCCCGCAATGATCATCAACTCATGATTAGCTACAGCTTAATCGGGAATTTAACAGATATCATGATTGCGCCACCGTCAGATACGCCCACCCGCAAAGATGGACTCTGGGAAGATACCTGTTTTGAGTTTTTTGTAGGAATCAAAGACTCAGAATGCTATTGGGAATTTAACCTTTCCCCGGCTAAACACTGGAATGTGTATCGTTTTACAGGTTATCGCCAAGGAATGGAGGTGGAAACGGCTTGGACAACTCTACCATTCAATATTGACCGTCAAGCTGAGATTTTTACCCTGAATTTAGATGTAGACTTGGTTAAGATTGTGGCATCCAACCAAGACATTGACGTAGCAATCACAACTGTGGTTAAACAAAAAAATCATCAGGTGTCCTATTGGGCGTTAGCGCATAAAGGTGCTGAAGCTGATTTTCACTTACGGGATAGTTTTTTAATTCGCCTGTGAATCATACAGAACTGACGCATAAAGATTGTCTTTGGAGATTGGGTGTAGGGGCTTCGCCGTGAGCGTCAGCCGAACGGTGAAAGGGTTTTAGATATAGCAGGTGACAGGTAATAGGTGACAGTAACAGTGTCAGGACTTACGCACCAAGATTGTCTATGAAGATTGGGTGTAAGGGTGTGTGGCGTAAGGGTTTTAGATACATATACCCCTACACCCTTGATTTTTGTAAGTCCTAAAAAGGTAATGAGGGGTCTGACCCATCAGGGGGTTCACCCAGCAGGCATAATGCCACTTGCAAAAATACAATCTTAGTAATCGATTACTTTGTTCAGGGTTTTATAGGCTATATATTAAAGCGATCGCTACCACGGAACTGCGATCGCTTTTTATTTATGAGTTTAGGTGTGTAGGGGCGTGAGGGTGTAAGGGTTTAGGAGTATAAAAAGAAAAACAGAACTAGAAATTTTCTATCACCTGTAACCTATAACCTATCACCTATAGCCTTTAAAACCTATATGTTTTTATATCTTTCTAAGTTGCTACCACTGTTCTTTTATCCCTTGGGATTGGCGAGTATTAGTTTGGTAGTAGCTTTGATTACCATCAGGAAACAACCGCGCATAGCGACAGGTGCGATCGCCTTGGGGTTAGTTTTATTGCTATTTTGTAGTAATGCTTGGGTGGCTAAGGCACTGGTGCGATCGCTAGAATGGCAAAATCTACCGTCTCAGCAAATGCCAAATGCAGAAGCAATCGTTGTTTTGGGTGGTGCGACTAAATCAGCTTCTTTCCCAAGACCAGCAGTTGATTTAAGTGAATCAGGCGATCGGGTAATTTATGCAGCACAGTTATATCGGCAAAAAAAAGCGCCTTTGATTATTCTCAGTGGTGGTCGGATTGATTGGCGTGGTAGCGGTCAACCAGAATCAACAGATATGGCAAGTATTTTGACATCTCTTGGCATTCCAACACAAGCAATCATTGAGGAACCAAATTCTCTTAACACTTATCAAAATGCTGTAAATGTCAAACAAATTTTACAATCTCGGAGTATCAAACAAATATTATTAGTCACTTCAGCTATGCACATGCCGCGATCGCTTAAAATTTTCCAACGTCAAGGTATTGACGCTATCCCCGCACCAACTGACTTTCTGGTAACTCAAGGCGAACTGCAAGAACTGGTTAACACACCTAAAGCCGCCTTGCTAAATTTACTACCCGACACCGATAACTTACATCAATTTACCAGTGCTTTGAAAGAATATATTGGTAGTTTTATCTATCGCTTACGTGGTTGGCTGTAGCTATGACTTACGCAACTGGAATATTTTTTCTGTAGGGTGTGTGACGCAACGAGAAGATTTGAACGTAGTCATCAGATTTATAGCGTCACGCACCAACCACCAATTGTGACACTTACGTAAGTCCTGTTAGCATCTATAGGAATCCGGTTTGATTTCTGAATTTATTTGTGTAAGTAGGGAATAGGGAATGGGGAGTCGGGAGTAGGAAAGAAGTCTGATCTGAGTGTACTGATTTTTTTCCCAAATCAAATATGAGTCCTATAGCAGAATACAGAAGTCAGAATTTAGAATTTAGTCTCTAACATAGATTTGCGGCTTAAATGATGTAATACTCTGACTTGAAATATCCTGTAAATAAGTCGTTAATAGTAATCTTACTGATTCATCAAGCTTTTAATCTAAAATCTAAAATTGGTATGAGTCACCCAACATTGTTAGATCCAAATCGCTCTTATACATTTAGCAATTATTTTGAATTAGGGTTTGCAGTTGATGATTTAGTCACAGAATTTGGTTATACTTTTGAGCGGAAATTTCTTAATTTACCGCAGTATTCTGGGACATTAGATAGAGTCGCAGAACTAAAGCAGCGTCTTGAAGAAATTCTACCATATATAGATTTAGAAAATGAAGCTACACGCCGAGAAATCCTGATTGCACCAGTTGTAATTGAGTTAATTCACTATTCCCATGCTAAATTAAAAATTGAGTACAATATTAAAGTTAATAATCAACTGCAAGGTAACTTAGATTATTATCTACGAAACCAATCTAATGTCATTGTAATTGAAGCTAAACAAGCAGATATAAATAAAGGCTTTACCCAATTAGCCACTGAAATGATTGCCCTTGACCGATGGCTAGATTCCAATCAAACAGAAATATTAGGAGCGGTAACGACAGGTAATATTTGGCAATTTGGCATTCTATATCGAAAGCCACAAATTATCGAACAAGCAATCAATCTTTACCGAGTTACTGAAGAATTAGAAGTAATAATTAGAATTATCCTGGCTGCACTGTTCAAAGAAAATTAGTTTTTCTCAAAATATCACCTAATCATCTCAGAACTTCTAAACTTATCATACAAACCATGCCTCAAGAATTACCTCATATTATTCCTGCTCCGCAACCGGGAGTTGCAGAAAATTTTAGTACTTACCAAACCACCCATGAATTTTATTACGAAGTTCAGCAACGCTTAGAGTTTCAGCGTTATTGTGAATGGTATAACGCTACGGCAGAAAATCACCGTCAAGAACTCAAAAAAATGCGCGGCGAACTCAACATTTTTCGGTGGTTCCTTCGCCGCTTTTGAGTAATTTAGATGATTTCTAACTCATTTTCGCGCAAGTGGGCTTTAAACTTTTTATTAAACTGAACTAATATTGGCAAGTTAGCACTAACAGGTCTACCTTGCCATTGAGTCACAATATCTACAACATCGCCTTCTGAGCCTTCAAGGTCAAAAGCTTGAGAGCGATGTTCAGGGTGATGGTAAACTACCACTGATTTTACAACACGGACGCGATCGCCAACTTTCATAAGAGAATTTACACCTAGCTTTTGCGGTTCCACAAGCATCTCCACAGCCATCCCTCATCGAACTTGCTGAGTGAAAAACCAACTGTCTAAAACAGTTATTTTTCATCTCTCATCGAGACAAACACATCAAATACAGCGTTTGCAACTTTGATACAAACAAAGCCTGACAGTGCAGGCTTGGCTCATAGTTAACCAGCGACAAATGTCTCACTGCTTTTTTCCTCATTGCACTTGTCCACGCTTACGGGTGTCTCAAAAGCACTTTTTTGAGGATTTTTCAGCTAACAGGCTATAAAAGTCCTGTTTTACCTTTTCTGTGCGCTTTAACAACAGTTCCAATTCTACATCAAATGGCTATTTCGTTCCTATATGCTGTGTTTGGCAGTTATAGGATTTAGGCACAAAGGCGAGTTGTTGACATTGATACCTAGGGACAAATTGACTGCATTGGTTGGGGTAATTTTTGACAAGCTTGCTGGAATGTCAGAGGACTGAGTAACCACCAAGCTAATAATCCTAGAGTTGTACCGCCAACTACCAGCAAGGCGAATAATATTCCCTTTGCTACAGGAGACTTTTTCCGCCGACGAGGTTTCTTGACTGGTGTGGGAATTGGTTCAGGTATTGGTTCTGCTGTCAAGTCTAAGTCTAATAAGGCTTGGGAACTTTCTGTCAAAGTTGGTTCGGGTTCGTCTAGTTCGGGAATTTCTGTTTCAACAATCTCTACTTCCACTTGTGGCGATGATGAAGTGACTGGTACTAAGTATTCTTTAGCAAGTCGACAAAGGGTGAGAACCACTGATGTATTATCATGACCATTTTTTTGATTGGCAAGATGAATTAAATTTTCTACAGCTTCTGTCAGGGAAAGTTCACCAGATAACACAGGTATGGCAAAATCTTGCCAAGCGTGTTCCACCCAATCGTTATCACTTAAACCATCAGAACACAGTAGTAATAAACCTTCTTCATCGATGATGAATCTTTGAATTGTTACTCGCAAAAAGTCTGCTTCTTTTGTACCCAATGCTTGAGTCAAAGCGGTTGCATCTAATCTCTGGAGTGCTTGTCGATACAAACTCTTCCCGTAGCGGACTTCTCGCCAAGCCACATCATCATCGACTGTGAGTAATTGACAGTAATTACGAGTTATCCAGTAAGCGCGACTATCACCAATGTTGGCTAAATAAAGTTCATGGGCATTGTCCGATCGCCATCCTGAAATTGTTACTATTGGTTGGGGTAATTGCAGTGCCATCACCAAGGTTGTTGCCATACGTTCTCTACCTTGGCGTTTTTGTTCATCGTTCCGAGAACAAATTAAATTATTCACTACCCGCAAGCTGGCTTCTAGCTGTTCTTGCAATAGTTTGGGTGCTACAGGTTCAATTTGTTCGCTGACTTCTGTTAATAAAGCACGGATTTGCAATTTTAAAGATTGTACCGCCATTTGGCTGGCTACTTCACCACCTTGATGCCCACCAATCCCATCACAAACCATTGATAAGCGCGGGATGAGGGGGTCATAGGGTTCATTGGTGTTGGGGTAGCAAGTGTCTTCGTTTTGGGTGGGTTCTGTGCCGATATCGGTTGTGCCGGCTACTTGCAGGCTGAGTGGTAGTTCGCCGGCGGCTGAAAGTAAGAGCGTATTCAGTTGACTGGTGATATTTTCTAGATTGACTGTGCGATCGCACATCTGCTCAACTATATTTTGTAATGATTCCGCTACTTGTGGCTGTGCCAATGCTATCCAAGGTTGCCAAGATTGAGCTAAATCACGTAAGCTGGGTTTTTCGCTTTGGGCTGGATAAAGTTCTACAAGACGCACACACCAGCCTTGAACACGCAAGTTATGAGGAATGAGTAAACTTTGCTCAACCCCTTGTTCTGCTAAAGGTTGCCAAAGTTGGAGAATTTGCCATAACCAATAAACTTGTCTGACGGCGGTGGCTTGTTCCCAACCATCAGTGATGCTGGGGTATAAGTTACCTGTTGCATCTATAGGCGCATTTTCTAACAACAGAATATCTTCTGGATCTTCCTCAGCCGGAACAAAGCCATAAACTTGGGGCAGATGTAAATGCTGTTGATACAGTTTTAAATAAGGAATAATTGCTGGAGGTAAATCTTGTAATGTTTCTGGTGGTAGTCCTGGTTGCGTATCTAGCCAGATTTGCGGTTGAATAACCTCATATCGTTCTGCAACTTGCGTTTCTGGGGAGATGTTAGCGGCAAAATTACCAGTCGCCCAGAGGTAACGGTGAACTAAAGGAGTTTGACAATTACTACAAATGCGTTCTCCAAGTGGGTTAATTGGGCGATCGCATGTTGGATTTAGACAATAAATTACTCGTTGAGTAGAAATTATCATAAATGATATCTTGCACCATTCTCAATAACCGTAGGCTGGATAATGCCACAACGTAAAAATTAGGATATGAGCAAATTCATCACATTGCCCACCCCTCCTTATACCATCTCCGTAGCCGTAGGGTGAGCCATACCATAACGTAGAAATGAGGATATAAGCAAATGCCCACCCTAGGTTATACCATGCTCAACAACCTTAAGGTGGGCAATATCTGAAACTTGAATAGGACTTACACATAAAACCGAAAAATCAAGGGTTTTGGCGAGGGTATAGGGGTGTATTTATCTAAAACCTATACGCCAAACACCCTTACACCCAATCTTCATAGACAATCTTGGTGCGTAAGTCCTGTTGAATAAAGGATATAGGATGTCAAGGTTTTGCATAAGAACATCCTTCGGCCGATGCTCACAGCAAAGCCCTTACATCCCTCTTGAACAATCATCTTATTGGATAAAACCAGACTTAAGTGTTGATCTTTGGCTGAGTCAGCACTCCTGTATTCCGGGTTTCTCCATTATTTAAGCGATTAATTGTTAACAGTGGTACTTCTTGTCGGCACGACAGGCAAAACCAATATAGTTCAGCATGACGGACATGACGCAGTAGGGAACCACCGCAACAGGGGCAAGTGTTGGCTCGCATACTCATTCCAATGTCCTCCTTAAAAAATAAGATTGATGATTAAATGCAGGTAAAAAGGTTGTAAATTATTACCGCCCTTGAGCGGTATGGATTTAACCGTTGAGGTTGATGCGATTTTTTATAATTTTTTTGTAGGCTGTTTCGTAGCCATCAACCATTTTAGTAAGACTCAATTTTTTGGTATCAACGGATAATCTGCAAGCAAAATTCCGTGATCAACTGTGACAAGCTAATTTAAATTAATTTGCCATTGAGCGTTACTCATACTGACGTAAGCTTACTTATAGTGGTGACTGTAGACGTTAAGTCATCCTTTGTAAAATTGCCGTGCTGAGGATGCACACTGGGCGTTGTAACCAAACTCGCTAAGGGTAATGCCCCAATTCCTACATGAGAATGAATGATGTCGAATTCCGCAGCTTGGCGCTGTTCTAACATTTCATACACTGCATACTCTTGGACATTAATGTCTAAACGTAAAGCCTGTGGATGAATTGCTCCTAAACAAGCCAGAGTTTGTGAATCACCAGAAGCAAACAAAGTTACTTTATGGCCACGATGCACTAATTCATCGGTCAAGCGACTCACTACCAGTTCAATTCCTCCATAATTTGGAGGTGGAACTCGTTCCCTAAAGGGGCTACCTGAGCGATTGTCATAAATTGTTTTGGTTTAGGCTGTCAGAAAGTCTTGCTATAAAGATTATTAAAATCTTTTCTTGCAGACAAAGCATTTTTACTGACTCTTTTAAGATTTCAATTAACTTAACTGACCTTTAAGAGTGCAACATTAGTTAACAGTAACGTCTCTGTCGTCCGCTAAATTTAAGACTATTTACAGGTTGTAGTCACTTAGTGTCTACACCTTTAAAATATAGCTCACCTTCCTTGATTTTCATCTACCTTGAGAATCAGAATTAGTCTGAATATTTTGTAGCGGAACTTACAAAAAACTATATTTTGTAGCCATAAATACTAAAAATCCCGGACGGGATCAATTTTCTCAGAGTCACAATCTGTTTAAAAATCGGCAGTTGCGAGGATCATTAACATAAAGATTAAATAATACTAAAATTTTGTTAACTAGGAATCTTAGGCATTAATTTCGATAAATAGCTAAATGAAAATTGTAACTTGGAATGTTAATTCAATTCGCACTCGTCTAGAACAGGTGATCTATTGGTTAAGTGAGAATCCTGTGGATGTGCTTTGTTTGCAAGAGACAAAAGTCATAGATGCCGATTTTCCGCGATCGCCTTTTGTAGAATTAGGCTACCATCTCCAAATCTCAGGACAAAAAGCTTATAACGGTGTCGCCCTCATTTCCCGTCAACCACTACAAGATGTGTCAGCAGGATTCACAGCTATTTTGCCTCACCTAGAACCAGAATGGGATGAGCAGAAACGCGTAATTACAGGTGTGATTGATGATATTCGGATTGTAAATTTATATGTACCCAATGGTTCTGCCATTGGTAGCGAGAAATATGAATATAAGTTACGCTGGTTGACTGTGTTAAGGGAGTATTTACAATTTTTGCTGAAGTCACAATCAGCCATTTGCATTTGTGGTGACTTTAATATTGCGCTGGAATCGATAGATATTCACGACAAGGTAAATGCAGATAACCATATTATGTCCTCACCAGCCGAACGCCAAGCCTTGAGAGATATTCTGGAATTAGGCTTTGCTGATGCTTTTCGTAAGTTTACTACTGAAGGCGGACATTATAGCTGGTGGGATTATCGCACAGCCGCCTTTCGCCGCAACTTGGGTTGGCGTATTGATCATCACTATCTCACACCAGTTTTATATGAGCGTGCCAAAAGTTGCATTATTGATGTGAACCCCAGAAAATTAACCCAACCCAGCGACCATACACCAGTGGTTGTGGAACTTGAATAGACCGAAAAGTTGTGAGGTTAACTTGCTCTCAAAGATATAAATTGCGAAGGAAGTGAAGAGTAGGAAATAGGAATATTAGGAATATTCTGTTTGAGCGCAACTTAGTATGAAATTTGTCTCAAGGTAACGTGGGCGAAAGTCAAACATGTGAATAGTGGGAATTTATTGGCAACTATTAGTTGATTGCGAGTAATATTGAAAACATAATAATTACTGAGCAAAACTAAAAGTCATGTTAGAGGAAAGTGATGTAAGTGACTTTTGGCGATCGCATAACTTTCGCCTCGAACCTTGGGGAAATGACTATGAACCGCCAATTCAAATCAGCGAAGAACTTGCGCCATCAGAAAGTGATGTTGATCCTACAGTAGAGACTTCTAAGGATTGGGAGAATTTTGAACCTGAACAGGTGCGATCGCTACCTTATAAACTTATATTTATCGACGGGCGGCGACGGCTAGATGCTGCAATTGTTGGTAGCAATGGCAACACAATAATCTATGGTGTATTTGGCACAATCGCTGTAGGTGCTGTGGTAGTAGATAGAACTATCCCCAAAGCGAGTTATCTAGAAAAGCAAATTGATATTCAGCGAGTTGTGGGTTTTAGTGGCGAACAAGAAGCTGTATCAACAACCATTCCTTGCCCTTTGGGAAGCAAAGCAAAATCATTATCATACGAACCATTTAACAGTAAATTTGACAATACCCCAGCAGCAAGGGGAGTAATTGTCCAAACAGCTATGTTGAAAGCTGAAGAAGAGTTAGTAGGCAAACTAGATATAAAAGATGCGGATACTTTGGTGATTCGGGATGGCTCATTGCGAAATGAATCGCCTGTTTTTACTTTGGGCTATATCAAGACCATGCACAGACAATACTTACCTGAAAAATATGCTGCTCTACTATGGAAATTATCGCCAGGACAACGCACACCTATTTTTAAAATTAAATTGCAAAATAGATCACAGTATTCATGGTATTTAAAATCTGGTGATTTTCAACATTTACCACAACAACTTGGTTATCACGATTTATATGGTATTGTGCGGCTGGAATTATCTAGCGAAGTACCTTTAGAAAAAGCTAAAGAAATAGCAAATCAAACTTGCCATTTAATCCCTTATTATGCTTCCCATCCATCAAGAGATCCCCGCGCACCACAAAACCTTGCACCTGTTGGCGCTTTGGAACGGGAATTAGGCAGACGTATGGGTGACGCAACATTAATTAAGCGGCGATTACAAAACTTTTTAGCATCTTTTGGAAAAAATCAATGACATCTTCTGAAGCAATTGGTTATGTGCTTGGTACTCAAGAAGCTACTCCTTTGGAATTTTGGATAGCAGTAGACACAGAGAAAGTTTTACGCCTAGATGATGTTGTAGCAGTGGAAACTAAACGCCCTGATGGTGAGGGAATTGTTCATTTTTATGGCGTGGTTGATTATGTTCGCACTCAATACGAAGGAGCGCAGTTTGATACTGATACTTTATTAGTAGCAAAAAAGGGAACTTTACCTGTCAATATTTCATATACTGCTCACGTTCAAGTTACCAGAATTGAACCCGAAGAATATTTACCGCCTCAACCAGGCGATAAGGTTTACCTAGCCGTAGATAAGCAACTGGCATCGGCATTATATTTTGACAGCATGGATACCCCGATTCCGGCTGGTATTATGAATAATGGTAATGCAGCTTATTTTAACTATTCATTTATTAATGGAGAGAAAGGCGCTCATGTAAATATCTCCGGTGTTTCTGGAGTCGCAACTAAAACTTCTTATGCTTTATTTTTGTTATATTCTATTTTTAATTCTCCTGTTTTAGGGTCTTATAAAGCTAATACAAAAGCACTCATTTTTAATGTTAAAGGCGAAGATTTATT
The DNA here is from genome assembly GCF_014697485.1 of Anabaena sp. FACHB-83. NCBI lineage: Bacteria > Bacillati > Cyanobacteriota > Cyanophyceae > Nostocales > Nostocaceae > Anabaena > Anabaena sp. FACHB-83. The sequence continues at coordinate 106,849 of NZ_JACJRY010000007.1, read as the reverse complement.
CTTTTTAGATAAACTTAATCAAACTTATGGAAATTCTGTTAATGGCAAAAACCAAAGTAAATATGAAATTTTAAAATTGCCAGTACAGCCTTTTAAAAGTACAAGTTTTCGTGCTGCTCCTAAAAAAGATTCTCGGACGGTTGACTCTGATTTAGAACAACGTTCTGAAGGGATATCAGTCTATTTGTGGAGTATTCGGGAACTGTGCCGCGATCGCCTATTTCGTTTTTTGTTCACAGGCGAAGATTTAGACAGGGGGAATTTATCTTATTTAGTAACAACTGTAGAAGAACGATTAGCACGACTAGCAGAAGAAAATGACGAGATTGATAGAAAGCGGCGGCGTAAACTCCAAGCCCATTTAGAAGTAGAAGCGTTTGGAGAAGAAGGTAAAACAGAAATAAAAAGTTTTAGAGATTTAATCGACTTCTTAGAAGATAAACTGCTCAATGATGAAGATAGAGAAGAAAATAGGCGTTGGTTAGGGCGAAATGTACCTGCTACCGCAGAAGCAATGATTCGGCGTTTATACGGTATTAGTAGTGAAGTTAGCCATTTAATTCGAGGTGATTTATCACCAGATGAACTTGCTAACTATCAACTCAATCCACTAGCTTCAGATACGCAACTAACTGTAACTGATATCCACAAACTTACCGCCCGCGCCCAAAAATTTGTTGTGGGTGTTTTACTACAAAAACTATTTTTTCAAAAAGAAAAACAGGGAAGAGAGCCTGTTGTTTTTATCGTCCTAGATGAGTTAAACAAATATGCCCCCCGCGATGGACGTAGCCCAATTAAAGATTTGTTGGTAGACATTGCAGAACGAGGACGCTCTTTGGGAATCATATTAATTGGCGCACAGCAAACAGCTTCAGAAGTTGAACGGCGTGTTGTTGGGCAAGCAGCTATCCGTGTTGTAGGTAGGTTAGATTCCGCAGAAGCAGAACGCCCTGAATACAACTTTCTCACTGGTTCTTGTCGCAAACGAGCCTTATTTCTTAAATCTGGCACGATGTTTGTGCATCAACCAGAAGTTCCTGCGCCCATTTTGGTGAATTTCCCCTTCCCTGCCTATGCGACACGCAAAGAGGAAGTGTTTTTGAGCCAAGCAGAAATCGCCAGTATTGAAGCTGATTTTGATCGTTTTTAGGAGGAATCTTGCGTTTAATTCATACATCTGACTGGCATTTAGGGCGACATCTTAAAGGCAAGGATCGTACCCCAGAAATTGAATTTGCTCTCCAGCAACTTTTACGACAAGCCAAAGAATTAGAAGTTGATGCGGTATTAATCGCAGGTGATATTTTTGAAACTTCCAACCCTCCAGCCGAGGCGGAGAGAGTTGCATATCAGTTTTTTGAAGGATTGCGAACTGCCAAAATTCCCGCAATAGCGATCGCTGGTAATCATGATTCCGCCTCCCGTTTTGATGGCATAGCTAATCTTGTATCTTTAGCTGGCGTGCATATTCTAGGTAAACCTCGTAATGTAAAGCAGGGAGGTTTGATTAGCTTGGAAACCCCTAATGGTAGACTGCGCGTTGCAGCTATGCCTTTTGCTTCGGAAAGACGGCTGTTAACAGTTGAGAATCTGTGGACAATGAACGAGTTGGAACAAATAGGAAACTACAAAGAAAGGCTAAGTAAATGCCTCAACAATTTAGCGGGCGGTTTTCAAGATGACAGCGTTAATATCTTCATGGCTCATCTCACTATTGATGGTGCGAGATTAGCCAATTCCGAAGCCCGTCATCACACCAAAGAAACCTACGCCTTGGCTGGGCAAAGCCTACCTGCTGAAGCTCAATACATTGCTCTCGGACACATCCATAAACCCCAACAAATTCCTGTTGCCGCTCCTACATACTATTCTGGTTCTTTAATTCAAGTAGACTTTGGTGAAGTTGGGGAAGATAAGGGATTTTATCTGATTGATGTTGAACCAGGTTCTCCCGCGAAACCTCAATTTATATCTATTCCTTGTCAAAAACCTTTGCAGATAGTCGAATGTGAACTGAGCGATTACGAAGAAAAACTAGAACCTCTGCGTGATTATTCTGGTTATCTCAAGGTGATTATTAAGCTACAAACACCTCAAATGGGATTAGCTGACAAAATTCGCAAAATTTGTGGTGACAAAGTGCTGCAAATTGAGCCAAGTTATCCAGAAGTTAAGCCAAATCAGGAAAAATCTGTAAGCAGAGAAGATTTTGATCCAGTAGAAGAATTTAAACGCTATTTTCAAGATGTATTAAAGACAACACCAAATTCTGCTGTTGTGGCGAAGTTTGAGCAACTATACAAAGAAATTAAGGAAAACCAAGATGCGACCACTTGAACTGACAGTAGAAGGTTTTACCAGTTTTCGCAATCAGACCACGATTCCCTTCGAGAAATTAGATTTATTTGCTATTACTGGCCCAACTGGTGCAGGTAAATCTTCCTTGCTAGATGCCATGACTTTAGCACTTTATGGAAAGGTGGCAAGATTTGGTGGTAAAACTCAACCCAAAGAATTATTGAGTCAGGGTAGTTTAAGATTACAAGTATCATTACGTTTTTTAGTAGATGATATTGAATATCAAGTTTTTCGCTCCTGGCTATATCGTGCTAAAACATCGCAAACTAACTTCAAATTAGAAAAGCGAATTAAAGGTGATTGGCAACCTTTGGGAGAACAAAGGGAGACAGAAATTAATACGGCAATTGAGAATATTTTGAGGATGAATTTTGATACTTTTACCAAAGTTATCTTTTTACCTCAAGGACAATTCGATAAATTCCTTAAAAGTGAAGCTACGGAACGCCGAGAAATTTTACGAAAACTGACTGGCTACCAAATTTTAGAAGATATGCGTCAACAGGCGGAGAAGGAAGCCAATCTTCTTGAAGGGGAGTGCAAGGCAATCGAAGAACGATTGAAAACTTTAAATTTAACATCGGATGTTGAACTAAATTCTTGGCGCAACCGTTATCATATTTTAGAACAAGAACTACCTCAATTAAATACAGCCATTGCCAATGCAAAAACAGTTTTAGAAGCAGAAAAAAGATTATTGCAGTGTCTTCAAATTTTAGCAGAGCGACAACAGCAACTTGAGGCATTAAACAAACAGGCTACAAAAATAAGTGATTTAAAACGGCAATTAGAGCAAGCGCGAGTTTGCGATCGCTTATCAGCTATTTACACATCAGTCAATTCTGCACGTACTCGTTATCATAGCACCCAAACTGCCGCCAAGAATGCTGCCAAAGCTTTGATTGATAAAGAATCAGCTTTGAAAATTCAGCAGGATAATTTAAGTCAAGTACAAGCCTATCAGGCTGAGATAACACCACAGTTAAAACAGCGAGAAGCTGCGCTTAATGCCGGCAAAGTTTATGAAGAACAACGTTGTAAATTGAGCGAGGAACTCAAACGGTTCAAAAAAATTTTAGCAGACAAATCTAATTTGGTAACTGAAGCTAGTAAAGCTGTAGCGAAGGCTGAAGCTGAATTAACTGAGAAAAAACAGATATTGGCTAAAGCAAATAATGAACTTACTCAATATTCACTTGGTGGTACAAGACTAGAACAGCTTAAACAAGCCTCGCCATTATTAATTAAATGGGAAGGTCTTCAAAAGCAAGTTGACAGCGATCGCTTAAAATTACAACAAATTGCTCAACAATTAACAACGGCTGATGATAACTATCAGTCTACTATTTTAAGTCTGCAAAAATACCTAGAAGAATGTGAGCAAATTCGGGTTAAATTAGATACTGTAAGGCAAAAAAATCATGCTTCTGCTTTACGTGCCATGCTCCATACTGGTGATGATTGTCCAGTTTGTGGCGGAGTATATTCAGAAGACCACTTGTTACCACAACTAGAAGCTTCACAGGATATCCAAGCATTAGAGAGACGCGTTCGCATGGCTGAACAAAACCGTCAAAAAGCTGCTGATGATAAAACTAAAGCTGCAACCACAATAGAAGAACTGAAAAAACAAGAAACTGAATACCGCCAAATATTAGCCGATAAAGAAGCAGATTTACAGGCAGAAAACCAACAAATTACTGCTATCTTAAAAATAGATAAATGGGATATTAAGGCACTTCAGCATGAATACAAAGAATTACAAGAAAGTAATACTAAATATCAAGAATATTTAAGTAAAAAAGACAAAGCAGATGTTGAATTTAAAGCCAGTGAACAAAATTTAAACTTTGCAAAAAATAAGTTATCAGATACCCAAGCCCAGCATCAAGACGCACTCAGTGAAGTAGAACACCAACAAACACAACTTCAGGAAACTGTAGAGAAATTATCACAACTTACTGATGGCGATACTTACGATAATTTATCCCGAAAACTAGAACAAGCTAAACACGATTTAGACGAGCGTCTTCAGCAAGCCGATAAGTTTTTTAGAACTGCCAATGATGAATTTATCCAGGCTCAACAAAATGATTTAAAAGCACGAGAAGACTTTGATTTAGCTTCCACTGAAAAATTAAGCATAGAAACTGAATGGCAAACTCGCTTGTCATTAGAAAATTTGACAGAAGCAGGTTTTGAGGCGAGTAAAGCATCACCGGAACAACAAAATATGTGGCAGGGACAAATTACAAAATATGACAATGAAAAACTTAAGTTAGAAACTCTGATTATCCAGGAAACTAATGAAATCGGCGATCAGATCACAAATCCAGAAATAATTGCCCAGCATGAGCAATCTGTTGTGAATACCGAAGAAAAGCGTAAGCAAACACAAGATGAATATAATAATTTAAAACTTTGGATTACTAAAGCTGAAGAACAACAAGCAGAATCAGCAACATTACAACTTCGATTATCTGCGAAACAGGAAGATTTAGAAACGTATCGTATCTTATCCAAAGAGTTAAAATCGGATCGCTTTCAAGAGTATATTCTCCAGAATTTTCAGCAGGAGTTAGTAGAACAAGCAACAGTATTTTTAAAGGAACTGACAGAACATCGCTACGCCTTGAAATATGCTGATAAAAAATACTCTGTAGAAGATAATTGGAGCGGTGGCGAACCAAGACGAATACAAACATTATCCGGTGGGGAAACTTTTGCGACTTCTTTATCTTTGGCTTTAGCACTCTCAGAAAGGCTGTCAAGAGGAGCTAAGTTAGGCAGTTTGTTTATAGATGAGGGCTTTGGAACATTAGATGCAGAAACTCTCCAAAGCGTCTCAAGTATTCTACAGTCATTGGGTGAACAAGATAAATTAGTAGGTGTGATTACTCATGTTTCTGCGCTAGGAGAACAGTTAGGAACACAAATCAAAGTAGAAAAATCTCCTGAAGGCTCTCGAATTATGATAAATTGAACCTCAAATTTTAATTGACCTTAGCATCTTTCACAGTCAATCTGTACTATACAGTTTCGCCCTTGGGCTTTTGCCTGATACAGTCCTTGATCAGCAGCAGCAATTAAGGTTGCAGGGGACGATTGATGATTGGGAATGATGGTTGCGACACCGAGACTAAGGGTAATGAATTGATTGACTTCAGACTTGGGATGTGGCAATTGCAATGCACGGATATGAGTTTGAATTTCTGTGGCAACTGCGATCGCACCTTCAGCATTGGTATAAGGTAAAATAATGGCAAATTCTTCGCCGCCATAGCGAGCTACTAAATCCGCAGGGCGTTTAATGATCTGAGAAATTGCTTGGGCAACATTTCTTAAAGCATCGTCTCCCGCCAGATGTCCATGAGTATCGTTGTAGAGTTTAAAACAATCGACATCACATAAAATTAAAGATAAGTAAGCTTGTTCCCTGGCTAATCTTTGCCATTCGTTGTTAAGTGTGTCATCAAAGCAGCGCCGATTCGCTACTTGAGTCAGACCATCAGAAGCCGCAAGACGCTGTAATTCTTGGTTTGCTTTTTGTAATTTATGGTAGAGTTCCGATTGGTGAATGGCGATCGCAGCTTGTTCGGCTAACTGGTTAAATAAATTAATCTCCGATTGCCGCCATTGTCTAGTACTACTACATTGATGAGCAATTAATAATCCCCATAAACGCTCTTGTTGCAGAATCGGTACAACCAAGTTTGCCCGAATTTGTAACTTCCGCAACAGTTGAATGTGACAAGGTGATAGTCCTTCATTTTCTATATTTTCAATTGCTCTGGTATTGCCTTGCTGGTAATAATCGGCGCGGGTGGAAAGAAAACAAGTATCCATCACATTCCATCCCAACAAAGACATACAACCTGGTGCTAAAGACTCGACAGCGACTAACCCACTCCAGTCTGGTTCAAAGCGATAAATTACCACTCGGTCTACAGCAAACAATTGTCGCACTTCATCGGCTGTGGTTTGCAAAATTTCGTTTAACTCTAAAGATTTGCGGATACGCTGGGTGACAGCAGCAACAATGCGTTCAGACTCACTTTGGTGTTTTACCTGCTGCTTGATTGGTTGATCATCCACCGATGCTAAACTTAAGGCGATCGCATCAAAGTGCGGAGTTATCGTCACAGGTTCAGGATGAGGTTTAGCAATTAAATAGCCTTGAGCAAAAGTCGCGCCTCTTTCTCTTAACCAATTTAATTCTTCAATACACTCAATTCCTTCGGCAACGGTATAGATATTTAACTTTTGGGCAATTTCCAAAATTTTCTCGGTAATTGAAGCTTTATACAAATCTTGATGCACATCTCGAATTAACTCCATATCTAACTTGATAAAGTCTGGGCGTAGCTGATGCAACAAGTTCAAACCAGAATAACCAGAGCCAAGATCATCCAAGGCAACTGAAAACCCTGAATCTCGGTAAAATTGCAATACGGCTTTGAGGTGAGCTAAATCTTGAGGATTATCTGACTCGACAACTTCAAAAACAACCCGTTCATGGGAAATACCTGCTTGATCAATTGCGGCGACTGTACTACGGAGACAAGAAACGGGGTCATACAATGCTGTGGGTGAAAAATTGATAAAAATTTTCCCGTTGACTTGATGACGGCTAAATTCCGTGATGCTTTTGAGGCGAGCCAGTCGGTCTAATTGGGGTATCAGTCCAGCTTCTGTTGCTAATTCTAATATTGGTTCTATTGACAATAAATTACCTTGTTCATCTAAGCCACGTAACAGCGACTCATATCCATAAACTTGGGACGTATTCTGAATTGAAACAATTGGTTGAAAGTAACTCGTGAATTGTTCTTTGGCCAGCATATCTACTAGCCAGTCAGATTGATTAAACTTAATGAAGCGTTGTAATGAAACAATATCACTAAAGTCTTGCAGTTGCGGTTGAATAGCACCGCGAATAAACAAAACTTGCGTCTCTTGCAACTCTCTTGGCGCTAAAAGTTTAGCTAGTTTTCGAGCAATTTCCTGGGCTTGTCCGGGTTTACAGTCTACACTTAACCCCGGACGCTCTTGCATGAGTTCATACTTTAGCTCAGACTGCTGCAAGTAATTTGTGACTTTTGTTAAGGTATGGGAAACAGGAAACCAGAGAAAAATTCTGCCTGCTTCCTGGCTTTGGCAACGTGCAAGATGACAACAAGCACAAGTTTTGGAAGTAGGACATTTCTGGCTCATAGAAAACACAATTTTTAATGATCTGACTTCTTTTAGTTTGCCCCCAAATGTAGATTTTAAAGATAAATTGCTCTTGAAGTAAATGAAGATTTGGTAATATTTACTCCTGTCTTCTGCCTCCTGCCTCCTGCCTTCTGGTATATGTCTAAATTATGCTTGATCATCTCTATGAGATGAACAATTTAATGGCAAAGTTACTGTAAATGTGCTACCAACACCAGCTTGACTGTGAATGCTAATTTCTCCTTGATGTGCTTCTACACACTTTTTCACAATGACTAATCCTAAGCCTGTACCTGGAATGGATTTGACATTAGAAGCTCGATAAAATGATTCAAATATTCTGGCTTGATCAGCTTCGGGGATGCCAATTCCTTGGTCTTGAATGCAAAAGATAGCTACTTGATGAATTAAGTCGCAAGTTAACTTAAATAAGATGTTTTCACCTGGGGGAGAATATTTAATAGCGTTACTGAGTAAATTTGTAAATATGTAACGTAATAATTGTTCATCCATCAAGGCATCGGTGCGATCGCTCTGGCAGTTATAAATAATTTCTGCGCCCGTAGGATGAATCATCGTAAATTCAGCTAACAATTCTCGACAAAATTCATCGAGATTTAGATGATGAGGATGACACTCCAATTTACCTGCATCTGCTTTCCCCATAAACAGCACATCTTCCATGAGTTGTTTCATGGATTGCACTGCATTACTAATTCGGTTTAAATAAGTATTTCTTTTTTCTACCGTTAAATTTTCCCCTTGCAGTTCAATCAATTCTACTGAAGATTGAATCACACTTAACGGATTCCGAAATTCATGAGAAACCGTAGAAATAAATAAGGATTTTAGTTGGTTAACTTCTTGCTCTTTTAGCAATGCTTGTTCGAGTAATTGTGTTTGTCGCCGTTCGCTGAGATCCCAAAATACCACTACGACACCATTGATTTGCCCAGGATGTCGCATAATCGGAGAAGCACTATCTCCAATAGGCACTCTAGAGCCATCTTTTGTAATTAATGATGTAAAGTCATTTAAATAGACAACCTTTTGTTCCCTTAAAACTCTAGTCACAGGGTTTTCTACAGAAGTTTCGGTGACTTCATCAACTAGCTGCAAAATTTTAGATATGTCTTTACCCAAAGCATCTGTTTGTTTCCAACCTGTTAGCGACTCTGCTGCTGGGTTAATAAATGTCACAATTCCTTGTTCATTTGTGGCAATGACAGCATCACTCATAGAGTTTAAAAGAGTAGCTAATCTATCTCGATTTTCTCTTAAGTCCTGTTCTAATTGATGTTTTAATAAACCAATTTCAATGGCTATCCGCAAATCTTTGGGTGTAAAAGGTTTAATGATATAGCCAAATGGTTGAGTAGTTTTAGCTCGCTGTACTGTCTGATTATCACCATAAGCCGTGAGAAATATTACCGGAATATCTAACTGCTCTCGAATGTGAGATGCGGCGGTAATTCCATCCATCTCACCTTTTAAGATGACATCCATTAACACTAATTCTGGTTTACCTTCTAAGGCTTTAGCAATAGCAACTTGTCCTGAAGAAGCTGTACCGATGACTGTATATCCTAGTTGATTTAGTTGGTTAGCAATGGTTCTAGCAACTATGACTTCATCTTCAACAACTAAAATTTTCACTGGCTCCATTAGAAATATATGAATCTGGTTTGATGTTTGATATTATCTGTGCAGGCTGGAAGTAAGAGAGTAGGAAAGAGAATTTTTTTATGATTCCTATATTACTCCAAAGTGAACTGGGGAAATTGGATAGTAAACACTGTACCGTGATTACGTTCTAAAGTAATGCTGCCTTCTAGCTGTTCTGTAACTAAGTCAGATACTAAAGATAGACCTAAAGAATTGCTATTTCTCCAATCTAAATCATTGGGTATCCCAACACCATTATCTTGAATAGACATTTTGATATGATGATGATTTTTTTCTAGGGTAATAGTGATAATACCTTTCTGATCCTTGGGGAAGGCATGTTTGAGGGAGTTAGAGATTAATTCGTTAAGGATTAAACCACAAGCGATCGCTTGATCAATATTGAGACTAATGGGGGAAATATCAGTTTTTAATTCTATTCTCTCTAGCCCATTTTGGTAAGATATTAAAATGCTAGTTGCTAAACTTTGGATATAATCAACTACATCTAATTGTCCGATGTTGGGGGAAGTGTATAGGTTTTTATGAATTAAGGAAATGGAATCAATGCGATTTTGACTATCTTGAAAAACTCTAATTACTTCTGGATCGATGAGAGTCTGAGATTGGAGTTCTAATAAACTCGAAACGATTTGCAAATTATTTTTGACACGATGATGTACTTCTTTTAAGAGAATTTCTTTTTCAGCTAAAGCACTCCGCAATTCGCTTTCGGCTTTTTGCCGTTCTGCTAATTCTGTTTGAGCTTGCTGAAATATACTAGATTGTTGAATAGCGATCGCAATTGTCACTGAAAGTTGATCCAGCAAGTCTAGTTGATTGTCTTCCCATTGTCTTGTACGAGAACACTGATGTGCAACCAGCAAGCCCCAAAGTCGAGAGCTAGTATTGTTGCCACCGACTTCTACTAAAATTGGTACAACTAAGTTAGCCTTGACTTCAAATTGCTCTAACAGTCGAATATGACAATCTGTCAGTCCGGCTGTGTAAATATTGGCGATCGCTCGTTTCCGCCCATAATAATAATCTACGCCTGCCCCACTTTGAAAACAAGTATCTTCAATTTGGACACCTAAAGATTCTCTCCACCCCGCCTCCACTGACTCGGCAACGACTTTACCACTCTTATCAGGCGCAAATTGATAAACAATCACCCGCTCTACTTGCAGTAAATGTCGTACTTCTTGCACTGTAGCATTGAGGATATCTTGTAAATTCAAAGATTGGTGAATTCTTTGGACTACAGTTCGCATTAATTGTTCTCGTGCTAACTGAGTTTTTAAAGCCTGTTCTGTTTGCTTATAATTGGTGATATCTTGACAGATAGCAATCATTTGACAATTAGTCCAAGATGTTTTTAAAAGGCGACCATCTTGCACAGGAGTTGGAAAATCTGCTGCTAGGAGATGATGCTTTATTTTTTTCTCCCGGCTAACATCTTGAATATAAACTAAATGAGCATTTTTCTTTTGATATTCTATGGAGTATGTAAAGATTTCAACATCAATATATTTGCCATCACAACAACGATGTTGACATTGAAAATTAAAACTTAGCTGATTGTGATGATTCCTAATAATATCTAATAAAATCGGTTGATATTCTGCATGATACAAGTCAGTAACTTGCATTTGCAGAAATTGTTTTTTTGAATAACCATACTTACTAATCGCCGCCCCATTTACATTTAGAAATTGCCAGCTTTGGCTATCGTATATCCAAATGGGAGAAGGATTGTTAGTAAATATGAAATCATCATCCATAATTATAAAGTGATATTTAAAGCATCGGTTATTCCAACTATATGAATCATATTGAGTTTTGAGAAAAACTTTGGTCTTTGTTGGCTGGACATTTACCACTATATTTTATGTCAAGTGATATCATTAGGACTTACGTAGTAAGACGAAAAATCAAGGGTGTAGGGGTATAGGGGTGTATGTATCTAAAACTCTTACACCCCATACCCTTTCACCCCTAAACCCAATCTCCACAGACAATCTTGGTGCGTAAGTCCTAATCATATCCGACTACACACTTGTTATGGTTAGGACTTACGCAAAAAAACGAAAAAATAAGGTTTTAGAACAGGGTGCAGGGGTGAAAGGGGTGAAAGGGGGAAGGAAGGTACGCTCTCCCCTGCACCTGAAGCTCCTCCGCCCCCCTGCTCACCTCAACAGATATTTGTTAACCGAACCGTATTGAGGGTATGAGGGTGTAAGTATTTAAAACCCTTACACCCAATTTGATCATCTTTGTGGGTAAGTCCTGATGACTTACCGCAGAGTGCAGTCGATCTCGTCGTTGCACTCGCGGCGGAAATATCGTCAGTCCTGTTGTTTTATCTTGGTCTTCCTAACGTAGTAATGTAGAGAACAGCTTCATCTGTAGGAATACCCAGAACTTCATTTACTTGGTCATCAAAAAAACCACCAATACCGCTCACGCCCAAATTGAGATGGACTGCGGCTAAATTTAAGCGTTGACCCAAATGCCCAGCATCCATGTGTAAATAACGATAAACGCGATCGCCATACTGAGCAATAGCGGCTTTCAGGTCTGCGGTATGAAAGACAACCGCCGCCGCATCTCTGCCTAAATCTTGACCCAAGCACAGATAATGTAATTCCCGCCGGAAGTTTTTAAACCGAATCTGGCGCAGTTCTTGGGCTTTGGGCGCGTAATAATAACAGCCAGATTCCAAGCCTTTGACTCCACTCACGGCAATAAATGTTTCAATTAAATTGAGGTCAAAGTAGTCGGGATTCCGGTCAAGATGTTGGTCGATGTAATTTTGGGGCTGGTAGGTAAAATCTAATAAAGCTTTGAGTTCATCAAAGGTTAAATCATCACCACTATAAGCACGAGTAGAACGACGCTTATGGATAGTCGCTTCTAAACTGGAGAGATTTATCCCCCAGTCAATTGGTGTGGTAGCGGTGGGAATTTTCAGACAGAAAGGGAAATTATATTTGTCTTCCAAAGACCTTTCTTGTTTCACTGCTGGTAAATTCAACTTACCAGTAATACCTGATTGAATTTGGGTGTGACGATGGAAATATTTCAGCAACTCACCATCAGGGATGGGGGGATATTTAGTTTCTGTGGCGGAAGGTAAAGCGGTGCATCCGGTAGACAAATTTTGCTGAATATCTAATAAGTCTGCCATCGCCAAAACTGCGATCGCACCTTCTTGCTGCGGATCAATATACAATAAATCATTAACCGCATCGTCAACAAAACCGCCAATCAAGTGGGGACGGTAATCAGTAATCGCACTTGCTAACTCAATATTCCCCAACAAATGCCCTGTATCCAGAAAAATTCGCCGATAAGCTCTGTCTTCATACCGCCAAGCCGAACGATAAAAAACCGCAGTCACCACAATTGCCAATTGCGTACCTTCTAACGCCGGATGCCAAAAACAAGCATCTTGCAAAGCTCGCCACACATCATTTTCCCAATACAACATCAATGAATGAGTGCGACACTGATAGTTATAAAGTCCGGCGGGGAGCATGGGTGTACCGCGAGAAACTACATACACCTCTGCGGGATATAACCCACCAGCACTAGGCGCAGAACGCAAATAAACTGCGCTACCCATAGAAGGCATTCTGGCAGTTAACCCGTAACTCCGAAACAGTAAACGAGACAGTCTTTGCCACCACCCTGCATCTGCTTGAGCAGCCAAGGGTTCTAACGATTCTTGCAGGTAAGGTTTCAGATCAAAAACCGAGCCAATTTTATACTCTTTAAAAGGTACTGGCTGTTTAGCCCAGTCTAGCCTCTGATTTTTCGCGGCTAGGGTTTGAGGGTCATATTTAGTACGTTCGTGGTAGTGCTGTGCAATAGATTGGTGGATTTCTGGCATAGTACTTTCAATACCCTAGGGCTTGCTTTTTTGATCTTGGCATTCATCTGGCTCATTATTTCGTGTTACGCGGTACAATCCCATGAAAGAGTCAGGTTCTTAATTTCTAGTTTCTCCTGGTGTATGAGTGCGTCGCCAACGGAGAAAACCGTAGACACCCGCAGCTAAAATCAATAAATAAGGGGTGTAGACTATTAACCATATACCTAACTTTAATAGCCCAACAGTCAAGCTGCCTAGAGATTGGGTCGAATTGTTCCAAGTTTCTCTACAATGCCAGTCACTTCAAAGACACTGGGAGTTTGATGATGACACTGAAGCCTGACTTTCAAAAAATGAGTCGAAAAGAACTCAGAACTTATGTTCTAACTCACCGTGAGGATGAAGAAGCTTTACGGATATATATGGCACGACTACAAAATGAACCTGGTGTAATTCGACAAAGCGGCGGACTCAATGAGCAGGATCTCAAACAGTTAGAGCAGCTAATCAAGGCACGAGTGAGTGATGCTTAATTTTGTTATGCGATCGCACTCATGATTTCTTGTGATCAACACTCTGCTTTTCCCCACTTTCTCACAATTTGTCCTTAGCGTTGGAGTTCACGAGTGCGTCGCCAACGGAGAAAACCGTAGACACCCGCAGCTAAAATCAACAAATAAGGGGTGTAGACTATTAACCATATACCTAACTTTAATAGCCCAACAGTCAAGCTGCCTAGAGATTGAGTCGAATTATTCCAAGTTTCTTGAATTTGTGAACCTAGCGCACGTTGGGGACTGTTACTAGATACAGCTGCTTCTAGATTTAAGGTAATGGTGGAGTAGGCGACTTGATTTTGCAAGCTTTTGAGTTGAGCGTCAATTTGCTCAATAGATTCTCGGACTCGACTGAGTTCTTGAGCAACACTCAACACATCGCGCACAGAACCAGCCCTGTCCATAATTTTTTGTAAATTTACTTCGGTTTTGCGGAGATTAGTTAATCTAGCTTGGATATCCACCAAGCGATCGCCTACATCCTCGGCTGTAATATTACGACTTTCGATTGTACCTAATTTAGCTAATTCTTCTAAGGTCGGTTCTAATAAGTTTTGCGGCACTCGCAACTGTATAGATGCAGTGTGACGGAAATTTTGTTTTGTGGGCTGCATTTCATTTAACCCAATCAAATCACCTTGCTGTTTTGCAATAATCTGTGAAACTGCATTAATGCTGTTTTCGACAGAGTTCACCACAATTGTCATTGTGGCTTTTTTGATTAATTGGGGACGCGCCCTGGTGACTGGTGCTGCTTCTGCTTGGGCGACGAGATTATTAGCCGTTGGTGCAGCTTGCTCTTGGCTGGCAATTGGCGGTAATGATTTAGTAGAAAAATCTTGAGCAGCACAGCTAGTAAAAACAACCCCTCCTAGTAAAGCACCCACAAGTAAGGTTGATTTGCGTGGTAATGGTAAATCAAAAGTCATAATTCGACCTCGGAAAGATGAAATTAATTTCAGTATTACCGAGGAAAGTTTTATTATTGGATTTGTTGCAATTTATGTAACCAGTATTTTGCTGAATCTGTCTATGTGAGACAAATCACAGGAGCTACCCGACAAGTAAAATACACTCGAAAATATGGTGTAAAAAAATACCTATTTTTAAAAGATGAATTTTGTAGAGTTACTTTTAGTTCTAGCGACAGTGCTGAATGTCGGCAATAGCAATATAATTACCGTTAAAAATGATACAGGACAAATTCAGACAGTAAAACTTGCTTGTATTAATTTACCCGCAACAAAAAAACCAGATAATCTAGCAGCAACCGAGAAACTCAACCAATTATTACCAGCAGGTAGTCCTGTAGTGATTAGAAGAGTTACAGAAGATGAAGGCGATCGCATTACAGGCGAAATCTTCGTAGATAATCAATCAGTCAATCTCCGCTTAGTTGCCGAAGGTAACGCAGTTATTGACCAAGATACTATCTACTACTGCTCAGAAACTAAAACTCAATATTTAATTGCCCAAGCCAATGCTCAAAATAAACGACTAGGAATATGGCAGCAAATTAATCCAGACACAACTAAAAAAATCCCAAGATAACTATTGATTGGGAAGAATTTAGGAGTCAGAAGTCAGAATGATTAATAAATTGTTTTACTAGAGGCAGATGCTCATAGTTTCAAACTACGAGTTATAGCAATCTTAAATGATTTATCAAAATCATTCTTCCTTGTTTCCCTTGTCTACCCTGTCTTCCTTGTCTCCCTTGTCTTTTGTGTTCACATATTAAATACCAAATGCGAACACGCCTGACTTCTGTATTCTGAGGATTACAGAGAAATTTTCATGCTTCGGAGCTTATCTGTGGTTACACAATTTACGGTAAGATCAAAAACCTGCCTATAAATAATTGTGATGCTTGCTGACAGGAGATGCTTCTATGGCCCGGATGTACTATGACGAAGATGCCAATTTAGACCTTTTGGCTGGAAAAACTATTGCTATTATCGGCTATGGTTCCCAAGGTCATGCTCATGCCCTGAACTTAAAAGATAGCGGTTTGAATGTGATTGTGGGGCTATATCCTGGCAGTAAGTCAGCACAAAAAGCTGAAGCTGCTGGCTTAACCGTGAAAAATGTTGCCGATGCAGCCAAAGCGGCTGACTTCATCATGATTTTGTTACCTGATGAAGTACAGAAAACAGTTTACAAAAACGAAATTGAACCTAATTTAGAAGCTGGAAATGTAGTAGCGTTTGCCCACGGCTTTAACATTCACTTTGGGCAGGTTGTACCACCTGCTGACGTAGATGTGGTTATGGTAGCACCCAAAGGCCCTGGTCACTTAGTGCGCCGGACTTATGAACAAGGACAAGGCGTACCTGCGTTGTTTGCGGTTTATCAAAATGCTAGTGGTCAGGCACGCGATCGCGCTATGGCTTACGCTAGAGGTATTGGCGGTACTCGTGCTGGTGTCCTCGAAACCACCTTCCGCGAAGAAACCGAAACTGATTTGTTCGGCGAACAAGCCGTATTATGTGGTGGTTTGAGTGCCTTAATCAAAGCTGGTTTTGAAACCTTAGTCGAAGCTGGTTATCAGCCCGAATTGGCTTATTTTGAATGTCTGCACGAAGTTAAATTAATTGTTGACTTAGTTGTAGAAGGCGGTTTAGCCACAATGCGCGATAGCATCTCCAACACCGCCGAATATGGTGACTACACTCGCGGCCCCAGAGTGGTTAACGAACAAACCAAAGCCGAAATGCGGAAAATTCTCCGCGAAATTCAATCAGGACAATTCGCCCGTGAATTCGTTTTAGAAAATCAATCCGGTAAACCAGGATTTACCGCTATGCGTCGTCAAGAAGCCGAACACCCCATTGAAGTAGTCGGTAAAGACCTACGGGCAATGTTTAGCTGGCTGAAAAAAGTCTAACTTCGGTTCATTCACACGTAAAACGGGTCATAGTAGAGACGCAGTTTAATTGCGTCTCTGCGTCAACATAGTATTAAGACAAACCACACCAAAAGACTTTTCAGAATACTCCAATATCTCCCTTGTCTCCATTGTCTACCTTGTCCCCCTTCTCCCCTAACATCCCAAGTCAACCTTAATCTTCCAATAAACTCATCAACGCTTTAATTTCTGGGTCTTCTGCCTCAGATAGCTGACGGCGTAATTCTAAAATTTGATGGTTTAATGCTTCCGAAGTATAAAGCAGATTTGATGCTTGAGCAATTTTTAATTGACTTTCCTTAATTCTGATTTTTCTAAGCAGTTCATCGACAGCATAGACATCATAATCTTGAGAAATCATAGCCTTAGATTTATAAAAAATTTTTAGTAGTTTAAGTTAAACTTGGCGTTTGTATTATTGATTAGTCCGTATTGCTTGAGATTATACATGGTTGAGATGCAGATTGCTCATACGGTTGATTACATTTGATTAAGCTTGTCAATCCGATTTTACGTATATATTTTTACACCAACTTTACACAAACTTCACTCACAGAAATAGATTAACCAAGAATGTAGATTTCCTTGGTAATGCTATGATTGCACGTCATCATCAAGATGAACTGTGTGATTTACTTAAGTACATTCCTGGGAGTATTTGTAAAAAATACATGAATTTACGGGAACAGGCTTGATTTTTCTCTCAGCTATTATTTATATTTACTCTAGACGGTTAATCACTACTTAATCATCCAACTAAACTTCTTCAAGCTTAAAGCCTACTTAACTGTGTAAAGTTTATACAAACAAATCATCTCAATTCCAAATTGAACTAGGAATTGATAAATATTGCAGAGATGCTGTTTTTTATGTCTCTACAATAATTTATGTGTTCCTAATATTGTTGAACTTGCTCAAGATTCAACTAAATTTTTATTGCCTAGATTCCTGATTACAAATCATAGGTTGATAGTATGCAAGATGTTTTAGAATATATTAAACACCAAGAAAAAAAGTTTTCTGAATTACCGTTTTTTCAATTTTTAACCAATAGTAAAATAGACCCGGAACAGCGATTAGTCTGGTTTCCTTGTTTAGCTCATTTTGCTATGAGCTTTAAAGATTTAAATAATGATATTCTCAAAGATGAGTTGAGTGATCATCCACTCCAAAAAATCATTAACCAGCAGTCAGTAGAAGATGGTAGTCACTGGAAATGGTATCTCAGAGATTTAGATACCCTGGGAATTGATCAGGTAATGCGCTTCAGTGACTTTCTCAAATTTATTTGGAGTGAAAAAACTATCAAAACGCGCCGTCTATCTAATAATTTAGTAGCAATGTGTCGTTATGAAAATGACATCTTACTAAAAATAGTGATTATTGCCGCAATAGAAGCTACAGGAAGTACCGCCCAACGCGCAATGGCGCAGGTTGGTGATGAATTACAAGCTGTAAAAAATAAAAAATGTTTTTACATTAGTCAGCACCATGTAAATGTAGAAAATGAGCATTTTCAATTTGCCAATGAAAATTGTCTGCTCAATATTGAATTAAGTGCAGAACAGAAAGCTAAAGCCTTAATTCTAGTAGATTATGTTTTTGATAGCTTTACAGAATGTATGGATGGACTAATACAATTTGCTAATCAACATAAATTTAAAGAATTGGTAGCTAAACCTAAATATGCTCTACCTAGATAAATACAAATTTATCTGCGGTTACTAGATTAATCAAGTTGCTCAATTTTTGCTTTGCAATGGCGAATTATAGCAATCCTAAATGATTTATTGGTATAGAAGATGATGAGAGCATAACTTATGACCTTGCTTAAAGTAAAATTAATTTTAGAAGAACATAAAGGCTTTGAGCGTTTTTGGAGATATCTAGTCAATCAAAAGCTGTAAAAGCCAGTAATATACAAGATGATTGATACCTTACTTGCACCATCTCTACCAAATTATTATGTAGAACGTCTCGAATACAGCCGAGAGTTAAAAACTCGTCTGCTGAAAAATTCATCAGATGTAGGTGCTTTGGTCGTGACAGCTATTGATGGCTTGGCTGCGGTTGGTAAATCTACCCTGGCAATGGCTTTAGCACATGACCAAGAGGTGCAAGCTCATTTTTGTGACGGGATTCTCTGGGTAACTTTAGGTCAACAGCCTAATCTTTTATCGCTGCTTAGTGCTTGGGTACAAGCATTGGGGGACTACAACTTTAAACCCATCAGTGTGGAAGCAACTTCCAATCAACTGCGTACATTGTTGTATGAAAAAGCTGTGCTGCTAATAATAGACGATGTTTGGAATATAGAGGATGCACAAGCATTTAATGTTGGTGGAGCTAGCTGTCAAGTTTTGGTAACAACCCGCGATGCAGAAATCGCCGAAGCTCTCGGAGCTAACCCCCCATGTTGTTTGGATGTGATGGAACCATCCCAAGCAATGGAACTGCTAACTAAAAAATTAGGACGCGCGATTACTGCTATAGAATATCAGCCAGCGCAAGATTTAGCTTCATCCGTTGGTTATTTCCCTTTGGCGTTGTCATTGGTAGCTGCTGAAATCGCCAGTTGTACAACTTGGACTCAATTATTAGAGGATTTTCAGCAAGAGGTAGCGCGATTAAAAAATCTTAATCGACCAAAAGCAGAAGAAATTACTGATGAAACCATTTTAAAACGCTTGTGCTTAACAGCATCATTAAATTTGAGTCTCAAGCGAATGCCTAAAGAAGAGCAGGAGCATTTTTCTTGGTTGGGGGTATTACCGAAAAATGTTACCATCACTAAGATGATGGCAGCGACTCTATGGAAAATGGATATATATGATGCTGCTAAGACATTGGAATACTTAGAAAATAAAGCAGTTTTATCGCCTGGAGTTCCTTTAAAAGATGGGACACCAACGTACCGTTTACATGACTTATTTCATGACTTAGCACGTAATTTGTTGACTGCTCCACCAAACTCAGAGGATGAAGATAATCTATCGGGTTTGGGTATAACTTTAGCCTCTGCTCACGCTACTTTTTTGGAGACTTATCGAAATAAAACCTCTAAAAATCTTTGGCATACCTTACCCAATGACGGGTATATCCATCAGCATTTAGTTTGGCATTTGTCCAAGGCTCAAAAGGTAGAAGAAATTCACGAATTATTACGAGAAGATTCAGAAACAGGAGGTAATGGTTGGTACGAAGCTTGCGATCGCTTGTCACAAACTGCCAATTTTGTAACTGATGTTGTTCGTGCTTGGGAATTGGCAGAAAACTCCTGGACTGAAACAACCTTGGCTCAAGTTATTGGGTTGCAGTGTCGCTATGCTTTAATTATTGCATCCCTTAATAGTTTAAGAGTTGATTTACCAGTAGGGCTGCTGGTTGCGTTAGTTGAAAAAAATATGTGGACTCCTGAGCAAGGACTCAGTTACGCAATACAAAGCTCGAATCCATCACAGAAAGCAAACTTGCTTACACAGCTAGCCAATCATTTGCCATCAAAGTTAAAAGAATTAGCACTGTCGAAAGCTCTGGCTGCTACTAGGGAGATTGATACCAGGGGGGCTGAGGATGAAGAGTTTCGCGTCTTTATTATAAGTAGTTTGGCTGTTAAACTGCCACCAGAATTATTATCAGAGGCTCTGGCTGTTGCTAGGGAGATTCATTTTGAGAGCTATCGCGCCGATGCCATAAGTAGTTTGGCTGACAAATTGCCGCCAGAATTGTTACCAGAGGCTCTGGTTGCTGCCAGAGAGATTCAGGATGAGGAGTTTCGCGCCCAGGTACTAGGTAGTTTGGCTGATAAATTGCCAGAATTGTTACCAGAGGCTCTAGCTACTGCCAGAAAGACTGAGGATGAGTTTAGGCGTGCTCGAATTCTAAGTAGTTTGGCTGATAAATTGCCACCAGAATTGTTACCAGAGGCTGTGGCTGCTGCCAGGGAAATTCAGGA
The DNA here is from genome assembly GCF_014697485.1 of Anabaena sp. FACHB-83. Lineage (NCBI taxonomy): Bacteria > Bacillati > Cyanobacteriota > Cyanophyceae > Nostocales > Nostocaceae > Anabaena > Anabaena sp. FACHB-83. The sequence continues at coordinate 86,309 of NZ_JACJRY010000007.1, read as the reverse complement.
TGAGGAGAATCGCGCCGAAGTACTGGGAAGTTTGAGTGATAAATTGCCGGAATTGTTACCAGAGGCGTTGGCTGCTACCAGGGAGATTGAGTTTGAATCAAGTCGCGCCTATATTCTAAGTAGTTTGGCTGATAAATTTCCAGAATTATTACCAGAGGCTCTCGCTGCTACCAGGGAGATTCAGAATGGTTATAATCGCGCTGATATTCTAAGTAGTTTGGCTGATAAATTGCCCCCAGAATTATTACCAGAGGCTCTCGCTGCTGCCAGGGAAATTCAGGATGAAATGTATCGCGCCCAAGCCTTAAGTAGTTTGGCTGATAAATTGCCAGAATTGTTACCAGAGGCTCTCACTGCTGCCAGGGAGATTGAGGATGAAAAGTATCGCAACGATGCTCTAAGTAGTTTAGCAAATAAATTACCACCAGAATTGTTATCAGAGGCTTTAGCTGCTGCTAGAGAGATTAAGGATGAGAAGTATCGCGCCCATATTCTAAGTAGTTTGGCTGGTAAATTGCCAGAATTATTACCAGAGGCTGTGGCTGCTGCCAGGGAGATTCAGTTTGAGTCAAGTCGCGCCCAAGCCCTAAGTAATTTGGCTGATAAATTTCCAGAATTATTACCAGAGGCTCTGGCTGCTGCCATAGAGATTCAGGATGAGGAGTATCGCGCCCAAGCCTTAAGTAGTTTGGCTGATAAATTGCCACCAGAATTGTTACCAGAAGCTGTGGCTGCTACTAGGGAGATTGAATATGGAGAGTTTCGCGCCTCTATTCTGGGTAGTTTGGCTGTTCAGTTGCCAGAATTGTTACCAGAGGCTGTAGCTGCTGCTAGGGAGATTGAGTATGATGCGTTTCATTCCGATGCTCTAAGTAATTTGGCTAATAAATTCCCAGAAGTGCTACCAGAGGCTCTGGCTGCTGCCAGGGAGATTCTGAGTGAGCATTGTCGCGCCGATAGCTTAAGTAGTTTGGCTGATAAATTGCCACCAGAATTATTACCAGAGGCGGTGGCTGCTGCCAGGGAGACTGAGGATGAGTACTATCGCGCTTATATTCTCAGTAGTTTAGCTGATAAATTCCCAGAATTATTACCAGAGGCGGTAGCTGCTGCCAGGGGGATTCAGGATGAGTATCCTCGCTCCTTAGCCCTAAGAAGTTTGGCTGATAAATTGCCAGAATTATTACCAGAGGCTCTGGCTGCTGCCAGGGAAATTCAGGATGAGTACTATCGTGCCAACGCCTTAAGTAGTTTGGCTGATAAATTGTCACCAGAATTGTTACCAGAGGCTCTGGCTGCTGCTAGGGAAATCCAGGATGAGTACTATCGCGCCAATGCCTTAAGAAGTTTGGCTGATAAATTGCCACCAGAATTGTTACCAGAGGCTCTGGCTGCTGCTAGGGACATTCAGGATGAAAAGTATCGTGTCGATGCCTTAAGAAGTTTGGCTGATAAATTGCCACCAGAATTGTTACCAGAGGCTCTGGCTGCTGCTAGGGACATTCAGGATGAAAAGTATCGCGTCGATGCCTTAAGTAGTTTGGCTAATAAATTGCCAGAATTGTTACCAGAGGCTGTGGCTGCTGCTAGGAAGATTCAGGATGAAGAGTATCGTGCTGATGTTCTAAGTGATTTGGCTGATAAATTGCCAGAATTGTTACCAGAGGCTGTGGCTGCTGCTAGGAAGATTCAGGATGAAGAGTATCGTGCTGATGTTCTAAGTGATTTGGCTGATAAATTGCCAGAATTGTTACCAGAGGCTGTGGCTGCTGCTAGGAAGATTCAGGATGAAGAGTATCGTGCTGATGTTCTAAGTGATTTGGCTGATAAATTGCCAGAATTGTTACCAGAGGCTGTGGCTGCTGCTAGGAAGATTCAGGATGAAGAGTATCGTGCTGATGTTCTAAGTGATTTGGCTAATAAATTGCCAGAATTGTTACCAGAGGCTGTAGCTGCTGCTAGGAAGATTCAGGATGAGAAGCATCGCGCCCAAGTCCTGAGTAGTTTGGTGAATAAACTTTTACAAATACAAAAAACTCAACTTTTTTGTCTCTGGGGAAAAACTCTTCACATCTTATCTGTTTACACTCGCCCAGGTTTACTTAGTGATATAAGTATATTAACTCCAATTATAGATACTTTAGGTGGCGAACAAGCATTGAGAGATACAGCTTCTGCTATCCAAGATGTTTCACGGTGGTGGCGATAAAATTTAAAAATCGCTCTCTGAGTCAACATTTATTTATTTTTTGGTAAAAGCTGAAGCTTCAAAAGTTGGCACTGTTCTTTATATTTTTTACGCATAGCTTCCCTTTCCGATTGGTTAGGGATTTCTGCCAGTACACGCTCAACATTCTTTTTATCACAGTACATTTGCCGCATTATCGGAATCCATGTTGCATTCCAACCATCTTGCCCAGTCATGCGCTGCGAAACAGGCTTACCAATATTCGCAAGTGCCACAGCCTTCTCTAAGTCTGCTTCACTATCCCAAAATTGAATACTTTCGGTACGCTCGTCAAGCAAAAAGTAACCCTCAGCCGCTTGACCTGTAACATGCCTGCGATAATATCTCCACCATTGAACTTGGGAAGCTAAAGTTTTACGCTGGTTGCTCATTAAACAGGTGCCGCACTCATCTTTGTATGGGTCACTGTGGGTAATAAAATTACCGTTGGCTGTTGTCACTTCCCATTCTGCAAATCCCACTGTAGCCATTACAGATTGAGGTAATGCGATTACAACACTACCGAATATACCAAGTAACAACTTACGCATAATTAACTAATTATTTAGACATTATTTTAAAGATAATGTTTAATATAGCCGAGCCAATTTTCATCTGGTTTGTGCTTTATGATAACTTCTTATTTGGGCAAGGTCAGCACATCTCAAACCCTGCAATTTTACATTACTAATCTTGCCAGTGATGCTAACAAAATTGGTAGTGCGATTCGACAGCATTGGGGTATTGAAAATTCTGTTCATTGGACGCTATACCATTTTGGATTTTAGATTTTAGATTTTGGATTGGGTAAGGGTTGATCGGTAGGCTTTTGAGTCATCCATCTGTCGCAATCATTTTTTAATTTGGTATTAGATGTCACTTTTAATGAAGATGAATGTCGAATTCGTTCTCTGCACAGTCCACAGAATTTTTCTTTGCTACGTCGCATTGCTCTTAATGCCTTAGAGCGAGAATCCTCTTTCCGCCGCAGTATTCGCCAAAAGTCTCGGCGAGCCGCTATTAATGATCAGTATATGCTTTCTGTGTTGGCCGCATCTCTCCCCAATTCAATCCTCTCCTAGAATCCCACTGTCAATAGGTTTTGAGACGCGCTAACCCTGCTATATCTGTAAGGAAATTTCTATTTTTGTTTTTTATTTGTGCCATTTTTTAAGGCCTGTGCTAATTGTTCTGTACTCAGGTTACTTAACAAAGTGATATTGAGAGGTGCTTGATTAATATATTGAGCATAAGATGATTGTAAATAAGGGCGATATTCTGCATTATTTAAGAGATTTGTTTCCATAAAAGCCACACTTAATGCTTTTAAATATGAATAAACGGGTTCTGGCTCTGGCCCTAATAAACCGGTTGGTACAGGTAAAACATTATTTTCTGGAGCAGGTTCTTGTAGTGCAGAAAAATGGGTAGCATTTTCAATTAATACTAGATATTTGTTAGGTTCAGTTAGCCAAGTAAAGGGACGAATCTGTTCGGGGATGGCGGGGGCAAAAATATCTTGGCTACCCGTGACTATCATTGCGGGAACTTTGATTTCACTGATGCCATTTTCGCCTAAGACTGAACTGTTAATTGGATTAATGGCCATCACTGCTTTAATTCGCGGATCTTGTAGTGCATAATCTGTTTCGGATAATTCAGCAGCTTGACATTGCAGTAATAAAGATAAATTCAAGGATCTATTGGGATAACAGTCTCGACGCAACTGAGCAAAGTTCAGTTTAGCTCCGGCTAAAGTCAATACTGTATAACCACCAAAAGAATGTCCAATGGCTCCAACTTCCTGAAAGTTGAGTTTTCCTCGTAGCTGAGGATTAGATGTTTCTAAGCTTTGGAGTTCATCAAGGACAAATTTGACATCTAAGGGACGGTCGATAAATTCTCGTGGTTGTGGTGGCCCTGCTAAACCAGCAAAGTATTTTTGAAAGCGTTGGGCGTTACTACCGGGGTGTTCTAATACGGCGACGGCGAAACCATAGGAAACTAAATGTTCTGCTAGATAAGCTAAAGCATAGCGGTCTGAAGCTAACCCATGAGAAATCACAATTAAGGGAAAAGGCTTTTGGGTTGTGACTTGTGGTATGTAAACATCTAGTGGTAGACGACGATCGCGTTTAGTGTCATTTAACTCAAAGTACAATTTTTGCAACGGCAATTTTCCTGGCTGGCGTAAATCTGGCTTTTGCGAAAAATCTATGTTTGCGTTGCTAGATTCAGCGATCGCTTGTTGTTGCAAATATGCCACAACTGCATCTCTATCTTTGAGTAATTCTGATAAATTGTTGACTATCTTAATTCCTTCGGAGAAATTTAATTTAATCGTGGGCGAAGGAAACTTACGTATGATATTGACAACCGTTAAACCTTCTTTAGAATCTGCCGCAGCTAAAATCAAAGCCGCCCGCACAGCATAAAAACCATTTTGGCGAGATTCTGTAAGTAACAATTCTCCTAAACGTTGTACAACTTGCTCTCCGATGGGGGAATAAGTAAACTGTGAAACTAAAGTAGGTGTGGCACTAAATCGCTGTTGTAAAAGCTCTCGTAGTTGCGCCAGTTGTTCCGGTGTGGCACGCTGGGCATAAATGTCTAACTCTCCAGTAATTTTGCCTTCTTTGGCGAAGGTTTCTAGCGCATCTGTGGATAACGAAAATTCTCCAAAGGGGGGATAAAATAAGCTAATACGTTCGGCTCCCCAGCTAGGAGCAGCTGATAAAACAGTGGATAATAGCCCCAAACCCAAGTATTTCAGCAGTTTTTTCATAAGTTATTGCTAAATGGAGAATTATCAAGGTTATATTAGGATGCGATCGTTAATATAGAAGGTTTTGCCAGACAAAAGTGAAATATCACCAGAAATAATACTTCGGTGGTATCTGACTATTCATCGACTGTGAGAAAACTTTGGTGACAAGACTATGTTTGCAGTCAAGCTGACTCTACACATCATCCAGATAGCTATAACAAAATTTCCAGATGCAAACATCAGATTCAGAAAGCACTCAAATCACTTTTTACGACTATCTGAAATAACTGATTACTCTTGTGCCAATTTTAGTAGAGTTTCAAAGACCTGCTTTTGCAAAGATTCATCAGGAACTCCTAAACCAAAGATGCGGACGAAGGTAAGACCTTCAAGTGCTAGACGAATTACAGTTGCTATTGCTGGATCGATTCCACTGTTTTCGATTTGCTGTTGCCAATCAGCTAAGTGTTTCTGCACTGGCTCAAGTAATTCTGGATTTTCGGCGATCGCAGCTAGAAAACTAAAATGAATAGCGATCGCTTCAGCATCAAACTTTTTAAATGACCTGATATAAGCCCTCAGCCAATGTCCAGGTGTATCGGGTGCATCATCTTGCTTTAATTCATTCTCTAGTGATAGTGTCTTTTCATCAATTAGCTGTTGCAACATCCCAGAAATCAAGGCTTCTTTGCTAGGAAAGTGGTAAAGCAATCCACCTTTACTGACACCTGCTTCACGAGCGACAGTTTCTAACGTCAGAGCCTTGAAACCAGATGCTACCATCACTCGCCCTGCTGCTTCTAACAATGCTGTACGGGTAACAGACGCAGATTTTGTTTTTTTATTAGCAGTCATAGCGTTGAATTAAGGAGCTAGATAAATTGTCTTCACCAGACAATTTATCTAGCAATGAGATTTTTTGTGAATTTAGGTTTCTGCCATTAGTTTACCGTTTAGTTGGTAGACTAAATTTAGTGTACCGTCTGGACGGTAATGCGTCAACTAAATGAGTGAAAAAGTTTGGTCGTTTTTTGAGTAATGAGTAAGGATTACAGGGCTTACGCAAAACGTAGACGCACTCTTCGGCTACCCGCAGGGTAGGAAACTATATAAGAGTTTGAGAGAGTTCTTACATAAGTCCTAGTAAATACTCATTACTCATTACTCATTAATAATCTTTGCGAGTAAGTCCTGTTAGTGTCAGCAATAAGCGCGATAATGGATATAGAACTCAAGTTAATCTTATGTCTACAGTTTCCTGCTCCAGTTGTGTCGTAATTCTCAACCAACAACAGGAACAAAATATGTCTCACCAACAGCAGTGCCAAAATCAGCCAATCAACCACAGTCAAAGTACTGTTAAAAATTCTACAGTGGTAAAAAATGGCCGGGTTGTTGTCATATCTGAACAAGCACAATCTCAGCAGACTAACGAATCTCAAAACGCATAAAACACGGGTTAGGAAATTTGTTATTTTTTAGATTGCGACGTTAGTCTTTACGAAAATAATAAAAATCTCAGTTTAATATCGGTATTTTTGACTAATTCCTTAAATTTACCTTTACGAATTTAGTTTAAAATTACTCTGGGGCTTAAGCTATTACACGGAGACGCACATAATTTTAGATATCTTTTGTGTTGGTGGTTAACTGCTTACTATTAACAGATAATCATCAAGTAACATCATGGGAAATTATGTAATTTAAAGCTTAATAGCTACAGAAAAATACTTTCTCAAAAAGCCAAGTTTTAGCTCAATCACTTGAATTTAACTACACCAGAGGCAGATAAATGAAAAGTTTATTGTTGGGAATAGGAGCTACCTTATTTTTTGCTTCCAATGCTCATGCAGCCACCCTCATATATAATGAAGCTGTTGATGGTGACTTATCTGGCGACAACTTAAACCCAACACTAGTGAATCTTTCAGTTGGTTCTAACAGAATTAGTGGTTCTACCACTGGTAATAATAATCCCGTTCTGGACAGAGATTTCTTTACCTTCACTATTCCTGCTGGTCTTCAATTGCGTCAAGTTATCTTAACTACTTATACCGGGCTAGATGGTACAGGGGCAAATCAAGGATTTTTAGCAGTCCAAAGAGGTTCTCGTATTACTAGCCTAATTAATAATCCTCCATTACTAGGTGCAGCTTTAATTGGTGCCGCGCCTGGAACCCAACAAGGAGATAATGTCTTAGACGACTTAGGTACAGCAGCATCAATTCAAGGAAACAACTTTGTGGGTTTTCCTAGCGGTAGACTTGGCGCTGGTACTTACACTTTCTGGATACAGGAAACAGTTGGTGGGATACAGAACTACACCTTAGATTTTGTTACCACAGTTCCCGAACCATCAACTATTTTCGGTATTGCTGCTGTAACGGGTTTGGGTACTTTAATCAAAAGGAAGAAGCGTGGGCAGAAAGCGACAATAGATCAATAAAGTTTCTCATCAGTGTGGAAATTCACCTTTTTATAGATCCCCTGATTGTAATGATGGGGATTTTCTTATTCTTGATTGCCTTTGAATGGCGATCGCATAATTATTCTGCTTGAGTAGACGATTTTAAAATATAACTAGCTAACTCACAAAATCCTGCGGCTTCAGCTGCACTGGTGACGTAAATTGGTCGATTTTGTAAGCGACTGGCGTATTTTACGATATTCGCTACACCCACAGAAACAGGAAAATTATTGGCTGCAAATAAACTCTCATCATTGGGACTATCACCAACAGTGACAACTTGTGTGGGTGAGTAGTCAGGCCAATGTGCTTGTAATACTTGCAATAAACCTACAGCCTTATCTTGACCTTGGGGTTTGATATGACACTGCACTGTACTGTAAGTAAATCCCCACCCCATTGATTCACAGAGATTACCTAAAGTTTGTAATTCCTCTACAGTTAAAGCCGCGACATCGAATGTCCAGTCTGTGAGGCGAAAACGATTGTCCGCAGATTCTTGAATTTGGGGAAATTTCTGTTTTAATTCGGCAAAAACGGCTGCTAATTGTTGGCGGTGCAATGTTAAGTCAGGAATCGCAGTTAAAGCAATGGGCTGTTCACTACCCTTGGGATAGAAGATACCACCATTTTCAGCGATCGCACCTGCAACCGGCATTAAGCTACTAATTCCACTTACCCAACCCGCAGAACGTCCTGTGACAATTAATACATCAACTCCAGATGCTGTTAATTCTTCTAACGCTTGTAATAACGCAGTAGAAAACTTTCCTTCCTTGGTTAGAGTCCCATCCATATCAGTAGCAATCAGGCGGATATTACTCCAGCAACTAGATGCAGCTTGAGATATAGGAATTAGATTTAAATAATACATATTAGTAACTGTATATACGCAGTTTATAAAAAGCTGTTAAAAATACTAATAACACAGCAATATGACCTTGAGGATTTGGGCATTCTAAACAATGACAAGTAAATTTATTGTTACCATGCTAAATCCTATACTTCTGGCGCAATCTCCACCAGCAAAAACAAAAAAAGTTACTCAAAAACCAGCCGCTAGTGAACCTTCCCCAGCACCGCCCTTTTTATTAATTACCTCTGGAGGGCTGGCTGTAGCGGTGATTGGGTTGATTGTGTTTGGCAAAATCCAGATGACTAAGTTAGAGAAAAAAATTAAATTTGAAAAATTCCGTGCTAGAGAGCTAGAGAAAAAGTTTAAACTGGCGCTAGACACAATCCGCAAAATGGAAACTAACCCGGATTTGGTAAACTCACGGGACTTCAACCTCGATTATTTACGGATGCGGATGTCTGAAGAAGTATTTCATTTTGCGATTCTGAACCAAATTAAAATCAGAGTCAAAGATAAAATTTCTCAAGCTTTGCGTCCCAACCAATCTCAACAAGGGACTGTGGGAATAGCCAATAGTGCAGGGCGACAGGTGGATGAGATTTTTGATGTTGAATATGAAAGTGGTACACCGCCAAACATTGCGAAACGGGTGCTATTCCGCATTCAAGTTAAGCTGATGAAGTTACCCACCCAAGCAACTTCCGCCACAATTAGCCAAATTATTGATTGCATCGAGACTTATCTTAGCCCGATGGACGATGAAGATACATGGCAACCGACAATTCAAGGTCGCCTTGCTACTATGCACTGGGATCAAAAAGCTAAACCCACACCATTACTAGTGTTAGAACAATCCAATGATGGCGTAAATGTCACGTTTCGGACTAGTCGCCAAGCAAATGCCCCAGCTAAATAGACTGGGAGTCGTGAGTAGGGAGTAGGGAATAGGGAAAGAAAAAGAGTCTCTTGTATCAACTACAAATTGGTATAGCCATAGCCAAGGTAGTTAAGACATTTGTCAATGATCAAATCTAGATAGCAAATGTCACCGTTCGACTAAAGCTCACGGCAAAAGCCTGTTACCTGTCCCCTACTATGTATGTTATGCTTTTTCGCTCCATGCTCCAGCATCGTAACTAATAACGGCGCTTTGGGAGTCACGGGCTAAAAGGCCGTCTTCCATTTCGACAATCCGATCAGCTATGTCTAAAATCCGGTTGTCGTGTGTTACTAACAAAATGGAAGTTCCTTGTTCTTTGGCGAGACGCTGCATAATTTCTACAACATCACGCCCTGATTGTTTATCTAAGGCGGCAGTTGGTTCGTCTGCTAACACTAGTGGCGGATTGTTCACTAGGGCGCGAGCGATCGCAACTCTTTGTTTTTGTCCCCCAGATAAGTTATCAGGATAGTAATTAACTCGGTTCTTTAAGCCAACAGCAGTTAGCATGGTTTCTGCTTTGGCGATCGCATCATTTTGACTGACTTTATCATTCAGTTCTACCGCCATTTGGACATTTTGCCGCGCAGTTAAAAATCCTAGTAAGTTGTGCGCCTGAAAAATATAGCCAATGTTACGCCGAATTTGTACTAGTTGAGTTTGGCTAGAGCCGAATAATTCTACACCCAAAAATTTTAAATTACCTTCTTGGACAGACCTTAAACCGCCAATCAAACTCAGTAATGTTGTTTTACCTGAGCCAGAAGGGCCTGTCATAATCACAATTTCTCCTGGATAAATTTCCAGGTTAATGTCAAATAAAATCTGTCTTTTTAGTGAGCCTTTGCCATAGTAATGATTCAGATTTTTAATGGCAATTACAGGTTCTTGTCTCATGTTCAGTTGTTGTTTAGAAGTTGATAATTGCTTCTCGGAACTCTAGAGCCTGTCTGCAAATTATGAGTAAGAATTCAGGAGTCAGAATTCAGAATTCAGCATCATAAATCAATCAAGAGTTTGCCAGATGAAAGTTTTGATAGTCTTATAGTATTAGTTATCAAACTCTTATTAACTTTGGCTTCTGGATTCTGTATTCTAAGTTCTTACAGTTATAGTGACAGTTTAAGCATTAAATATATATCATTTTGATAATAAAAACTGATTGCTTGCTACATATTTATCAAAATGATTTAGAAAATATCAGCCGGGTCAGCAGAACGTAACTTGCGTACAGCGATCGCACCAGATATAAAACACATAATCATGGTTAATATTAATACCGAAACTGCTCTGTCAAAAGTCATAAAAATTGGTAAAAGTGTAGCATCTTTGGCTTTTTGATACATTAAAATTGTAAAAAATAATCCAGGTAAATATCCCAAACAAGCTAATAATAAAGCTTCTTGTAAAATCACTGTTAACAAATATTTTTGTGTATAGCCTATAGCTTTTAAAGTTGCATATTCGGATAAATGGTCGGACACTTCTGTATAAAGAATTTGGTACACAATTACAGTCCCGACAATAAAACCCATAATTGTTCCTAAACTGAAAATAAAGCCAATGGCTGTACTACTTGCCCAATAATGACGTTCAAAATCGATAAAATCTTGTTTAGTCAATACATTCACATCTTGGGGTAAATATTGGCGTAAATCTTTCGCTACAGCCTGAACATCTGCTCCTGGCTTGACTTTAATTACGCCAATATCAATTAAGCCTTGCTGACGGGTATTAAAGATACGTAAAAAATTAACATCGCTGGTAATTAAGTTACCATCCGCACCAAAAGATGTGCCTAAAGTAAACAATCCGACTACTTTAATTTTGCGTCTTCTGAGTTCGGCAGTGACAGTTTTACCTTGATCAAAATCAGAGGCGATCGGCCCATACTCCTGCCTAGAAGAACGGTCAAATAAAACTACATCAGGTAGCTTTAATCTGTCGAGATTTTCAGAAACTCCAGGTAAATTAAATAAATTAACTTCCGGGTTAATGCCAAACACAAGTAAAGTACGTGACCGCCCTGTGACTGGATTTTTCCAAGCAGTGTAATCTAAATATATGGGATGTACTGATTGTACTGTTGGCAAATCCAAAGCTTTATATAACCGCCGTTGCGAAAAGCTTTTCATAGACAAAATCGCATTAGATTGGCGGTTAATTAAAACAATGTCACCATTTAAACTACTATGTAACTGCACGTTACTGTAATAAAGTGCATCTCGGAAACCGAGTTGGGTAAACATCAAAATATCAGCAAAAGCAATCCCAGCTAAAGCTACGGCTAATCGCGTTTTATCTCGCGTCATTTGTAGCCAAGCGAGAGGTATTTTTTGAATCATGTTATTTATCAATGGTCTTCTGGAATAAATCAGATTAGTAACTGTTCATCTGATCAATGTGTATTTTCACAAGCTAGGGCGGTAGTCAGATATGTGAGGAAATTTTGAAAGCTGGAATGCCAGGAATAATCAAACTTTTACCTCCTGCCTCACTTCGACTACGCTCAGTGAACACCTGCCTGGTTGGTGAGCGAAGCCGAACCACTGCCTTCTGCTAGTTAATTAGAAGCTGATGGGTTATTAATTTCAACCAGAACTTTGGCATTAGTTAAGCCAGAAACTTTACTGCTATCTTCTGGAGAGATGGCAATTTTAACTTCTACAACTCTGGCATCAACATCAGCAGCCGGATCATTATTCAACACATCTTTTTTACCGACTTTTCTGCCAATTTCAGCCACAGTTCCTTTTAATTCACCTTCAAAAGCGCCATTATCACTACTGACAGCAACACTTTGACCAATCCGAACTTTACTAATACTATCTTCTGGAACTTCTGCAACCACCATCATTTGCTCAGTTTGACCAATTTCAGCAATACCATTGGGGCTGATGGCTTCGCCTGACTTGGTGTAAATTTTTAAAATTTCTCCAGAAGTTGGTGCTTGAACGTAGCTTAATCGCAGTTCTGCATCGGCTTGTCTCACAGTAGCGATCGCATTACTAACTTGTGCTTGCGCCATTTGAACATTCGTCGGATCAACTTCTATCAATCTCTTGAGTCTGGCTCGTTCTTCGTCGAGTTGTCTTTGTAAAGTGGCTACAGTTTTGTCACGGGTGACTCTAGCTTCAATTAGTTGCTGTTGTAAGCTGGTTAAGGTTTTGACTTGGTTCGCCCTAGCTTCTGCAACTTGTTGACGCAAAGTTGCGATCGCTTGTCTGAGAGTCGCTTGACTTTCCACTACCTGCTGTTGAGCCGTAACCGCACTCAGTCGCCGTCTATCTCGTTCTTGCTGCGAGATAGCACCTTGGCGATAGAGAAAATCATAACGTCCAGCATCAACTTGAGCATTACGCTGTTCGGCTTGGATACGTGTCAAAGTGGCTCTTAAGCTATCACTTTGTCCGCGCAATTCTGCTTCCAAGCGATCGACTGTCGCCTGTTGAGCTAGTTTTTCTGCACTCAACTGCGATGCAATTCTAGTAATTGAGGCTTGTTGAGCATCCCTCTCGCCGCGTAACTGAGCTTCTAGTCGAGCAATTACCGCTTGTTGCGCTTGTACATCTCTAGGTGAACCCACTCGAATTTGGGCTAAATTAGCACGCGCTTCTAGTAATTTGGCTTTTGCTTGTTCGACATTGGCTAACTGAGTGTCATGATTGTCTAAAAGGGCAATCACTTGTCCTTTTCTCACCTGTTCTCCTTCGCGGACAAACAGTTGCTTCACTCGTGATGCAGATTGTAATCCGGCTGCTGGTGCAGAAAGTTTAATCACTTCACCGCGTGGTTCTAAACGCCCTACTGCACTAATAGTGTTAGCAACTGGTCTGACTGGTACAGATGAGTTAATCTTTTTCAATTGCTCAACTTTAGCTGTAGTTAGTAACCCCGCAGCGATTACTATTGGTAAGGCTACAGCGATGCCCCACCAAATCTTAGGTTGTTCTGGATCAAGTATTGGTGGCCTTGATCTTGGCTTCTCAGTCACCCTTGACATGGTTGTTGCCTGTTTATTTAAAAATGTGCTGATGGATATAAAAAAGTATGAGACGTAGTAGAGATTTGATAAATTACCTCTACTAAATACCCTCTGAAATTTGATGCCAATTAATACTTAGAGCCACAACTTTGACATCATGGCGCTAATAGTAGGTAGCGTTTATCTCATTAATTTTCAGTAGTGGTAGAGCAAAATTAATGGGACAAACTACTAGTTATTCAATAGATGCAACAATCAAGACAATTGCTAATGCGTAATTAAAATATCAATGAGAATCCACCGCTTTGAAAAGCAACCCCGGTTCAGTTGGAAACTCAATCTTTATCAGAAACTTAATTATGAACTAGCAATTACAAATTTTCAATCAATTTTCTCAAATAGCGCATCCCTAACATTACAGTTTCCTTAAACTTGTAGTCAACTAATTATTAGGTTTGTTAACTTTGAACTCATTGGGAAATTCGCTCCACAGATGCTACAGCTATGGTTAAACTCCATTAAACTATTGTCATAGCAAGAGGCAGTGGTTCGACTGCGCGGTAATCGAGCGAAGCGATGCACTGAGCTTGTCGTTCGCGTAGCGTCTCCGGTAGGAGAAGTGTCGAGATTCACTAACCAGAGGTAGGAGGTAGAAGCATTAGTATTCTTTCAGCATTTGTATGTTCAAAATTTCCTAATCTATATGCTTCTTGCTATAACTAAATTCTACATTTATCAGTTGCAGGAAAACGTAACAGAATCTACAGATGCGGCAGGGGAAGAAAGTCTGAAGTGTGTAGATGGGTTTTGCTCTGCTTCGTCAAATGTAGTATAAAATTTAGGACTTACGCAGACTCTACGATTTCTTGGCGTTCTCGGCGACTTGGCGGTTCGATAAATTAAGCTTTTTGAGAATTTTTGCGTAAGTCCTGAAATTTTTTCCTTCTGTTTCCTAATTTCTACCTCCTGAGTTGAAAGTGCTGAGTGCTGAGTGCTAAGTGCTGAGTAAAAATACGAGTCGCACTTTCATACAAAGCTTGTGAAACTTGTTTCATCGGGACTGCTTTTTACACATAACAAATGACAAAGAACAAATGACTCAGGACTTATTCTGGTAAATCAAATAATACTGTCGTCATATAATTATCTGCCCATTCTTGCCCAAAGGCTTTTTCTAGGACGCGGCGGGTTTTATCGTTTTGTTGTTGTTTGGTACAGTAGTTGCGTTGTCCAGCGATAATTTCCTGAGTTTGTTCAGGGGAAATTGGACTAGCTGCGATCGCTTGGGTACAATGTACTTCTAAAAAGTCCTGCACACGTTCCAAGAACATCGCTTCTTCTTCTGGGGAACTAGGACGGATAAACAAGCAAAATTCCGAGAAGATGTGACCCCATTCTGGTAACTCTCGCGGTTGGGAAAATTCTATTGTTTTGAGTGCGGTGAGTTGATTTGTATAGGAAGCTGGCAAGGTCAAGTCTAAGTGTACCGGAGATACATCGGCGATCGCTGCACTAATTTGCCCTCTACCACCAACTAAATCGCAACCAAACATCGGTAAGTCATATTCTGGACGCGGAAACATCACGCAATGCAAAATATCCAGCATATTTCCCACCTTCGCCAGTTCTAAGTGCATTTTGCGAAACTGTGGTGTTTGATAGCAGCGATTTTCAATTGTCAGTTTTTCACCCTCTAATCGACCTTCCACATATCCCAACTCTGCTGGTAAATGGTAAGGCGACAGTTCTAAATGCTTGTGCCAAGCCGCCTCGATGCTATCAGCTAACTGCCGAATTAGGGGATGTTGTTGTTCACGGAGTGAGGGAGTTGAAGTAAATGACATATTCTCATCAGAAATGCTATCTAAGGCCAGTCTACAGCCAGCCGTGCCACTTCTATTCTGCCGCGCAACATTAAGCAAACTGTTACATATAGTTACGTAAAGTTATAAGACATTGACTTTTCAAATGAATTACTTATTTTGTAGTCTTAGTTACAGAATTATTTTGATTTTCATTCATCAGGGAGTCTTCGGTTATGCAAATTAATACTCAAAGACCAAATTGTGCTGTCCCAGCAGTTAGACAAAACCTAGCTTGGTTAAGCAAAGCCTATAGTCAAAATTCCCTCAAGTCATGTCAACCTGCTGTCTGGGTGCGCCTTGTCGAACCTCTTAGCCCATACAGCTATGATGAAGCATTGTTACTTTGCCAAGTTTCTGCCGATGAGTGGTTAGCTTGGGTTCCAGATCATGGGGAAGTGACATTGCGTCTTAGTCAAGGGTCAATAGTTTAGGACTTACGCAAAAATTCTCAATTTCAGAAGACTTGGCGTAAGTCCCGTTGTGATGAGTTAATTTATTGCCAAAAATCAGTGGCTTCATATCCCAGTTCTGCCAACATCTGCCGCAGCAAAGGTAAACTGAGACCGATAACATTACTGTGACAGCCTGCTATTTTTTCAACAAATAAACTACCAAAACCTTCCAAAGCAAAAGCACCAGCACATTTGAGAGGTTCGCCAGTAGCGACATAAGCTTGGATTGCGCGATCGCTCATGGTTGCAAAATAAACCCTTGTCACCTGACACTTAACTAAAGTCCGGTTTTGGGCAGTGTCAATCAACACATGACCTGTGTATAAGTCGCCTATATTACCCTGCATAAATTGCCAACGAGCGATCGCTTCTGCTGCATCTGCTGGTTTGCCATGAATCTTACCATCAATAGCCAAAACCGAATCACAGCCCATAATTAAAGCTGATGGAAACTGTGGTGCGATCGTTTCTGCCTTACGTTGAGCTAAAACCTGCACTAACTCACCAGGATCACTCAGTTGAATTTGTGACTCATCAAAATCACTGGGTATAACTATCGGTTCAATCCCAACCGTTTGCAGCAAACGCCGACGTGCAGGAGAAGCAGAAGCCAATACAAATTGAGGAATATTTATTGTCATTGGTCAATGGTCATTTGTTCTTTGTCATTTGTCATTTTGCCTCCCCTGTCTCCCTTGTCCCCCTTGTCTCCCTCCCTACTCCCCACTCCCTAATTAATAATTAATACACGGTGAAAGAATCGACAACATTTTCCATCGTCCGTTTCACCTTTGTCCAACGTTTTTCAGGAATGGAGGCGTTAAAGGTAAACAGTTTGCCACGACTAACAGCAACACTAGCGATGTTATGTCGTTGCTGAGAATTTGGGAGTTTGACTAAATACTCTAATATATAGTAGGTTTTGCCTTCATTATCCTTTTCTCGCGCATCAACTAATTCGGCTGTGCGACCAGAATCTGGAGGTGCAAGGGCCGCTTTGCCAAGTTTATAACCAACTTCTGTGGGAGCGCCCAATTCTTTTAAGGTTTTACCTTCAGGAACCGGACTAATCACGACAGAAACATTTTCCGAGATTTCTATCAAATCATGAAATACGATATCAGGGCCATTGGCAACTTTCACAGATAGCCAGCCATTAGGGTATAAAAACTGATAACCATCAGCAGTATCTACATAGCTTTTAAATCCAGCCGCAGCAGCTACACCAGGATTAATCAAGCTAAAGCTCAACATTAATAAGCAAATAATTGCAATTTTTTTCCACATTGTTAGAGATTCCTTTGGCGGGAAGTAACAAAAATTAAACATTATGTATCGTTTTTATTGTCCCACCAACGGGGTCGCTTCATCTCGTCATTGGTGATGAGTCATTTGTCAAAAATTAAACAATTTGCAAAACCAAAAGTGTCATATCATCAGTGTTTTGCCTATCAGTACCAATAAACTGCTGAACTTGGTTAAATAAATAATCCACGATTTCTTCTGGCCCGTTGCAATAGCGACAAGCGGCGCTGAAGGCTGCTACAAAGTTTTCTTCATCGAAGCGATCGCCACTAGCCGCCGCCGCATCCGTCAGTCCGTCTGTATAATAAATTACAGTATCTCCAGGTTCTAACTGTGCCTGGGCATCTTCATATTGACTGTTGGCATCTAAACCAATCAACATCCCCAAAGTATCTAAGCGGCTAACGGTTTTTGTGGCTGCGTGCCACCACAAAGGCGGATTGTGTGCAGCATTACTGTAAGATAAAATCCGATTTCTGGGATTGTACTCAGAATAAAACAACGTCACAAAGCGGTGGGAATTTTCCAAATCCGCATACATCACTCGATTCAAATTTTGCAAAATCCCCGCCGGGGAATTGCCATGTAAGACTTCGCCCCTCAGCATTCCCCGCATCATCGTCATAATTAATCCGGCGGGAACACCTTTCCCCATCACATCTCCAATTACAAAACCCCAACGGCTATTTTCTGGAGACACTCTATTAATTAACTGCAACTGGTTATGATTGGTGGGAATAAAGTCGTAATAATCACCACCCACACGATTAGCAGGTTTACAACGTGCTGCTAGTGATACACCAGGAATATTCGGACATTGACGCGGTAAAAGTCGGCGTTGAATTTCTGCCCCAATTTCTAATTCTTGGTCTAGGCGTTCTTTTTTCCGCAGTTCTACAGCTAGTTCGTCGTTTTCAATTGCTACTGCTGTTTGGTCTGCAACCAAGCGCACTAGCTTTTGTCTGGTTTCTGTCCAGCTATAGTCAGGGTCACGACTTAAAACGTAGAGCCAGCCGCGTTCTGTATGCTTAACTAAAATTGCCGTGCCGAATATTTGCACATCAGGCCCCAAATAGCGGTGCATCTGATCATCTAATATGCCGGTGGAACTCGCCAAAGGTGTGCTGTTGGGCAGTAATGTAACTTGACTACTGGCTGTTTCTAAAGCTTTGCGAATATTTTTGCGCTGGCGACTATCCTGCCAGTGGAGTTGCTCTAACCTAACTTGACCGTTAGGCTTGTAGAGAAATAAAGCACTACCATCAGCATCTGTCACCCTTGTGGCCATCAAGGGAATCAGTTCTAAAAACTGATTTAAATTGTTGAAGCTTCTGAGGGCAAATCCTAAAGAACTCAGCAAATCTTGAATTTTGTTCTGTTCTCGATGCAACCTTGCCACAAGTTCTTTTAGTGCTACGACTGGTGTGACATCCGTCGCGGCACTATTATTACCATCAGTAGGTTGAAAGGGTACTTGAGACACAGGCACAGATAATATCCAGTTAAGAGTAGTAGATTTTCAATTGATTAATAACTCTTTGCGGCAAAATATTGCTAAATCATATTGAGACAAGATAAGTCAATTTAGCAAGAGTAGAAAGACGTAAGCGAGAGCGATAAAAAACTATAGCATTCGCTGATTTTATTTCTACCTAAATCCAGATACATAAATTTCATGTGTTTTTACGCAAAAGCTGATGAGTATAAATCAGTAAATACCTCCATTGCTGAGAAAATTCTCACGCTCACGGCAGTCAATTAGCAAATCATACATCATGAAACATAAAATTCCTTAATTAATTGATTAATTATTTTTGCCAATTTTTGAGATTTTTTCTTGTCTCAGAGAAATATTCAGATACTGAAATAAACCATAACTTAAAATTTTCAGGGAAAATATCACTTTAACTGGATCAGCTAGAGCATTTTTCTAACTTTTAATTTACCTTTAGAGAATATTTGTCAGTTTTTCTGGAAATTCACTTCAATATATATACTCCTAAATTTGGACAAGCTGATTTGCTGATAACAATAGGCTTTTGCTAACTTACCAACGAACTTACTTGAGCTTTTTTGTTTTTTTCAGTATTTATAGCAGTTCTCAATTGGGTTTACAAGGTTGGGACTGGCGCAAAAAGATTACTGGTTGAGAATGGGTGTAGGGGTGTAAGGGTATAAGGGTTTTGCATACCTAGACCCCTACACCCTTCTTACATACCTGACTTTTGCGTTTGTCCCATACAGATTTAGCCACTCAAGAGAGCTTCAACAAACTCGTAGCTAGAAAATGGGCGTAAGTCTTCAATTCCTTCACCAGCCCCAATAAAGCGAATTGGTAAACCTAATTGTTGGACTACAGCCAATGCGACACCACCTTTGGCGGTACCATCCAATTTGGTTAATACTACGCCACTCAGTTGGGCCGCTTGGGAAAATACTTCGGCTTGGCGCAAACCATTTTGACCAAGGGTAGCATCTAAAACTAATAGAGATTCGATTTTGGCGTTTGGGGCTTTTTTGTCGATGATGCGGCGAACTTTTGTGAGTTCATCCATTAAGTTCTTTTTATTTTGCAATCTTCCCGCAGTATCAACTAATAATAATTCTGTGTTGCGTGCTTGGGCGGCTGCGATCGCATCAAACACCACGGCGGCGGGGTCTGTATTTTTACCAGGGTTGGCAATGACTTCTACACCACTTCTGTTTCCCCAAACCTTGACTTGTTCGACAGCCGCCGCCCTAAAAGTATCTGCTGCGCCAATCAAACATCTGTAGCCAGATTTTTGAGCTAAATGGGCAATTTTACCGATGGTTGTGGTTTTGCCAGCGCCATTTACACCAGTAATTAACCAAATATTTAAATTGTCTTTATCTGGGGCAAAGCTGGTTTTCTCAGATTTGCGAATAGGCTCCTCTAACATATCCCGTAAGATTTGTTTTAAGTAAGCGATCGCTTCTTCTGGAGGTGTAACTTCTTCCCGCAGTTTTTGTTGTAAAGCACTGATAATATAATCTGTGGCTTCTACACCCACATCAGCTTGTAACAATACAGATTCAATTTCGGTTACTGCTGCTTGGTTGAGTGGCCCTTGTCCAACAATGGCTTTTAGTTGATTGACGATGTTCCGCCGGGTTTTGTCTAATCCTTGGCGTAACTTTTTCAGCCAGGTGATTTCTTCAATCGAAATGTCTTCTGCACGTCTACCTTGAGCCGCCAATAATTCTGCTGACCAGACAAATCCTTCATCAAATGCCAAATCTGGCATTTCTGCGGCAGTTACTTCACTCACACTTGCTGGCTGTGCCTCTGGTTGTGTAACTTCAATGGCACTAGCTATTAAGCGTTCTTGCTTGGCTTGCCGTTCTGCTGCTGCCCGTTCTAAAAAAGATAATGCAGCCGTCTCGGTGGGCTGAGTTTCTTGTGATGTTACTTCTTCCGTACTGGCTGTAATTTCTGTTTCTGTAACAGCTACTTCCTCAACAGTAGTTGCTACTTCTGGTTGTGGTGTTTCGATAGTTGCCGCAGGTTCTTGACTGGGATTTGTGACCTCTTGTGAATCTGCGGCTATCGTGTCTGTTGGGGCTGGTTCTCCAGTTTCTATTTGTTGTTTTTGCTGGATATTTTTATAGGCAGCTTTAGCAAACGCCAACAAATCTGCGGCCGAATCCGGTGCAGTTTCTGGGTTAGTATTTGATGTTTCGGTTGCCTCTGGTTCGGTTACAGGTGTGGGAGTATTTTCTGCCTCTTGGTTTTCAGAGGGAGTAGCAGAAGAATCGTTATATTGACGACGAAACCAATTAAAAGCCATTGCTGCTAACAGTGTTAGTTGTGATTTAAGTTAGGAGTTATGAGTTCGTAAGTTAAGAGTTTAATAGAATTTGTTACTCTTCCCTGTGGTGAAATCCTCCGGGATATCCTCACCTCTCAATTTCGGGTTACTGGGAGGGGGTAATTCATCCCTCACAAGTACCTGACTTCTCCTCACCTTCAACTCACAACTTAGCATTCAGAATGGTTACAAAGTTAGGATAAAACACTAGGAAGTTTTTTTTGTTCTGTGAATCGCCGCAGCACTCCATTAATAAATCGATGACCTTCATCGCCACTGTAGCGTTTGGCTAACAAAACAGCTTCGTTGATGGCTACGCTGTCAGGCAAGTTTAAAAATGTCATTTCAGCTACAGCGATACGGAGAATGTCGCGGTCAATTTGAGCTAGACGGTTGACTTGCCAATCTACCAAAGCCGCCGATATTTGTTCATCAATCAAGATCCGATGCTCATTCACGGTTTTGACAATTTGAATGGCATATCTGCCAACTTCTCTGTCTTGGTTGGCGAGTTGAATTAATTCGGGAAACTCAACTGCTGCGCCAAGTTGATTGATGGCGGTTTGGGTATAAGAGATCGCTTCTTGTAGCATGGTTCTCGCAGTATTCATATCAGCAGCGCGAGTTTGGCTAGTTAATAGGCGATCGTTACTGCGTTGCAATTCCGCCGCAGCGTTGTCTAAGGTATCTTGCACTTCTGCCCTTAAGGTACGCACGGTTGCTAATACCAATTTAGGCAGATGTTCTTCGGTGAGTTTTTTAGGGTTGACTGGCAGCTGGCTGAGACTTAACAGCGCCAGTTCACGAGCGATTTGTTGGGGTTTGCGGTCTTGCATGGAAGTGAGTGCCTAAGCACTGAATTAGGGTGAAAATTTAATTGATTGCTACAAAGCCAGACATTCATAATATCTATTTACTTGTGTCTTTGCCGGATAAATTTTATATTTCCTCGACGGAAATTACTGAATGTTTTGATTCCCTGGTTAAACTCGCTAAATTTTGTTCTTTGCCTAAAACTAGCGGGGGTAAGGGCGTATTCGGTGCCACAATTCCACCAGAGACAATCACTTTAAAAGCATCTTCGATTGACATTGAAAGATTGATCACATCTTCTTCTGGTACTACTGCATACCATCCTGTAGTCGGGTTGGGTGTCGTTGGGATGAAAATGCTCAACATTGGGCGAGGCATTTGGGATTGAATTTCATTGGCGATCGCACCTGTAACAAACGCGATCGCCCAAATGCCTTGTCTGGGATACTCAACTAAAACCACACGGCGAAACTTGCCTGGAGAATCTTTAAGTAAAGTCTCTAACAGTTGTTTTAAGGTTTTATATACCTGTCCCGCTAAGGGAATTGCCTGTAATACTCGCTCACCAAAATCTAATAACCATCTCCCAGCAATATTCCGAGCCATTAACCCAATTAACAAAATACTTAACAGTGGTACTGCTAGACCCACAGCTAAATTTAGTATATTTACTAAAATTGGGTGTAGCCCATCAAAGGGATTGAGTTGTTTGGGAACTTGGGTAAGGAAGTCGATTACCCAATTAGCGATCGTGATTGTGAGCCAGATGGTGGTTGCTAGGGGGATAACCACTAACAATCCTGCTATCAGGTCATTTTTCAAGTCCTGCTTTAAGCGATCGATTACCAAACTTAGTTTCTCCTTTTCTTGGCTAGTGAAACTTTAGATAAGCAGAAATTCATACCAGCAACCGCCCAAGGTTAGAAGGCTGTACTAGTAATATTTTTTACCCTGTTCTATTTTAGAAAGCTGTCACTAAATAGCTTTTACCTTGATAATATGCTGTTCAGACCAGAAAAGTATTGATTTTTCGCTAGTTCGATGTTGAATACAGAAAGATATAGCTAACTACCGATAGTTCTTCCATCTGTGAGGATGTTACTTTTCTTTGTACAGCTTGTAAATGAATGTTGCAAATATTTTAATTATTACTAATCCTACCGCGATCACTCAAAATCTGACTATGTTTCTAAAACCTATGTATGACAACTAAAAATCCACTTGTAACTAGTTTAGAACTAAGCCGCAAGTAAAGGATGTTTTTCTGAAAAACTTTTGTTATAAATTTTAATAAAATAGAAGACTCCGGTTTGATTTCCGAATTCACTTATGTAGTCAGGGAGTATGAAAGAAACTTTAATTTAAAGGGGTGTGGGTATTCAAAACCCTTACACCCTTAATACCCAATCTCCACAGAAAATCTTGGTGTGTAAGTCCTTTTTTACCCCTCTCCAGCAGTTTGTGTAGCGACAACCTTGCTTTTCTCAGTTTGGGATAGTGTTTCTTCTAAGGTAGGTGTAGGTAGATGCTGCATTTCCCAGACTTTCAACAAAATTAGGTACTCATAAAAAGCTTGCAAAGTACACCAAGCCATCCCAGCGCGACCATCCAAGCAGCCACCTAACATAAAATACATATAAAGAAAACGCAAAAAAGGTCTAGCTGGTAAACGCAAAGACAAGTCTTTTAAAGCACGCCGTCTTTCTACCTCAGTTTTGCCAAAAAATAAATCTCGCCAAACAACTGTGCCATTTTCTAGTTGATGTACTGTTTCTTTGGCTTCATCGGTAGAATAACGATTATGTTTTTCAATCCAACGGCTCAAACCTTTACTGCAAGTGTAATGAGGGTAAGTTTCCTTGATAAAGCTAGTAGCACCATCACATACTTCTCGTTCTGTGTGACCATAGTCTGTAAACCAGACCTTACCGTGGCGGAAAAGACGCATCTGATAACGGGGATATTGGGTGCTATAGCGAATCCAACGATTCATAAACATTACCCGTTCAGCAACGTAGTAACCAATGTAATCTGGGTTATGTGTGGCTTGTGTGCATTCCGCAAATAATTCGGGTGTCATCCGTTCATCAGCTTCCAGAATATAAACCCACTCATATTTCGGGGGTAGAGATTCTAGCATCCAAGTGCGTTGACGACCGTGGCTTTCAAAAGCGTGCTGCACAACCCGTACAGGATAGCGACTGGCAATTTCCACAGTGCGATCGCTACTGCACGAATCCACAACTATAATGTCATCCGAAAGCATTGCCGACTCAATACAAGGTGCAATATCTAGTTCTTCGTTATATGTCAGTATGTAAATTGAGAACATTTGCAGATTTTATAGCGATTTTCCTAACAGTTAATTTTTAGGAGGCAGGAGGCAGGAGGGTCACAATAATTCCTACTCCCTACTCCCTACTTTTTTACCGTGCAGCAGCTTTACGTCCACCTGTTTGTAAAGCACCGCCACCTCTTAATCCTGTCCAGCCAATAATAATGTACCCAACAGATAATAAAAGACTACTAATTCCAATCCGTAAGCCAGATTTCCAAGCATTGTCTCTTGCTTGTTTTTCTGCATCTTCCTTACGCTGACGAATTTGTCCTTTTCTTTGATTCGCCAGTGCTTGAGGATCTGTTTGTTGGTCAATAAATTTGTCCAGTTCTTGCGGATTAGCTTTAAACTTCTGGAGTAAGTCTTTCTGTGATTGCGGCAATTGCGGATTTGCCAGAGCTTGTTTATACTTTTGATCATCTTTGAGCAAGTCAGCAAACTGCGCCCTGGCTTGGGCGCGGAGTTGTTCTAATTGCGCTTTCCCCTGATCTGTATTGAGTTGCGCCTGAAATTGATTCAACTGGGTGTCTAGTTGTTTTTCTGCTTGATCAGCTTCTTGAGTAATTTGAGTGACAGTTTGTGCTTTGGCTTGATTGACATTGTTCAGGTGCAAGGGAAAAATCAACAAGAAAATTAGACCCAAGACACTAGAAAGTATAAACGCTGGCAATCGTAAATCGATACCTTTAGGGCCACCATCACTAGCACCATCAATCCAATAGCCAATCAACAGAGAACCTAAGCCCACCATAGGTACAATCCCCCGGTCAACTAGGGCTGTTGCTAAGTTAATTTGCCAGCCACGATCAGTAGGTTGAAAGGGTAGCAATAAAATTAGAAAGTCCAGCAAAAAGGACAAAATTAAAACTGCCCCAATCACTTTGAGACCAAGGGCTGCGTTCCCGGAAGTAAAACGATTAGTCATATTTTCCAAACTTAATAGTGAGTCAGAGTGATTGTCCTATTTAAAGTTACTGGAATATTGTTCCTGTAACTCTGCCTGTTCAATAAAACTATCTCTTATATAGAAAAGGCAAAGGTAATCCTAGTGGATACCTGTAGGTTTGAAACTACACCACGGTAGCACTAGTTAACTTGAGTGTCTTCAGAAAATACATGGTGTTTGAAGATACGAGATTAGCTGATATTAATCAAAAAAACAACTTTTATTTTCAGCTTCTACTCTCTGGTTTTTCGCAAATAAACTGACTGCTGAAGCACTTCCTGCCAAATAGACAAATCCTCTGGTCGGTCAACATCAGCTAAAGTTGGTAAGTATATAGATGAGACACCCAAGTCAGCCGCAATATCTACAGTTTGTTGTAATACCTGAGAAGTTCCCCAATCGATGTTAGCGAATAATTCCGGGATGAAGCGACGCACACCAATTAAGTAGTAACCACCGTCAATAGCTGGCCCTAGTACCAAATCAACAGTTTGTAGTTCTTGAAAAGCTGTTGCCAAAATTTGAGATGTCAAACCAGGACAATCGCTACCAATGATAATTATATATTCAGCATTTTTGCGGAAACTATCAACCAGCGATCGCGCCATCCTTTTACCTAAATCGCCTTCACCTTGAGATGCGTAAAGTAATTCCCCACCCAACCAATCTTGCATTAACTCCAAACTACCACCAGCAAACCGCACTTCCACAGAAACACCAATCGTCTTTTGTAATTCTCCAACTTGCAACAGAGTATATTCTGTCATTTGCTGTTGCAGATGAGCAGCACCAACACTACCCAAAGCTGGTATCAGCCGAGTTTTGGTCTTTCCTGGTTCTGGATAGCGCGTAAAAATAATCAAGTGCTGCTTTTGGACTTCTGATAATTTCAGCACGTAATAACCTTAACTGTTAGCGACTCAAATATTTTAATAGCAATACTTATCGTTTTCATTAGCACTAGAACGTTCTCTGCCCTTTCGCATTGCGCCTAAAATCGTAGAAACATAGACACATCGCCTAGCCTTGCCAGTTTTATAACTGTATAAAGTAATTTGTCCTAACGTTCGCAGTGATGTATTAGTACATTCGTCTCCAGGCTGATAAACTGGACAACCTTGGTGGTTAAAAACAACACGCCAAATTGCTTGAGAAGTATGTTTTGGTACAGTCGTCTCAGATGTATTGCGATTATTTAAACTTTTATCAATCAGAATATTAGTTTCTAAATTCTGCCATAAATTGGCATTATTATTCACAGCATCAGAAATAAAAAAATTAGCATCTGCTCGATGAACTGCCCACTTCACAACATTATTTTCCTCACGAAAACTTACTTGCCAACTCACTTTTTCTTTTAGAGCTTGGCTTTGAGCTTGACGCATAGCCAAATAAACTTTATCTTGAGCAGTATTAAGACGACTTCTATCTACAAAAGCTAACCAATTTGGTAAGACCAGCCCAGCTAAAATACCAAACATTAAAACAATTACTAAAATCTCCGGTAATGTAAAGCCACTACAGGAGTCCACATATAAGATATTTTTTAACTTACCCCTATAAAATAAATGCACCTGAAAATACTTCTACAATTAATTTAATGATCACGTACCAAGTTTAATTTCCAAAAGCTATGCAGTTTTCATTATGATTTTGTTAAGTATTTTTGTTGATATTTTTGTTGGTAGAATAACTATTATAGCAATTTTAAGTAGTAACTTAAACGTAAAATTAACTCGCTTTAATCTTGCAGTATCGTAAATAAAAAATAAGTATAAGAACCTAGCAGCCAATATTCCTTTTTTTCGATTAAATGGTTCTTGGAGAGATTTACATACTAGATATTTATAAAGGTTAGTTAGGCTTAAATTCCAAACATTTTTATTTACTAATTCTCTAGTATGATATGCACCTTCTAAGACATATAAACAAGCCTTTTCTTGTCTAACTAAATTAGAAGATAACGAATTAGCACTGACTCTATACAAAATTTGCACTTTCGGGACACAAACAAAAGAATATCTAGCAGCTAACCGCAACCACATATCCCAATCTTGAGCAGCACTTAGTGATTCATCAAAACCGCCTAATTCAATTAAAGCTTCTCTATAAATTAATGGATTAGAACCATTTTCTAAAAAGTTACTTACTAACAATCTCTCATACACATCACCATTAACAGTAATATGACTTCCTGAAACTAAAAATTTACCATTTTCATCTATATAATCAGTCCAGCTATAAGCAACCTTCGCATCAATATTATCTTGCAAAGCCTCTAACTGACTTACCAACTTATCAGATGTCCAAACATCATCCGCATCTAAGAAACTAATAAATTCTCCAACTGCTTTCTGTAGTCCTCGGTTGCGGCTGACATTACCACCAGCATTCTCAAAAGAAAATACCTTAAGGCGTGAGTCTTGAATTTGTGAAGCAATATCTAAAGTTGAATCTGTCGAACCATCATTAATGACAATCAACTCAAAATCTGTAAAACTCTGGCTCAATACAGAATCTATAGTTGTTTTAATAGTTCTTTCGCTGTTATAAGTTGGAATAATTACAGAAATTTTGGGAATATTTTGAATGACACTGGTCATAATTTATCTAAGTTATCTACAAATTTATTAGACAAGTAGCATCGTAAAGCATATAAAGGACTCATCATACTAGCCCAATAAAACTCTATCTCAAAGAGTGCAATCAAATTACTGCTTAAACCTCTTCTGTACTTAATCAGATGATTTAAAATTCGCCGCAAATTTCCCAAAATAGTTTTGCATAAAATCATTGGTTTTTGCCAATTTTTAGCATTGATTAACCGGAGTTGGAAAATACACAAACCGCAACCACGAGCCAAATTTAACAAATAACTCTTCTCAAATCGCCAGTGAGGAATTTGATGATAAGTGTGCATGTTGGGGTTATACCAAATTTGCCAACCACCTCGGTGTATGTAAAGCAATGGTTCATAATCATCTCCTTGAACAAATACACCAGGTAATTTTCCAGTCAATGACGGTTTCTGCGGAACATAATCACGCCACACTTGTTTGCGGACAACAAGTGCTGCCGCAGGTGGTAGCCTTAACTTATCTGGTTCAAATTGATGTGCTTCACTTCCGTGTTCTCTGATAGCAAGAAAACCTTGAATTTTTTCAAAATTTTCTGGTGGTTTTACTTCATAATTACCATGAATTTGACCACTCCAAGCGCCAGCTTGAGGATATATATCTCCAAAAGCATAAGCTTCTGCTAACCAATTAAGATCGGGTAAATTATCGTCATCTAAAAAAGCTACTAGCTCACTTTTGGCCTCGTATATTGCTCTTAATCTTGCAAACGCAGCACCTTGCTGAGTTTCTAAAAAGTATTTTACTGGCACCTTATGGCTAAAAAGCTTTTGATAGTCCCGAATTATAAATTCAGTATTGTCTGAACTATTATTATCAATAATAATAATTTCCCATTGTAGATTCTCTACATTTACTTGAGTCAAAAGCAAATCTAGAAGTTTAGGTAATCGACTAGCTCCATTGTATGTAGGAATAGCTACAGTAATATCATAGTTATTTTTCAATATCTCATTCATAATAATTATTTAGAGTTAAAATAACCTTCATTAAATAAATAAAATGGACTAATAAAACTACTTATGAATAATTCCATTTCACAAGCTACCACTAAATCAATTTTGATTTTTGTGCCATGTCTAAGCAAGTGAGCTATAATTTTGCGTAAGTCATTTAGCATATAAATCAGAAGTACAATTGGTTTATGTGCAGGTTGTATGTTAATCATTCTAGTAACGTAGCGGCTAAGTCCAATTCCTGCAAAAAAAGGAAGTAAATAATCTTTTTGCAATCTAGAATTTGGTATTTGATGATAAATTTCCATACTGGGGTGATACCAAACTTCCCATCCTGCCTTTTGGATGTAACATAGTACTTCTAAATCTTCACTAGTGAGCATATTACCAGGGGTTCTACCAGTTAATATGGTTTTTTGTGGTACGCTTTCTAACCAAGCTTGTCGCCTCACAACTAGTCCCGCAGAGGGAGGTAATAATTTCTTTTTAGGTTCGTAGAGTAAAGGTACATCTCCACGTTCTGTAATTGCTAAAAAAGGAGCAATACGTCTTTGAAAATCTTCTGATGGTTCTGTTTCCCAATCTGGATGAATTTGACTACCATAAGCTCCAGCTTGGGGGTATTTTTGAGCAAAAGTATAAGCCTCTGCTACCCAATTTAATAGCGGGTAGTTATCGTCATCAAGAAACCCTATCAATTTACCTGAAGCTTCTGCTACTCCACGTTTTCGTGCGTAAGCTGCTCCTTGTTTGGCTTCAAATACATACTTTAAAGGATAGGGATATCGCCAATTTGCTTGATAACTTTGAACAACTTCGGCAGTATTATCTGTACTGTTATTGTCTACAACAATAATTTCCCAAGTGATATTTTCAGTATGTTGTTGATTTCGCAGTCTTTCTAGTAGTTCAGGTAGGCGAACTGCTCCATTGTAAGTTGGAATAGCAACGGTAAAATCTAGGCTTTTAGTCATGTCTTGATGGTTGTTTTTTTTGAGATTCTACTTTAAAAATGTGAAGAATAAAATGTATGTACAACACTCCTAAATAGAGTGTTGTTTATTTTAATTAATCAATTGCTAAACAGGTAAGATTTAAACTCGGTAATCTGTACCTGATATTACAATTTTGCTATCAAAACGTAGTTATATGTACCGTATTTTTATGGATTTTTTTGCTAAATTTTAATTACACTCACTATCTCTGACTTTGAGAGTTGAGCCTAAAATGCTTTTTACTATCACACATCGCTTTATAGTATTGTTAGATGCAGCAACGACAATTTTTAATCCGGGTGGTTCTGTAGAACCTGTTGGTGGTGTACCAAAGTTTGTAGGTAAAGTCAAAGTCCCCATATAGTCAAAGGTAATTTTTGTAGGTGCAGTTAAACTATATGAGACGGAAGAACCAGCAGTGTTTTCACTAGTAAGATTTGAACCAAGTAAAAATTTATTAGAAGCAACATTTAATTCTGCTAATAAAGGCTTCCATGCAATTTCACTAGACTTGAAATCAGTACCATCATCTTTTTTCGTGCGATAAATAGCAACTTCTATAACTTTGGTTGTGCTATTTTTCTGAAAGCTGACACTGTAACTTAGTTTTTTCTGTTTAGCTTGTTGCTGTGCTTCTTGTATTGCTGCTAAAACAGCATCATTGGCTTTATTTACCTGCTGTCGGTTAACAAAACTAAACCAGCTAGGAAGGGCGATCGCTGCTAAAATACCAATCATTAGAAAGACTACGATTATTTCTATAAGTGAAAAACCATCATCACTTGTAGTTGCTTCATTATGGTTATAGTTAAGTTTTTTGATTTGGATAAATTCATGTGCCAGGGAAAAGCCTAGCTTTGACATTAAAACATCGGTATTTTTCTTGCTTTTCATAGTTCAAAATTACAGAATTTTACAGAAATTAGATATTTATTTACTAAATATAAAACTGCGTCCTTCTACACGAATTTTAGTTGTGGGAAAATAAACATTTTGTGCCTTAGAGTAAATTATTTTGCTTTCATCATCAGTCAGTCGAGCTAGTGCATTTCCACGTAAGTAAATTTCAGCAATACTGCGATTTTCTTCAGTCAAAGAAGTAACACAAGCATAAAAACCTGTCATTGTTATACCGGTTGGAACTACTACCATATTAGATGGACAACTTGCACTTGGTACTTCCTTATTATTTGTAGTAGCACTTTGATCAACAAAATCTATCAAAACTATAGGTTTTTGGGTATATGCTTGTGATGTTTTAGTCCAACTATTCATTTTTTCTGCTAAAGTTTTATCTTTTTGAGAAAGATTTAATACTTGAAATCCATCATCAGGACATTGACTAAAGATGCTAGTTGTATCATAAGCTTTAGTACACTTGCTACCATTTTTATTAAGTACACCATCTTTAATCTGAAATCTAGCAATTCTAGCAGCCTTAGACCAAGGCTTTGCCTTGTCTTGAATTAAATAGTAAGCAACTAAAGAGTTAACAAAAGCATCATCATAAAATGTCTTGTCTTTGAGTTTTGTAACTACCGCATCTTTGGAAATTTCACGTTTCCAAAATACTAATACAGGGATTCCATTTGTGACTGTAGGTAATTGACTTTTAATAGCGTCAACTCCTGTAGCATCATAAATGTAAATAGCTTGTTGTAGATCGCGTGCAATATAATCAGTGGCGGCTTGAATTTCTTGCTCAGAGTTTGCTTTAGCTTGTTCTCTGCGATCTGTTTCTAACATACTTATCATTACCCCCATCAAAGGAGTAATAACTAACACTGCTAATAGCATAGCGACTAAAAGTTCAATTAATGTAAAACCATCATTTGTTGATTGTTTATAAAAATAATTGAATTGTTTTTTTAAAAGCCACTGCAATACGTTCATTGTAATGGTACCTCCGAAATAAAATATTTTGGTTACTGGAATTTATCTAGAACCATGAATTTTTAACTACAACCACCAATGCGAAGACATAAATTGTTGTATGAAGGTTGCCCTGTAACAACATCAGTGGTTATTTCTAGTAATGGTGCTTTGCGATCGCCTAATCCTTCTGCAACTGTCTTTTGTGTTACCTTATTGGGGGCATTTTTTCCCAAAGCACTACTGTCTCGAAAGCCATCTGCTCTGTAAACCCTTATTTCTAGTTGATATCCTGCTGTTGCATCGGTTGTTGCTTTGTTATAACGAAATGCTTGAATTACAAAATCCCGGCTGTTATCACTCGTACATTTGCCATCAGTATTGCCATCTATACAAAATAAATTGTTGGCTGGTGTTGCAGGTACAATACAGTATTTATTTGCATCACAGGTAAGGCTTCCTGCTGTGGGAACACCAGATGGTGTTGTATTTGTCTCTGCTGGAGGATCTATGGTTCTAGCTTGAACACCATCTATGTATGTTTTTGCAGCTTGAGTTGCTAGTTCTACACGTCTGCTTTGTAGGCGAGTCGCTGTAGACATAACTAATACTGGTGCAATGGCAGTTAACAAAATTGCGGCTACAAGTAGAGCTACTAGTGATTCAATAATGGTAAAACCAGACTCGTCTGAATAAGTAAATAATCGTAGTAATTGATGTGATTTCATAGTTACCAATTCAGCTAATTTTTGACTTCAACTCATGATTAAATTTGCTTTTGAGTTATTTAATTTGTCCTCTCCCAGTGTATTTATTACAAATAAGCTGGGAGAGTAATTGCTACCGATTCTTTTTAATCGGGTTTAATTTTGACACTGGCTAGGACGTTGATTTTTTGGTAGAGCATATTTAGTACTCTTTTTCTTACTGGATTCTATTTGTATCTCAAATCCAGTACCGAATCCGTCTTTTGTCGTTGTGTCCTGAACTGCACATAACAGAGCTTGCACCCAAGGATCATCCCGTGACACTTCTCGATAGTATTCATCTGGTGGGTCAGTGGTGGGAATTACAAAGCGTTGGGCAAACAAGTCTGGAGTTTGTGATAAGAGTCCTACATCAAAACCCCAGTTACGTAAAGGTGGCATGTAATAAGGTGCTAGTCCTATACCCGCACTGTCTGAGTGATAGTAGCTATTCTGACGTTCTGAAAATAAACTGTTGGCAACAGCGTTGCCGCTTGGAGATGGCCTTACAAATACTTGGAAAGGAGCCGTAGCGTAAATACTACGTTTAAACTGGATAAATGAACCAAGAATATTAGCTTTAACATCATCCCAGTTCTCTAAAAAGCGAGGAAAGTTATGTAAGCCTCCATTAATTTCATAGTAAGGATTAGTAGTGTTGCCAACACGAATTGGGGTATCACCAGCAGCAATTACCAAGTTAAATGTAGTTTCTGTAGCTTTAGGCAACCACTTAGTATTCTTGACACGCTCACTTTCTGTACCTAAGTCAGTTATTTTGCCGTAGTCTTTTTCGTCTGAAGGGGTGGCTTTAGGTACGTTGATTTGCAAAATTGGCTCTAAAATCGGTTGATCAGTTGATGTAGCACCAGTTGCGAATCTGTAGAATAGGCGAGTTTCTTTGTTGTAGTACTTTCTCGTTAATAGTGGCGGGTTGGCATTCTGATTTTTCTCTACAGTTGTAAACCAGAGAGCATTATCTGTTGCGTTAGGTACAGATCCTGAAGCATCAACTTTACCTGATACAATTCCTAAAGCGACAGGAGGTTTAGTAATTGCTGTTGGATTGATTATGTTGTTATCTACATCAAGTAACCTACCACTCGAATCTCGTTTGAATGCAACTCGACGAGGAAATTTTGTATAATCTTTTTCTGTTGATTTTCCCTGGTCGATTATTTTTGCTGCTTTTGCGGTTGTTCCAGCTATTAGTTTTCCAACATCTTGACCGACTACATCACTAGATTTTTTAGTTGTATCTGCATCTAAACCGATATACCAATCAGTTGCACTACATTCAGCAACATCTAACTTAAAACACATCTCCATGACGTACTCTGGAAAGTTAACACGGCGCTGAATAGGAGTGACGAAATTATTGAAGTAGGAACTGTTAGCACCAGCAGCAGTATTACTACTTGAATAAAGAGTATCTGTGAAATTGCGGGAAGTAACAAAGTTGTTGTCCCAAAAACCACTTTTCAGACGATTGTTTTTGACTGTGGCTGCATCACTAGTATCGGTGCGGTTGTTTCTCAAATCAAAGTCACCATCGCTGCGATACCCTTCCTTAAAGTTGCTTGACAATAAAGTAACAGCGTCAGCTAAAACAGAAGCAGGTCGCCATTTTTCACCTTTATCACATTTAGGTAATCTCGGATCGTTAGGACGGCAAGCGAAGTTGGTATTCGTTGATTTACGTTTATAAAAATTACTCCAGTAATCGCTAGAACTCAGGGTATAGTCAGTAAATTCTTCGTGTTCGTGTTTATTAAACTCACCCTGAATATAAACTGGTAAATCTGTAGTGAGAATTAAGCCTTTTTCTTCTGCTCTGTAATCTGTTTTTCGACTTAAATCTGCGCCATTAACCAACATAATGGCGTTGGGGCGGCGGTTGGGATCAAGTTTATAGTCGGTGGCACTGACGTTAGCACTTGAATCGCTGCTATCGGCTTTAGCATCATCACGGGTAGCATAAATAACGCCACTATTAGGCAACAGGTATTCATCAGACCAGGTATCAGTAATTGCTTGCTTACGAAGTATATCTAGATCAATTTTAGTGGCACGAATTTCTAAAGGCTGACGTTGTTCCATTTCCAGGTCATATTGTCCCGTTGCTGGTGTCAGTTTATCTATGCTTTTGATTTGCCTAGCGTCAAGAAAGGCTGTTTCTTTAATCGCATCATTAGGAACTAAAGTTGCATTCCGCGTAAGAGTACCATCAGCAATTTCTAAGGCACAAATGGTAGAATCAATGGCTGCTTGCTCTGACAGGCTGAGGGGTTTAGATGTTGCTTTTTTCAAAGCCTGACGCAAGAGGGGATTAACAAATTGTCCATTAGGGAATACCAAGTTAGCTTGATACTTCAAGCGTTCTGCCAAACCAACAGTTTTTTTAGCTACATCAGCAGCAGTAGCAGAAGTGCTAAATAACCCATTGGCATCTGTAGTTAGCCCTCTGGTAATATCGGCAGATGATGTCTTAGAAACCTCATAACTAAAGCCATTATTAGATTTGTCTATCTTAGTTGCGTCATTAGGGTCATAACCATCAGTTGTTGCAGTGGTTAAATTTGTAGGGTTGTAGTAGCTACTAACGCAAGCAATTGGCTTTTGATAGTTATCACCAGTTTTTGGATCGTAAGGGTCTTTATTGTAGTGATAAACTGCCGTAGCACGCATGACCAAATGACCACGAGTTTGTTTGCTAGGATTGGTGGGGTCACTAGGATCTGGTACTACCATTGGCATGGTATCAGGCCATACAACGGGTGCGTTGTTTTCTTTTTCCGTTGTATTAGGATTATCAGTAGCTGTGGGCGGTGCTGGTAAATTAGAACCTGCTGGGCTGTATACTCCTGCACCTGTAATTATTCGCAAACCACCAACTACATCTACTGCATCAGCACGAATACTAGCAGCTGATGTTTCCCAATAGCCGTCCCGTCCTGTAACACCAAGGTCTGCTAACTGTCTGACGCGGGTTGTACGGGTACGTGTTTTGTTGCTATCGGTTTTACCATCTTTTTGTTTCCATTTTTCTCCAGAAATTTCTTCTGTAACATCTTCACCAACAAATTCCTGGCGAGTGCTATTCCATCGCAATTCAGGTAGGTTGTTACCTACAAGAATGCGATCGCCTATTAGTACTTCTGTAACAGGATTCTGGTCAACGGTTTCTGGATCAGTGGCTGGTAACTGGGATTTATCTATGGTTAACTGAGTGTTTGTATCTGTGGGGTATACCCAAGCATCTAGCGGACGTAGCGAATCATTATCACCTTGTAGAACTTCACTAGATGTATATAAAGTAGTACCAGTTTTAGTGAGTCCAGATGTACCTAAAGGAACTTCCTTGAATGGTACACGCCTAGTACGCTGACGGAAGTAGACTTCTAATTCTTCTTTTCTGACTTTATCTGTGTCTAAGCCAGGGTCTTTGGTTATGCGATTATAGATGTTATCCTTGACTACCTGCGGATCATTACCTTTATCCCGACTGAATTGAGCTTTGACCAAGAAATCAATGCGTTCTGCGTAAGCTTGGCTGTTGTAGGCAACTTCGTTGGGTAAGTTATTAGTAGATTGATTTGTTTCTACTGTTAGCTTTGTATTGGTAGGAGTAGAATTTTCCTTGAATAAATCTACGGTGCTACTGTCGATTTTATCGTAGTTCTCAGCTATGGCAGTATTTGTCGCTACGTTACCACCAATAATTATTTTGCCATTTTCGCGATCGTAGTAGCAAGACTCTGTACTGCTGACTTGATAGAATTTAATTGAGCCAGTACCACTACCTGTAGCTTGTCTGTTAAAGAAATTACTATTAGTAAAAATCCGTCCATTCAAATTTAAAGCAGGGCCTGGTGTAATCTCTAAATCATCTTCATAAACTACGGCATTGTTGGTCAGTGGTAGTTGTTTGCGATCTTGTTGCAATTCTATAGCTGAAAAGCCAAAGTTACCTTTGTAAGCTTTATATTTACTCTGAATAGTCGTGTCAAAAGTACTAATATCCGTGATAGGAACTGTAGCGGCGTAGATAAAAAAGCTCTTTTTCAATTCTCCAGTGATGACTTTATACCAACTAGAACTACCAACTAAACTTGCACTGGTACTGCCACTAGCATCACACACTTTCCCTAATACTGGAGCAGTTCTGGCCTCAAGAGGACTACGTTTCCGCTCAGGATCACTACCAACGTAAGCGGGGTTACGAAAGTAAACACCATAGAGAGTAAAACTATCAAATTTACCATCATTATCAGTATCTACAGGGAATTTCCACGCTGTTTCTAGTACTTCCTTAGATTCTAAGGCTCCATCAGTGGGAGCTTCGATAGTTTTATCTCCATCTATGTCATATCCTAATGTTACTGAAGTTTCGTCACCTAATGTGTAGTTACTTAGTTTAGTCACTAAGGTTTTATAAAGGGTTGCATCAGATGGTACTGCTCTTGGTAATGTAGGGTCAGTGAATAGTGCATTAAGTTTTGCTTTAGCACGCTCCAAGGCGGGAGTTGCAGCTTGTAGCACAACTTCATTCACTCGCACGTTACTAGCATTTTTAGCTCTTTCAAAAGACCTAAATAAAATGGCGGTAGTCAATAAAACAACTACCAGCGCAACCATCGCCACTGTTGGCAATACAAAACCAGCATTTACAGAGTCTCGTCGTCTCCTACTGAGAAATAAAGTCCGTAGCAGCCAATTAATCTGCTTTTTTAACGTGAATAAAGAGTACTTACTAAGTGTTTTGGAGATGATTTTGATAGTCTTGACTAGCTGGCGTTTTAAAGACATAGCTGCTTTCCTGTCAAGTGGTTTGATGCTAGTTGATTTTTGGGCAATTGTGAAATTTACCTGTTGAGTGATTCTTCAGGTTAAATAATTTTTTTATTGATGCTAATTCTTGCTTAACCTGTTGAGTTAATATCTCAACACAGTAAAACACCAGACAATGATTTTTAAGTTATACCATTGCTAAACTTTTTATATTTTCTGGAAAATACTGATTTTTCCACCTCAATGAATTTGTTGCTGATCTGGGATAAAATACGTAGGCTTCATCTTAACTTTAAAGATGTGTACTGCATTTGCTGACAACTTTATGAAGGTATGTTTGACAAGATAAACTTAGGCTACCCAACTGGAGAAGAAAAAATATCAATTGAAGATAAAAAGTATGAGTTACAGGACGTACGCACAAAGATTGTCTGTGGAGATTGGGTACAGGGGTGAAAGGGTGTTGGGTGTAATGGTTGTAGATACATACACTCCTACACCCTTATACCATCGTCAAAACTCTTGATTTTTCGTTTTTATGCGTAAGTCCTAATTAATTAAAAACCTCCCATTTACAGGGAGGTTAATAGCATCAATAATTAGGATTTTTTTGGCTATTGATACATTGTGTGGCAGTAATTTCAACGAATATCTCGCTTATCCTTGTAATTACCAAAATTGCAGAAGAATTCAGAAGCCAGAACAAAAGTATGTGGCGAAGCACCAACAACAGTGAGAAGCAGCAAATTAAGAATTTTGTGGGAGTTTTAAACCTTTTATTCAGCCAACACTCGCACAGGATTCAGTTCTGAATTCTGGCGACTGACTCCTGAATTCTATTTTGATAATTTCAAACTAGGTATTTATGTACTTCTTGTACACAAATACCATCTCGTTGAATTTGCTTTGCTTGATAATTTAGTAATGGTTCAGGTTAATACCTGCTTCTTTAGCCATTGCTTCTAAACCTTTGATTTCTAAGGTTTTGATAGCTTTGGTAGATATTTTCAGTTTGACCCAACGATTTCCGCCTGGCCACCAAACGCGCTTGGTTTGGAGGTTGACTTGTTGAAGACGCTTTGTACGGCGATGGGAGTGAGAAATTGCAAAAGCGTTATTTGCTTTTTTACCAGTTAGTTGACAGCGACGAGACATAGGAATTTGGATTTTAATACAACCTTTCTATTTTAGGGCTTCGGAAACAGAATCGGGAGAGTGAGTAGTGGGACTACTTGATTAAACCCGAATTTCTCACGCATGAGTGGGGAGTGTGGGGGGTGTAGGTGTTCAAAACCCTTACACCCATTTCAACAGGCAACTTTTCTGTGTCAGCCTGGTGCTAACAGCACTATTTACTGACTTGTTCTGTTAGTTTGGTGAGTACATCGT
Organism: Anabaena sp. FACHB-83; assembly: GCF_014697485.1. Classification (NCBI taxonomy): domain Bacteria; kingdom Bacillati; phylum Cyanobacteriota; class Cyanophyceae; order Nostocales; family Nostocaceae; genus Anabaena; species Anabaena sp. FACHB-83. The sequence continues at coordinate 48,133 of NZ_JACJRY010000007.1, read as the reverse complement.
TAGAACGCTCGACAAAAGATTTCATTCCTTCTGCGTCAAATCCTTTTTGAGACATCAGTGCTAAATCATAAACGTGTTGACAAATCATATTGACTAGCTGACCTGTCGGGGACTCTGCACCATCTTGAATGATGCTACCTTGGTTGAGATTTGCCAAATTTTGAATTAGGGGATGGGCAGTGTTGACCAGTAAGATATGGTCTTCAGGAAATTCTGCGTTTTGCTGCTGCATCATAGCGTTCATTTCTCGCAAGCGGCGAAGAATTTCTGGTAAGAGTACCATTGCTGGGGGTGTGCCTTGAGGATCTTCAGATTTTAAAGCTTCGGTGCGAATGTTAACTTTGGGTTTGTTGAGAGCTTTTTCAAAGAGTTCTTTGATGACTTCACTCTTGGTTTTATTGGTTTTGGGGTCAACGATTTCGCCAGATTTGTCTTGTTCTAGCAGTGTATTATCTAAGTCGGAGTCTACACGGGAAAATTTGACATCATTATATTCTCGTTCCAAGAAGTTAATGAAGTGAGTATCAATGAAGGAGTCCATAAATAGAACTTCCAAGCCTTGATTTTTGTGTAATTCTATGTATGTGGCTTGGCTGGCTTCATCGGTACTGTAGAAAACGCGGTTTTCGTGGCGTTCTTTGTTGCGTTCTAAGTATTCTTTGATGGTGGTGTAGGGAGAGGTGCTAGATTTGGCTGGGCTGACATCTTGCCAAACGTCACCTTCTTGAGACTGTACTTCAACGGCGGGAGTTTCCGTGGCTGTTTGGTCAAATTTGGCAGTGCTGCGGAAGATGATAATATCTTCGACTTGTTTTTTGAATTTTTCGTCGTTGAGAGTGCCAAACTTGACGAAAGTGCCGAGATCCTTCCAAGCATTAATGTACTGCTCACGGTCATCTCGGTACAGTTCTTTGAGGCGATCGCCTACTTTTTTGGCTATGTAATCGCCGATTTTGCGGACGGTGCGATCGCCTTGTAGCGCACTGCGGGAAACGTTCAACGGAATATCGGTGCTATCAATGACACCCCGCATTGGCATTAAGAATTGCGGAATGATTTCGTCACAGTTGTCGCTGACGAAAACTTGATTGCAGAATAACTTGATTTGCCCTTTTGTCACATCCACATCTGGGCGCATTTTAGGGAAATACAAAATACCGTTGATAATAAACGGATAATCTGTATTCAGATGCACCCACAGCAACGGTTCTTCTTGGAAAGGATAAAGATAGCGATAAAACTCTAAATAATCTTCTTTGGTTAAACTGTTGGGAGAATCTCGCCAAGGCGCTTTTTGTCTATTTAATACTTCACCATCCAATTTGATGGGTACTGGCATGAAGTCGCAATAAGTCTTGACAAGATTCTTAATACGTGCAGCTTCTAGATAATCTTCCTCATCTGGCATTAAGGTGAGGGTGATGGTAGTACCGCGAGTAGTGCGGGAAGAGTCATCTAAAGTAAATTCTGGTGAACCATCGCAAATCCAGTGAACTGCTTGTGAACCTTCTTTATAAGATAGGGTATCAATTTCTACTTTTTGTGCCACCATAAACGAAGAGTAGAAACCTAACCCGAAATGACCGATAATTGGTTGGTCTGCTTTCCCTTCATATTTGTGGATAAATTCTTCCGCACTGGAAAAAGCAACTTGGTTAATATATTTTTTGACTTCCTCTGCGGTCATCCCAATACCATTATCGGTAATGGATAGCGTTTTTTTATCTTTGTCAATAGCAATTAGAATTTCTGGTTCGTCTACATCACCATTGTATTCTCCGGCGCGGGATACCATTTTCAGCTTTTGGATCGCGTCTACGGCATTGGAGACTAATTCCCGCAGGAAAATTTGATGATCTGAGTAAAGGGACTTCTTGATAATCGGGAAAATATTCTCAGTATGAATACTGATAGTGCCTTGTTCTAGCATGATTGGTAGTTTTGGATGATAGTATCTGAAATTTTCAGGTTATGGCGCATACACCTTGGTCTACTGCAATTAGAGGTAAATCCAGATAGTACAGCCAGCCATGATACCAATTAGGATTTTAAAAGCATAGCTTAAGCGATCGCACTTTGTTCGAGGCTTGTTTGCCCCCAAGCTATGATGCGGATTTCCCTACCTTTGAGAAAGTATGATACTGAGTGAACAACCTTAATTGTTTTCGGTGGTTTTTTCCAAGACTAAAAAATAGTGATAAGGATTCACAGGATCGGTAAATTCTTGTTTTACCTTTAACCCTGCATTAGTAATTGATTTTAAAATCCGCTTTTGGGGATAGCCTTTTAACCCTACTTCCCAGTAATGCTGATCAGATATGGGTTTTGTACTCCAGAATTTGGGAATTTTAAGTGATAGATATCTTGGTCTGGGTATGTCGGAGACTCTTAATTGTAATGCTAAATATAGGCTATTATAAGGAAGCGAAATTACCAAATATTTCTTTGTGGCTGCTGCCAGTTTTTGTAAAGCTTTTTCTGACTGTTCATAAGGTAGGTGTTCTAAGACTTGAAATAGCACAATAACATCAAATTTATCTTTTGGTAATGCAAAATCTTGTGCTAAATCTAAAGTTATATCTGGGTTGAGATGAGGGTCAATATCTGCTGTAGTTACTTCATAACCATTGCGCTTGAGTATTTCGGTTAATAAGGAATTGTAAATTCCTATTTCTAAAATATGGTTAACTTTTTTACCAAGGGAAAATATCAATCGCAACTGATGGTGATAACTGATGAATCTGTCTTTCGATAAATATTCTGAATTTTTTAGGTCTAATGATGTAATTAGCTGCATAAAAAATTACCTGTTTTATCTAGGTTTAGGGAGTATATGATTCAAGTTTTCCCACAAAATCACTTTAAGTAACAGTTTATAGCGTTTCTCAGTTGAGTGCAGTACACGTAGATAGGGAACAGAGGCTAGGGACTAGAGGCTAGTACAACAAGGCAAAAGTAAAAAGGCAAAAGTAAAAAGAAAGAATAACGATACCACAAGCCTTTTAGCAATTTCTTATGGTCTGTTTATTTACGCCGACCTGTACTAGGGGCTAGATGAATGTACCTAATGGAGATGAAAAACGCTGTAAAGGATAAGTGGGTTCACAACTATTTCATTTTGAAAAAAATTTACTAGCCAGTCTTTGACGCTGCGAGTTGCGTGACAGTCGTCTTCGTTGTAGCGTTGGATGATTTATAAGAAAGAGCGATCGCCTGCGAGATAATTTACCAATCAGTACTTGTACTACAACAGGATGGTTTATAGAACTGTAGCTGTTTGTTGTACAGATTGAAGAAAATGAATCACTTCTTGAATTACTGAATTCTGGCGTAAAATTTTCAGATCATCATTTGTCAATTGCTGGGTAATCGAAGATTGGCTATAGTCTCTTTGAGACTGAGATAGAAGTTGTTTTAGAACTTTATTGGGTTGAGAAGTTGCCAAACTTAGCATTTCTGGAGATGGTTCATATCCTAGCAAGCGAGACAATAGACTTCTATCTTGGAAAAAGATAATTTCTATTGAGGGAACAGCCAGAATAACTTTAACTTGCGTATCAATAGCTACACTTTTCACTATCTCTTCAATACTACTGAGACGTTCCTGAACCACCTCTGGAGCTACTGAATCCGCATCAGCGACAATAGCGATTGGTACTTGTCGGCGAACAACTAAAGAACGCGCCAGTGATTTAATCGCAGATAATCCACCAGCAGCAACAATTTCAATGTTATTCAGTAGTTCTTTTGGCAGAACACGTTGAAGTAATTCAACGTCGGAAGCTCCTTCGCAAACAATGTAAGCGATCATGGAATATCTCTCTCCCTAACGTCATAATCAAAAAAAATATCTTATTATTCAGAATGGTAACAAGGAGGATAAGTAAGACAAGGGGGATAGAGGTTTTGTTGAGTAAACAAATTTTTGGAATAGATTTACAAACTGACTTCTGATTCTTGAATGATGCTGCATTCATTCTGAAAAAAATTTACTAGCCAATCTTTGACACTGCGAGTTGCGTGACAGTCGTCTTCGTTGTAGCGTTGGATAATTTCTAAGAAAGAGCGATCGCCTGTTTCTAACCATTGATCATACCAGTAGATACATTTAGCGCCACTGGCTTCTTTATCGCGCCATTCAAAGCCTAACCATCGCGCAATTACTTTCAGGGCATAACTTTCTACAGGTAAGGCCACACTTTGAATTAATTGTTCGTAGACATCTACAAATCTATTTAAAACAGGATTAACTAAAGATTTTGGTGTGTGATATAGCTTGGCTAATCTTTTAACTGTGTCAAATTCGTAAACACAAAAATGATAAATTGGGGCATCGGGATATTGCCAAACTAAGTTAATAAATTGTCGCCAAACTAATTCTTCATCTTCTGGATTTTCCGCTAAAAAAGAATGAAATTGTTGTGTATTATTTTGTCTATCAACAACTAAAACGCCTAACAGGTAATCTAAATCTAAGTCGGGCTGGGCTTCAATATCAAAATACAGTTCTATAGGAGCAGTAAAGGTCAGTTCTGCTGGCGGTAAGGAACTTGGTAAAATTAACGGACGTTGTTCAATAACCGCTTGGGCTTGAATAGTTAACTTAGTTGCTACTACGCTATCAAACCCTGGTAAGTCTTCTAAGATAGCGGGATTTGTATTGGCTAAAGATTCTAGGGTGGTGAGGGAAAGGGCTTGGAGTTGGGCGTAACGTACGGGTGTGACTCCTGGTAATAAAGAAAGATGTTTTTGTGCTTGGGCGATCGCATAACATTGACTATGCCAGTGGCAAAGATTACACTTTTGCCGTGAAATAAACATCTCTGGCGGTTCTGGTGATTTGATTGCTGCAATGAACTCCTCTAGAATTTGCAACATCTGGGGTGTCCATTTCGCCAAATCTACGGGATAGCTAATGTCTTTGGTACGTAAGATTAACCAAGCTTTATCAGGGGTGACTCCCTGAATTGTGGCTAAGGCTTGGGCGTGAAATGCTGACACAACTTGATATTCTTGTTTGGGACGTTTACCAAGTTCCATATTTGCAGGAACATACATCCAATCACCAAAGCAAGACTCTCCTGACTGTTTTACCAGTAAATCTGGACGGCTGAGGAGTGTATAGTTTTCGCTGGCGGTTTCTACCCAGTCTTGATAATTGCTTAACAGTACTCCCTGGTAAATATACTCAACACCACGCTGCATTAATTCTAATGTGGCGGCTTGGGCTGCTTCCCGATTTCCTTGTGGATATTGCGGTTTTTCATAGTCAAACCCTGCCAAAATCCCTTGATGATAGATAACTTTGTCTTGTTGCAATTTAGACAACAAGTCATTCGGTGCATCTCTCAGGCTTTTGTCAGCATTAATATCTAAAATTGGTCGGCGTTTACAGCGTTGGTATTGTAGTAAATGTTCAGCATTAATCAACATTAATTTAAGCTAACAATAATTGTGGCTTTTTGGGGTTGAGATCAAGGTTACAGGTTACAGTTTACAGAAATTATTCTGTTCACTTGTCGCTGTTCCCTACCCCAAGGGTTGAGAGTAAAAATATTGAGATTCGACACATGACTAGTGTTTCTGCTATCCAAACTGACTTGCATCACCATCGAGATCAATTTCCCGCTTTAGCTAATAAGCTTTATTTTAACTACGGTGGACAAGGGCCGTTACCCAAACAGGCAATTGCAGCCATAATTCAAACTGAAACTCATATTCAGCAGTTAGGCCCCTTTGGTAATGAAGTTGGACGCTGGATAGGTTCTTATATTCAAACTATCAAACAAGCGATCGCCACGGAACTCAACGCCCCCCCTGAAACTATCACTCTGACAGAAAATGTGACTGTGGGCTGTAATATTCCTTTGTGGGGACTTGATTGGCATCCAGGCGACCATCTGTTATTGTCGGACTGTGAACATCAAGGGGTAATTGCCGCAGCTAAAGAAATTGGGCGACGGTTTCATGTAGAAGTTACCACCTGTCCGTTAATGGCAACTTTAAATGCAGGTGATCCGGTGGCGGTTGTTGCCCAAAATTTACGCCCCAATACCCGCTTAGTAATTCTCAGCCACGTCCTTTGGAATACTGGCCAAGTTCTGCCCCTTGACAAGATTATAGAAGTATGCAGAGATAACCATTCTTTAATATTAGTAGATGCTGCCCAATCTGTAGGTTTATTGCCGTTAAATTTAACGCAATTGGGGGCAGATTTTTATGCGTTTACTGGGCATAAATGGTGGTGTGGCCCGGCGGGTGTGGGTGGGTTATATGTCAAACCAGAAGCCTTAGAAAAACTTGCGCCGACATTTATTGGTTGGCGTGGTGTGATTAAAGATAGTCAAGGACAGCCGATAGATTTGTTTCGTGATGGGCGGAGATATGAAGTCGGGACATCGGCTTATTCATTTTATGCGGGATTGGTAGAGGCGATCGCCCTGCATCAAAAATGGGGTACAGCCGAGGAACGTTATCAACAAATTTGTCGCAACAGTGAATATCTCTGGCGTAAATTATCCGTCTTACCGCAAATTAAATGTCTGCGAACTTCCCCACCGGAAAGCGGTTTAGTTTCCTTTCAATTTGTCCAGCATGATTCTCAAACTAGTTTCAAACTAGTGCAGTTTTTGGAAAATAACAAGATATTTACCCGTACAATTGCTAAACCTGATTGTGTTCGCGCCACCGTTCACTACTTTACTTTAGAGTCAGAGATGGATGAGTTAGTCGAACAAATAGAGAAATTTAGTCAATAGTCAAACGACTAAATAATTAAGATTTCATACTTCATACTTCACACTTCATACTTTTCCATGAAACGCCCCATCTTATATGTAGCTATAACTAATCACGGTTTTGGTCATGCTACTCGTACAGCATCGGTAGCGGCAACTATTCAAAAGTTGTGTCCTGATGTACTTTTAATTATGGTGACGACCGCACCGCGTTGGTTGCTGGAGTCATATATCGAAGGTGATTTTATCCATCGTCCCCGCGCTTTTGATTTGGGTGTTATACAAGCTGATAGTTTGACAATGGATAAAGACGCAACTTTAGCAAAATTATTAGAAATTAAAAAGCAGCAAAATTCTTTAATTGCATCGGAAGTTAATTTTATCAGACAAAATCGGGTTGATTTAATTTTGGCTGATATTCCGTTTCTTGCGCCTTTGTTTGCCAAATCTGCAAGTATTCCTTGTTGGATGATGAGTAACTTTGGTTGGGATTTGATCTACAGAGATTGGGGTGGTGAGTTTGTGGCGATCGCAGATTGGATTAGTGAGTGTTATTCTAAGTGCGATCGCTTGTTTCGTTTACCCTTTCATGAATCAATGTCGGCTTTTGAAAATATCATCGATGTGGGTTTAACAGGTGGTTCACCACGTTATTCTGCCGATGAATTACGCGCTAATTGGGGCATAACTGCACCACAAGATAAAACTATTTTACTCACATTTGGCGGCTTAGGTTTACAACAAATACCTTACGCAAATTTGCAAAATTTCCCAGATTGGCAATTTATCACCTTTGATAAATCTGCACCAGATTCAACAAATTTATTCAAAATTCATGATAATAAATATCGCCCTGTAGATTTTATGCCAATTTGTGGACGGATAGTTTCTAAACCGGGTTATGGTACTTTTTCTGAGGCGACAGGTTTAGAAGTTCCTTTAGTGACAATTCCCCGTGATGATTTTGCCGAAGCCAGTTATCTTTTAGAGGGAATTACTAATTACAATCATCATCAAATTGTCACCCCCGCAGAATTTTTTACAGGTGATTGGAATTTCCTCCATGAATTACCCCAACCACCACAGCAAAGCCAAAAAATTGCCAAGGATGGAAATGAAGCGATCGCTCAGGCTATTATCGAGCGAATAAGGTAGGTTTTTGATGGGACGAGGGGGACAAGGGGGAATTTTGACTGGTTTAGGTTCACAACCCTTACACCCATAAACCCTTACACCCTTAAATCTCTATACTGATTTACCTCCGGAATTAATGCTTGTGCGATAAGGATAGATATGGCGCATTTCAAAGCGACATTGTTCCCATAGTGGTAATAATGCTTGTTTAGCTACATTTAATTGACCTTGCGAGTGATTAATTTTGCCATTTTCGATAATCCAAATAAATATTCGTGTAATTAAATCTGCTTCCCAACTAGGAATATATTTACAATTATTTATCTTGGCAACTTGGTTATCTAAACAATAAATAACATCTTTAAAATTCCAAATTTCTTGTCTGGATATCTCGGCTGAGGGATGTTTCCAGATTATTTTTTGTAAGTTCATTGTGATATAATCTAAGCCTGCGATCGCAGTATCGGTATTCCTCACTAAATCGGTGAATACTTGATAATATTGCTGTAAACAACCAGTGGCAATATTTACAATATATGCTCTTAACCATACTTGGATATCCCGCAGATAAGGCAGAAAATCTTTAACATCATTTATTTCTTTAAATGCTGTATGTTGACTAGGGTAATTTAAGATATTTTTCTCTAAATCAAATTCTAAAATTTGAAATTTTTGCGAGTGATAACTCATCACTTGCGGAATATATTTTTCGATTAACCAAGTTTTTGTATATTTAGCTGTCCATGTACCTCTTATCCCGATATCTTCTTGCCAAGAATTAAGGTTACTGCTTTCTAATGTGGCGATGTGACTATCGTTGATTTCGTACAATATATCAACTTGATTATTAGATAACGCCGAGTAAGCATTACTGAAACGCGGCACAATAAAAGCATGATCCCTAATTCCCCGACTGACGCGAATAGAAGTACTATCTTGGTCAAATACATGCCATTCTGATTTACCTTGAGCGTAATTAAATTTTTTAATAAAATTGTGCATAATTTTCCAGAGTTTTACATCTACAGAAAATAGATGAAAGCCTCTAACATCGGGAAATTCAACAAATTTAAAATCCCAGGTTTCTAAATAATTCTCAAATTCAATAATTTTATTTTGATACGCCTGACAAACAGCATCCACACATAAACATAAATCTGCCGCTTCTAACTCAGATACAATGACTGTTGTTTGTCCTAAATAAGCCTCAAAAGTATCTGTATCTAGTTGTTTTAAAAAACGACGACAACCCCATTCAGGCTTAGTGTAGAGTCCCGTCATTAATTGACCTAAAATTTGCTGATGGTTGAGGGAAATTTTCAACCCTCTCAGCATCACGCTACTAAATTGAATTACACAATCACCTTTGCCAAAAGCCTGTGGTAAATTGCACTCCATCAGCACTTTTGGTTTAACAACAGTTAAGTGATTACCTTTTTTTAGTAAACAAGGTTCAAACTCAGCCTTTTCTAAAATATGGCTAAATTCTTGATGTCGTCTTAAATATTTTTCTATGCTGCTAAATTCAGGAGATTTAAAATTATTGACTGTAGTTTTAGGAATTTTTCTAACTAAATCAAAATTAAGCTGATAATAAAGATTTTCAGCAACTTGACTATTTCTCAATGTATCAATTATCCCATCAAATATCAATTCTTCTCGATGGTAAGGAAAATATTTGAATATTTTGAGACTATATCCATTAGTAATGATGAAAAATATAGGTTTGAGATAAGTGCTGTAAAATTTAGCTTGGGTAATAGCTTCAGAAAAATATTGTGTATTTGGTGCTAAATAAATAATAATTATCAATGATGTGTCAGAATTTTGCTGAACTACATCATCGGTAGCAAAATAAATTTGAGAATTTTTGAGTTGTTTGGCTGGGTTCTCTGAATTATTACTGGTTAAACTATACTTACTCTGCCGATATGAATCTGGATAACCCAAATATTGAAACATCGGCAAAATAAACTTTTTTTCGACATCTCCTTCAGTTTGTAAAACACGAATATCAAATACTTGTATCCACCTAATAAATAATTGCAGCGAGTCAGGAATATACATTAGAGAATCCTGCGAATACTCTGTCAGTTGCCACAGAGATTTTAGATTTTGCCAAAAATATTAGATAAATTCTATGTGCGTTGATACAAAAAGGGCGTGGGGAGTGGGGAATAGGGAGTAGGAAAGAACTTAGCCCCGACGAATGGAATTTGTGGCCATAAAAAACAAAGTCCGCACTTCGACCCTTCTCCTGCCGGAGACGCTACGCGAACGACAAGCTCAGGGCATCGCAAGCTCAGTGAACACCTACGCGGACTTTCTAAAAACCCGCGCAGGCGAGTTTCGTTTGTATAGCCCCAGACTTCAGTCTGAGGGCTATGTGCCGATACCAATTCTATAAATGAGAAGTAGAGACATTGTATACAACGTCTCTACAACAAAATCAACTAGCATCTTCATTGAGAAGCGGGATTATTTGCTATGGTTTCCAAAAAAGTCAACCCTAAACTACAGCAGCGACTTTTTCTAACAATCCTTGAAATAAACTTAATCCATCACTATCACCAAGCATCTTATCAGATGCCCTTTCTGGGTGTGGCATCATCCCCAAAACATTGCCTTGGCGATTGCAAATCCCGGCAATCTTGTTGAGTGAACCATTGGGGTTCTCGCCTGCATAGCGGAATACCACCTGGCCATTGTCTTCTATTGCCGATAAAGTGGCTCTATCAGCATAAAAGCGCCCTTCTCCGTGGGCAATGGGTAGGGTGATGGTTTGTTGACTGGTGTAAGCTTGTGTCCAAGGAATATTTGTATTTTCGACTTTTAACGGGACGCGATCGCAAATAAAATGCAAATCTCGATTTCTCGTTAATGCCCCAGGTAACAGCTTGGCTTCAGTTAATACCTGAAACCCGTTACAAATACCGAGGACAAACTTACCTTTTTGCGCGTGTTCAATCACCTGCTGCATCACAGGCGAAAATCGAGCGATCGCACCACAGCGCAGATAATCACCATAACTAAAGCCTCCTGGGATGATAATTACATCCAAATCAGCTATGTCGGTGTCTTGATGCCAAACCATGCGCGTTGGTTGACCTAACAAGTCTCTGGTGACATAAGCCACATCGCGATCGCAATTAGACCCTGGAAAAACAATAACGCCGAATTTTGTCATTTGTTATGTGTCATTGGTCATTTGGATATGGACAAGTAAAAATTAAAAAGGCAAAAGTAAAAAGGCAGAAGATTTAGTCCTTTTTACTTTTACCTTTTACCTTTTACCTTCTAAAACACTCCCGTCTGCGTTTCGACCTCAATTAAGTCAAATCGATAGTTCTCAATTACAGGATTGGCTAACATTTGGTCACAAATGTTATCTAAGTCCCTCCGTGCTTTAGTCTCATCCTGAGAGATGATGGTAAGTTCTATGTACTTACCAATCCGCACGTTTTCAACTGTTTCGTATCCCATCTGCTTGAGACCAGATTGTACAGCCACACCAGCAGGGTCTAGGACTGAAGGACGAAGCGTTACATGAATTTTGGCTAAATACTTCCGTTGCACAGTTTTTTTGCTGAATGCTGCGATCGCTATACTATAACTTTCTGTTCCAACTGAGTGAAAATAAGATTGTGAAACAGTTAAAGTTAATTTATTAGATAGCCAGTATAACAGCTTCCACTACAGTGGCGAATATCCACAACTACTTATGAGAGCCATACGCACCCGCAGTCAAGAGCGGATTTTAAACCTACTGAAAAGCGTCAAACAAGGCATTTCCGCCCAAGACATTTATATTGAATTGCGGAATCGCAATCAAAATATGGGTTTAGCCACAGTTTACCGTTCCTTGGAAGCTTTAAAACTTGAAGGTTTGGTGCAAGTGCGAACTTTAGCTAATGGTGAAGCCCTCTATAGCTTAGTACAGCAGGACAAACACCACCTCACCTGTCTGCAATGTGGTATGTCAATTCCTATTAATCAATGTCCAGTCCACGACCTGGAAGACCAATTACAAGTAAGCCACAAATTTAAAATTTTCTACCACACCTTAGAATTTTTCGGTTTGTGTGATCAGTGTCAGGTTAGTCAATAGTCATTTGTCCTTTGTCATTTGTTACTAATCTCTGACACTGTTCTCAGTTAACATAATAGCTGATGGGAAAAGTAACACCAATGACTAATGACTATTGACCAATGACCAATGACTATTGACCATTCACATCAGGTATTTCCTTACCCAGCCAAGCGTTAGAATCTACATTAGTGTCAGACACTATTGAGCGAATACCCTCAAAAGCCGCCGGAATTGTGCGGGGATCGATAAACATGACTTTGCTGCTATCGCTTTTACCAATAGTCGCGCCCATATCGAGATAACCCAACGCAAACAGAACTTCTAAAGCTTTACTCGCGCTGGGTTGAGAATTAATTTTTTGGGCGATGATTTCGGCTGATTCCGCAATGGCTTGGGCTTTGAGAACTTGTTGTTGACGTTCGGCTTGGGCTTTCAGAACAATGGCTTTTTGTTCAGCTTCAGCCTGCAAAATTAATGATTTTTGCCGCGCTTCTGCATCGAGAATTTGGGCTTCTGCTTTACCTCTAGCACTATTAACTGCGGCTTCCCGTTCACCTTCAGAATTTAAAATTGCAGCCCGTCTGCGGCGTTCGGCGGACATTTGCAATTCCATTGATTCGCGTACTGCTTGGGAAGGAATAATATCTCGCAGTTCTACCCGTGTGACTTTCACTCCCCAAGGGTCGGTAGCAATATCTAAATCTCTCAATAAAATTTCATTAATTTGGGAACGGGCAGTAAAGGTTTCATCTAACTCTAGTTGTCCCATTTCTGAGCGAATTTGAGTTAGTACTAAGTTGGTCATTGCTGACTGAAGATTTTCAACTTTGTACCAAGCTTTTTCCATATCAACTATTCGCCAGTAGACCACCGCATCTACTTCAATACCCACGTTGTCACGGGTAATACATTTTTGTGGCGGAATATCTAAAACCTTTTCGCGGATGGTTTGTTGGTAAACGATTTTATCTAAAAAAGGCACAACAAAATTCAGTCCTGGTTCGAGCTTTTTGTTATAGCTACCCAATCTTTCTACCAAAGCTTCATTACCTTGATTGACCACTTTTACAGAACCAGCCAAAGTAGAACCACCAAGGGCTAAAAAAATTAATAACAAAAACTGTTCCACTGTAAATCTCCTGGTTATTAAATCTCTTAGTTGTTAACCTTTATACTTCACACTTCATATTATGAATGCAACAAATTTTCTGGCATGACAATTAACGTAGTACCTTCTCTTCTGACTACGTAAACACGTTGGTGGGGAGCGATATCAAGTTTGTCATCATCACATTTAGCCCGCCAAGAATTGCCTTCATATAGCACTCGTCCAGTTTTGCCTGCCGGAATTTCTGTTAAAGTTTCCGCTACAATGGCATCCTGAATTTTTGATTTGCGTCGTTGCGGTTGTAAATATCGCCGAGATAGTACTATTAAAATTGTGGACAGCAATAGCCAAATTGCTACTTGTAGCCATAAACTCAAACCAAATTGGGAAAGTAGCGCCACCGCAAAGGCACTAATACCCATCATGAAGGCGACAAAAGCCGACGGTAAAAACAGTTCTAATAAACACAAACCTGAGCCAGCTAGGAGCCAAATTAAAGTAGAACTTGGCATAGCGCCATCCTAGAAACTACATTTACGAAAAAGATTTCTAAGATTAGATTCACTGAGAAATCGGTGTTTTACAGAAAACTAAATTTGTCTTGTGAAAATTAATTGTGATTAACATCGATGACAAGATGTAGCCAGAGGTACACAAAACCAGTCTATTCTAGGCAGCAAGGCTTTGACATCTAAATGTAATCGAAGTTCACTAAAAAAGTGCTGAGTTGAAAGTGCTGAGTGCTGAGTTAAATCAGAGTAGCATTACTGAAGAGTTGAGTGGTGGAGCGATCGCACCTTATAAATTCTGAATATTTACCTGATAAAATCAGGTGGAGCTTTTGAATTAGGTCACAAGCCTTGTTAGCAGCATTACTTTATGGTCAGGAAGATTTACGGTTAGAGCAAGTAGCTGACCCCACACCAGCAGTCGGTGAAATCGTGATTCAAGTGGGTGCAGCGACAACTTGCGGTACAGATTTGAAAGTTTGGCGGCGTGGTGGTCATGCCAAGATGTTGAAACCACCAACGCTATTTGGTCATGAAGCCGCAGGGACAATTGTTGCGGTGGGTGCAGGTGTGGGTAATTGGCGAGTGGGCGATCGCGTTGTGGCCAACAACTCTGCGCCTTGCATGGAATGTTTTTTTTGTCAACGCCAAGAGTATTCTTTATGCCCGAATTTAACTTGGAATAATGGCACATTTGCCGAATACTTAAAAATTCCTGCACCCATTGTCCAGCATAATTTATTGCACCTGCCCGATGAATTACCTTTTGCATTGGCGGCGATGACTGAACCATTAGCTTGTGTATTGCATGGTGTCGCTCGTTCCCATATCAAACCCAAAGATAAAGTAGTGATTTTGGGAGATGGGGCGATTGGCTTGATGTTTGTTGCGGCATTGGCTGATAAGGTTGAAGTATTACTCTGGGGAGGAAGTGACCAAAGGCTAGAAATCGGTCAAAAGCTTGGTGCAGCACAAACATTTAACTATCATCAAATTTCTGATATTCCGGGTGTGGTGAAAGAACTTACCCAAGGCTGGGGCGCAGATGTAGTGATTGAAGCTACTGGTGTACCTAGTGTATGGGAAACTGCGATTGCCTGCGCTCGTCCTGGCGCAACAGTCAACTTATTCGGTGGCTGTCCACGAGATACAACAATTACAGTCAATACAGAACAATTACACTACAGCGAACTTACATTAAAAGGCGTATTTCACAACACACCGAAATATGTGCGATCGGCACTTGCAATGATAGCCAGTCAAAAACTACCTTTAGAATTACTCATAAGTGAAAGCCGACCTTTAAAAGATTTAGAACAAGTCTTTTATGATATGAAAGCACGTCAAGTCATTAAAGTTGCAATGGTTTGTAACCAGAATTGAATTTTTCTATGATTGACCATAAAAATGAGTAGGGAAGCCACCTAAAACAATGGCTCCCCTACACTCAGTATTACAAAAGTTTTACCGCGCCCAAGGTGTTATTCTGACAGTTTTACTGTGGAATTAAAAACTTAGCGACGGTTTGCACATCTTTGTCACCGCGTCCAGAACAGTTAATGATAATTCTGGGACTGCCGTTAAGTTGGGGACAGAGAGTGTCGAGATAGGCGATCGCATGAGAAGTTTCCAAAGCTGGGATAATCCCTTCTAAGCGGGACAGTTTTTGAAATGCTGCCAAAGCTTCTGCATCTGTCACACTGTAATATTCTGCCCGATTCGTATCTTTTAAATAACTGTGTTCTGGCCCTACACCGGGATAATCTAACCCCGCACTAATTGAGTGCGCCTCGGTAACTTGTCCATCTTCATCTTGTAGTAGATAGCTCATCGCGCCGTGCAGAACACCAACTCGACCTTTTGTCAAGGTGGCGGCGTGTTTCTCTGTATTCACACCTTCACCAGCAGCTTCTACCCCAATTAACCGCACAGATGGTTCATTGACAAACTCATAAAACAGTCCCATTGCATTGGAACCACCACCCACACAAGCCAAGAGAATATCCGGTAAACCACCCCACTTTTCTAAAGCTTGGGCGCGAGTTTCTTGACCAATCACCGCGTGAAAATCTCGCACCATCATTGGGTAAGGATGCGGCCCAGCTACAGAACCAAGAATGTAATGAGTTGTTTCAACGTTTGTCACCCAATCCCGAATCGCTTCCGAAGTCGCATCCTTGAGCGTACCTGTACCAGCTTCCACCGGACGGACTTCTGCTCCCATCAACCGCATTCTAAACACGTTCAAAGCTTGGCGTTCCATATCATGAACACCCATGTAAATCACACATTCCAAGCCAAATCGGGCGCAAACTGTGGCTGTTGCAACACCATGTTGTCCAGCGCCAGTTTCAGCAATAATTCGCTGCTTACCCATGCGCTTGGCTAACAATACTTGACCCAAAGCGTTATTAATTTTGTGTGCGCCAGTGTGATTTAAATCTTCCCGCTTTAAATAAATCTGCGCCCCTGTACCATCAGGTCGGGCATAATGAGCAGTCAGCCGTTCGGCAAAATACAATGGTGTAGCGCGTCCCACATAATCCCGCAGCAGTTGTTGGAGTTCTGCTTGAAACTCTGGGTCATGACGATATTGCTGATAAGCTGTTTCCAATTCAGCTAAAGCAGGCATCAGGGTTTCCGGGACGTACTTACCGCCAAAGCGTCCAAAGCGTCCTTGTGTATCGGGAACCTGAGTAGTTGTGGAAGAATTTGGAGAGAGGGGAGTAATAGTCACGGAATTATCTTGATGACAAGTAAAGACTTCATTAATTATAAGGAGTCTGGGGTGGATAAGTAGCTCAGTGTTAAAAGATTATCGCTATGGCACAGCAGAAGGCAGTGGTTCGGCTTCGCGGTAATCGAGCGAAGTCGAGATTCACCGACCAGGCAGGAGGCAGGAGGGAAGAGGGTTATAGCTTTGTTTACCTTTTTTAACTCAGTTTTGTTTTTTCCAACTGATAATACTAATTTGTAATTCGTCATTCAAAACCAATTCTCTATTCAAGATACCTTTGCTTTAAAAACGGTAAATTGCGAACCACTGTTAAACTCGCCTTACCTGACACCATAATGGATGTAGTAGAACTGAATCACTACCGCAATTTTGTATGTCTGCTTCAAAATCAAACTCTGATAAAAAGATTGTCTATCAAGAATTCGGTAACGATAACTCCGCCGCTATTGAAAGACCAATTCAGGAACTTCCACCGCAACAACAAAACTTGAGAATCCAAGCAACCCGCACCGGACGCAAGGGAAAAACGGTAACGGTGATTACTGGGTTTCAAAGCAAGCCGGAAACTTTAGCAGATTTAGTCAAGCAGTTAAAAACCCAATGCGGTACAGGTGGGACAGTCAAAGAGAACACCATCGAAATTCAAGGCGAACACAAGCAGAAAATTTTAGAGATTGTTACCAAATTAGGTTACAAAGCCAAACTCAGTGGCGGTTGAGGATTCAAGTACTAGTAGGTTGGGTGAAGGCGCACGACATATATTGACAAAAATACGGTAAGGGAATTGCATGAAAATAAAGTACCAGTAAACCGAGTTTCGACTCCGCTCAACTCTCGATCTTTGAGGGTTGAGCGAAGTCGAAACCCGGCTGGTTGGGACACTATTAACCCGCAGATCCCTAAGTCTATATTGCGCCGTAACCCAACATCAAATTAGAATACTTTGCCAACATAATTCAGTAGATAACATAAACGCAGTATTCTGAATTTTTATGTCATTTGTTGGTTTCCTCTTCTACTGCTGCGATCGCTTTTAATGAAAAGAACGCATTAAAATATTAACTCTCATCCTCTTCTAGCGCCTTTTGTATGGCTTTCCTGCAAAATTCTGGCGGATCATCTTTGGCTTTTACTGCTTCCTTCATCTCCTTAGTGACACGAAAATTTAGTTGCTCGGTCAAATCTCTACTTTCTGGATTACCGAAATTTTCTGGTTTACCTTTTGACTTAGGCATTTATGTAGAAATATAAATAAGGCTTGAAGCCGATGTTAGCATCGGTTTAGGATTTTTAATCGGTAGTGTTACCAAGCTGGAAACTAGTTCACTACCGAACCACTTTTGTAAATGGCAATTTCTATTTTATGTTTACGCGAACAGAATTAGAACTGTTGACGCTGGCTCAACTGAAAATTTTGTGTAACCGATACGGTTTACGTTCCACTGGTAGCGGTGCTTATAAAGATAACTACATTACTACCCTGATGGCGTTTCCGCTATTGGCTATCCAACAAATGGAAAATAATAAAGGCTTGAGGATACCATCATTTGCAAACTACGAAAATCTGAGTGCAACGCTAGATGAGATGAATGAACCAACAACAGAGCAGATAGCTCTTATTAGAATCTCAATGGAAGGTAGAAGGATGCAAATACCGCAGAGATATCAGCAGGAAAAACTGCTGCATCGCTATCATGCTAAAAATCATCTAGAACAAGTCATCACTCTTCTGGGAATGCAGTAAATTACTGTACTGGTAGGTTGGGGAACTACCTTTGCCTGGATTTCTCACAAGAGAGAAATCCAGGGGTGTGGGAGGGGTGGGAGGGGTGGGAAGTGTGGGAGGATGGTGAAAAAATCTTTCCCCCCACACTCCCCACACTCCCCACACTCCCCTCTCTCCACACCCGCTACCCATACGTGAGAAATTCGGGCTTTAGTGTTTAAGTTCTACCTAACCTACGAGAAATGACTATCAATGAAGACTTGTTGATAGCGATCGCACTGATGTTCACCGAACTGTAGGATAAGATTACTAATAAATTAACAGGCAAGAGGCAGATAATGTCAGTCGTGAAAGTTGAAGTACAATTATCTTCCGAAGAGTTGCTCAAAGCAGTTGAGCAATTAAACTTGTCTGAGTTAGAACAATTTGTAGCGCAAGTGATTGTTTTACAGGCACAACGTAAAGCTACTAAACTGCCACAAGCAGAAGCGGAATTATTACTCAAAATTAATCAAGGCATTCCTGTAAACCTTCACAGAGATTACCAAGAATTGATTGCTAAACGAGATGATGAAATTCTCTCTGAAGATGAGTATCAAAAATTATTGCAATTAACTGAGGAAATCGAAAAAATCCAAGCACAGCGTCTAGAAAATTTAGCAGAATTAGCAAGTTTGCGTGGCATTTCTCTAAATACTTTAATGGAAAATTTAGATATTCACGCAACAAACCATGTCTGAAAATAGAGTGACTGCACAGCAGAAAAAGTTGGTGGTTCAGCGAGCTAATGGATGTTGCGAATATTGTAGAAGCCAAGAACGCTTTGCTCTTCAAGCTTTTTCTGCCGAGCATATTATTCCCAAAAGTCAAGGCGGAGAAACAAATATAGATAATTTGGCTCTTTCTTGTCAGGGTTGCAACAATCACAAATATAATAAAATCGCAGGTTATGACCCGGTAACAGGCGAAACTGTGCCTCTATATCACCCACGTCAACAATTATGGAATGAGAATCTTGCGTGGAATAATGACTTTACACTAGTTATTGGTTTGACTGCAACAGGCAGAGCTACGATAGAAACCCTACAGTTGAATCGAGAAGGAGTTGTGAATTTACGTCGAGTATTATACGCAATGGGTGAACATCCTCCAGAATGTTAATGTTTGATAACAATTTTGAGTATATGTTCAGTCTCTTGTGCGTCTCCACAGCACTTGCTAGAACGCAAAAACAGCCCCGTAGGTAGCATCAGATGGACAATATTCTGGCAATGCTATCTTTGAGGAGTATAAATATAGTCTGACAGGAGGCTTATATGGACTTAATTAGGCTTGTAGCGGCGGTTTTTCTACCCCCTTTGGGAGTATTTTTACAAGTAGGTTTGGGCAAAGATTTTTGGATTAATATCCTTTTAACGTTTCTAGGGTATATTCCGGGGATTGTACATGCAGTTTGGATAATCGCCAAGAAATAATTGCGATCGCTTGATGATCACCCATTATCGATAGTACGTAAGCAATCGTGGTTTTCATCAAGCATTGTGACAATTTTGGCAAAACCTGAACTTTGTGCCTCAGTGTATTGAGAAAATATTCATTGTTCAGGTAATAATACTACTTCCCCAAGACGTGAAGACCGATCTAGTTAGTTGCGCTCTGCTTTTTACAATAACCATATAAGAATTTGTTTTCTCTGCGCCTCATCTTTGGAGTGGTTATTCAAAAAGCCTATGCAACCTACTAACCCTAACCAATTTACCGAAAAAGCCTGGGAAGCGATCGCCCACACGCCAGATATTGCTAAACAATATCACCAACAACAAATCGAAAGCGAACACCTGCTCAAAGCACTGCTAGAACAAGAAGGTTTAGCCAGCAGTATTTTAACCAAAGCGGGTGCGAATTTGCAAAAAGTCCGCGATCGCACCGATCAATTTCTCCAGCGTCAGCCAAGGGTGTCTGGTACAAGTAGTTCTGTGTTCTTGGGACGCAGTTTAGACACCTTGTTAGACCGGGCGGAGAACTATCGCAAAGATTTTAAAGACGAATATATTTCTATTGAACACTTATTGCTGGGTTATGCCAAAGATGACCGCTTTGGCAAAAGTCTACTCCAAGAATTCGGGTTAGACGAAGGCAAGCTGAAAAATATTATTAAACAAATTCGTGGGAGCCAGAAAGTGACCGACCAAAATCCAGAAGGTAAATACGAAGCACTGGAAAAATATGGACGTGACCTCACCGAAGCCGCCCGCAAAGGTCAACTCGATCCGGTGATTGGTCGGGATGACGAGATTCGCCGTACCGTCCAGATTCTCTCCCGCCGTACCAAAAATAACCCGGTGTTGATTGGGGAACCTGGGGTTGGTAAAACTGCGATCGCGGAAGGACTTGCCCAACGCATTGTAGCTGGTGATGTTCCCCAATCTCTGAAAGACCGCAAACTCATCGCTTTAGATATGGGTGCTTTGATTGCGGGGGCAAAATTCCGGGGCGAATTTGAAGAACGCCTAAAAGCAGTTTTAAAAGAAGTTACCGAATCTGGCGGAAATATAGTTCTATTTATTGATGAAATTCATACCGTTGTCGGCGCGGGTGCAACCCAAGGGGCGATGGATGCGGGTAACTTGTTAAAACCGATGTTGGCGCGGGGTGAGTTGCGTTGTATTGGGGCGACAACTTTAGATGAGTATCGCAAATATATCGAAAAAGATGCCGCTTTAGAAAGACGCTTCCAACAAGTTTATGTTGATCAGCCCAGCGTTGAAGATACGATTTCGATTTTGCGCGGCTTGCGGGAACGCTATGAAAACCACCACGGGGTGAAGATTTCTGATAGTGCTTTAGTTGCTGCGTCTACATTATCGAGTCGGTATATTAGCGATCGCTTTTTACCAGATAAAGCCATTGACTTAGTAGACGAAGCCGCCGCCCGGTTGAAAATGGAAATTACTTCCAAACCGGAAGAACTCGACGAAATCGATCGCAAAATTCTCCAATTAGAAATGGAGAAACTATCTCTGCAAAAAGAAAGCGATGCGGCTTCCCGTGAACGGTTGGGAAGACTCGAAAAAGAAATTGCTGATTTCAAAGAAGAACAAAGAACTCTCAGCACTCAATGGCAGTCTGAAAAAGATATTATCAACAAAATTCAGTCTGTTAAAAAAGACATTGAACGGGTAAACTTAGAAATTCAGCAAGCGGAAAGAGACTACGACCTCAACCGCGCGGCAGAATTAAAATATGGGCAATTAACTGATTTACACCGCAAACTTGAACTAGCCGAAAGTGAACTAGCCAACGCTCAAAGAAGTGGTAAATCTTTACTGCGGGAAGAAGTTACCGAATCTGATATTGCGGAAGTTATTTCTAAATGGACAGGAATCCCAATTAGTAAATTGGTGGAATCCGAGAAAGAAAAACTGCTGCATTTAGAAGATGAATTACATCATCGAGTAGTGGGACAAGCGGAAGCCGTGACAGCAGTCGCCGATGCAATTCAGCGATCGCGTGCTGGACTTGCTGACCCCAATCGCCCCATCGCCAGCTTTGTTTTCCTCGGCCCTACAGGTGTGGGTAAAACTGAATTAGCCAAAGCCTTAGCAGCGTATATGTTCGACACTGAAGACGCACTGGTGCGAATTGATATGTCGGAGTACATGGAAAAACACGCCGTGTCGCGGTTAATTGGTGCGCCTCCGGGATATGTAGGTTATGAAGAAGGCGGACAACTCACCGAAGCAATTCGCCGTCGTCCTTACGCCGTGATTTTGTTTGACGAAATTGAAAAAGCCCACCCCGATGTATTTAATATTTTCCTGCAAATTTTAGATGATGGGCGCGTCACCGATGCTCAAGGTCATACTGTGGACTTCAAGAACTCAATTATCATTATGACCAGTAACATCGGTTCGCAGTTCATTCTTGATATTGCTGGGGATAATTCTCGCTACGACGAAATGCGTCATCGAGTCATGGAAGCAATGCGGAATAGTTTCCGGCCAGAGTTCCTCAACCGGATTGATGAGTTGATTATCTTCCACAGTTTAGATAAGAAAGAACTGCGCCATATTGTCCAATTGCAAGTGGGAAGATTAAGAGACAGGTTGAGCGATCGCAAAATATCTCTCAAACTCTCCGATCATGCGCTGGATTTCTTGGCGGAAGTCGGTTACGACCCTGTATTTGGCGCACGTCCACTCAAACGGGCGATTCAGCGCGAGTTAGAAACCCAAATTGCCAAAGCCTTACTCCGCAGCGAATTCCACGACGGCGACACCATCTTTGTCGATGTGCAGAATGAACGCTTGGCGTTTAGTCGCTTACCTGTGGAAGTATTTAGCAGCTAATTTGTAAATATTTCGCGCAAAGGCGCAAAGGCGCAAAGGCATAAAGGGTGTCTTTGCGTTTTTTTATGGGTTGTTATCTGGTTCTGTATATTTGCAGAAAACGTTAATGCCGATTTTGAGGATATATAAGACTACAATTGTGGCGATCGCGGCATCAATAGGAATACCATGAACAGCCGCCACAGTGACTAACGAGCCAATAATACTATTAAGTAAAGCAGCACTACCAGGGTTTTTCGTATATTCTTTAATTTTGCCTTGTAAACCTTCATCGCCGCATATTTCCGCGCGAATTTCATTTAGGGTCAATTGTAATAAAGATTTATTTTTACCGAAAGCTGTTTTTCCAAATTGCTCTTGCCAAAGTTCATCAAAACTAGCTTCTAAATCACCGTTATTTTGTTGTAGAGTCGTGAGGGCTTTTTGTGCTTGCTCATCTGCGATAATTTGTTGCAATTCTTGAAGTTCGGTAGGAGATAATTGTGTAGTCATATCATGCCTCATCGTCATGCTTTTCTAAAGATGCGATCGCTGTTCCTTGAGAATGATGATTTTTTTGGTTTCTCACATAAGAAACAGCCTTTTCTAACTGCTTACTACCTAATGACAATACACCATATCCGCGCTGCCAACTGAAAAGTACTGAATTATTTGATATATGATGATTTTGATTTAAAAAATGAGTGCTACTACCTTTAATATTTTTGACGAAATCAGCTATAGATACACTAGGCGGTATTGAAGCTATTAAATGGATATGGTCTTCTATGCCGCCAATCGCATGAATAATACTATTAAGAAAATCTGCTTTTCCAATAATGTAATTATAAAGTTCAGTTTCTTTCTCAGGCGTAATCAGAGGTTGGCGTTCTTTTGTTGCCCATACGAGATGATAATAAAGCAGCCAGAAAGCCATGATATTTTTGAATATAAAAAGGAATTTATTGATTATATTTTTTTATTAGTAAATCTGCCAAGTCCGCCTGAGAATAAATTCCCAGGCTCATAGCAAAAGTCCGTTGAAACGGACTGATAATTTATATAAATTAATTTTACTGACTTATTCATCAGTTGTTTTCAGACAACTTACCCTATGAGCCTGGGGTTTATAACCCTAGGCGGGTATGGTTTGTACACAGCGTAATGTCTACGACAAACCCCACAGCGTCTACACACTTACCAATCATTGCCTTTTGTTATCAAAGTCACGATGTTGATTCAAAACATTACAACGTTGGTGCAGAAAATTACAACATTCATTCAAAACGTTACAACCTTGGTGCATAACATTACAATATTCATTCAAAATGTTACAACGTTGATTCAGAAAATTACAACATTCATTCAAAACATAACAACGTTGATTCAAAACATTACAACATTTGTGGCAAATGCTTATATCTTCGTCACTAATACTTAAACAAAACTTATGAGTAAATCACCCTAAATTTTATAAAATGTTAACAACGCAAAAACCAACCCAGATAGCAAATGTTAACCAACTATATTCAAGCAGCTTTGCACCAGGCTACTTATGAACTTTTAGAAGATGGCACTTTTTATGCAGAAATCCCAGGACTGCAAGGATTGTATGCCAATGCTACCACACTTGAAACTTGCCGAGACGAGTTAAAAGAAGCTTTAGAAGAGTGGATTGTCTTAGGTTTACAGTTAGGGCATAGTTTACCCGTGATAGATGGAATTTCTCTTTCTATTAATAAGGATGTGGCTTAATGGCTACTTTTGGTGCAATTAGTCGGCGGGATTTGATTTATTACCTGAAACAACTTGGTTTTGAAGGGCCATATTCAGGTAAAAAGCATCAATTTATGATTAATTAAGGGCGAACTGAAATTAATCATTCCTAATCCCCATGAAGGAGACATCAGTAAAAGTTTAGTGGCAAAAATATTAAAACAGGCACAAATTAGTGAAGATGAATGGGAAGCACTCTAAAAAATATCGAGCTTGTTACCATCTACACTACATCGATTTTATCTTTGAGTTTGTCAGCTTGTATAGTGTTTTTCAGTTTCCATACTCAGCAAGAAAAAGAGGTTACTGATAACTGATAACTGATAACTGTTACAGCCTATCTCGCGCCTGCCAAATTGCCTCACGCACTGCACCCGCGAACTCTTCACCCGTCACCTCGCGCCAAATAGCTTGAAACTGACTTTCACCTAACTGCTTGAGTATACGGGCTAAAGCATAAATATAATAACCAATCAAATCTTGATTATGATTATGCTCTAGTTCAATAGCCAAAGCACGAATGTAAATTTGCAAAGCCTCAGCGTAATTTTCTTGAGCTTCTAAAACTCTTCCCCATTTACCCAATGTTAGCGAAGCCCAATACCAATCACGGAATTGCTCATAAACTTCCCAGGCTTTTTGATAATAGTCAATTGCCACATCAAATTGCCGTTGCTTTTCGGCTACCATACCCAGCTGGTAATATTCAGTAGCAACACCGTACAAATCCCCGGCATCTTCTTTTATCTTCAGCGCCTTGTTGTAATAATCAACAGCCACATCAAACTGCCTCTGCTCTTCGGCTACTCTGCCCAGTTGGTGATATTCTTTAGCAGCTCTGTAGAAATCCCTGGCATCTTCAAATATCTTCAGCGCCTTGTTGTAGTAATTAACCGCCACATCAAACTGCCTCTGCTCTTGGGCTACGATGCCCAGATGGTGATATTCTTTAGCAGCACTGTACAAATCCCCGGCATCTTCTTTTATCTTCAGCGCCTTGTGGTAATGAGCAACAGCCACATCAAACTGCCATTGCTCTTCGGCTACCATACCCAGTTCGTGATATTCATCAGCAGCACTGTATAAATCTCCAGTATCTTCAAATATCTTCAGCGCCTTGTGGTAATGAGCAACAGCCACATCAAACTGCCGTTGCTCTTGGGCGATTATGCCCAGTTGGTGATAGTCACTAGCAGCTCTGTACAAATCCCCGGCATCTTCTTTTATCTTCAGCGCCTTGTGGTAATGATCAACAGCTACATCAAATTGCCGTTGCTGATAGGCTACATTGCCCAGTTGGTGATAGTTACTTGCAGCTCTGTACAAATCCCCGACATCTTCAAATATCTTTAACGCCTTGTTGTAGTAATCAAGAGCCACATCAAATTGCCGTTGCTCTTGGGCTACCCTGCCCAGTTGGTGATAAATAACAGCAATTTTGTTATTCACTGAGGGTGAGGGGTTGTTTAAAGCTATTAATTCATCCAAAATTTCTTGATAAACTTTTCTCGTACCAGCCAAATCAGCACTTTGCAGTGCTTCATTAGCTTTGTTAACTCGCAAAGACATCCAGAAATCAACAGCATCTTTATTCTTTGCCTTCGTATCTGCTAAGTACATACCAATTTGCTTCAGCGCCCGTTGTAGCAGTGACTTAAATTCGGGTTTGCGTCCTAAACGCTCATACACTTTTCCCAAGACTTGCAGAATCGATTCTGCATAAGCCCATTCCTGCTGATGTTCAGCAAGGCGTAGATTTTGCAACAGATTTGATTCTTCGAGCCGCAGCACAAAAGTTGCCAGTTCAGCCTTGCTGATCAGTTCTGTATCGTATTTATCCGCCAAATAAGCGTAGAAAATTAACAACTTTTTTTCGAGTTCGTTAATCACCTCCTGGGAAGCTATTGAGTTTAACTGCTGACGCAAATACCAAGGTAGTGCTGGGTGAATTTTGTAGATAGTCTCATAACCCAAATATTCCAAAACACCTGCGGCTGCGGCTTCATTGAGAATTCTCATCCAATCTGGTTTTTGCAAGTTCTCCCCAAACACCGCTTGATAAGCTTGTCCATAGCTATCATCAGGATTTTTTGAAAAACTATGCAGCCAATGTGCATCAACCCGTTCTGAAAACAGTGCCAAAAATGGTAAATGTTGGCGTGTACGTTCTGATAACTTGGCAAAAGAATAATCCAACGACACCGTTAACGACTTCTCCCTACCTTCCTCCTCAGCACCTTTAAAAGTATCCAACCCCAGCCGCAACGCTTCAATTAACTGAGTTGGTGTCTGCGTCTTTAAATGCGGTAATACCACCCGCAAAGATAAGGGATGTCCACCCAGCAATTTCAATAACTCTAAATACTCTTCTGGTAGGTTCTTTCTCTCCACACCTACAGTTTGCAAAATCTTGGCGGCTAACTCTTGGGCATCGGCTTGAGATAAACCCTGCAAATTGATTAAACTATACCCACAATCAAGCCAAGGTTCTGCGCGGCGACTGGTAATTAATACCCAAGATTTCCCACCTTGTAACTCCTTGAGAAATTTTTTGAGATTGTTTCTTTCTTCTGCACTCAGTAAAGGTTCATTCCCCGTTGGAAAACCATTCACAGGTTCAAAATTATCCCAAATCAACAAACAAGGCTGAGATTGCAAATATTTTAAGACTGCTCGTTGTTGTTGCGCTGCCTCATACTGGGAAAACTTATCTCCCCAAACGACTCTTCCGACTTCGTTTATTACCCGACTCAGTGACGCGCCAGACTCAAAGGAGGTAAAAAATATCTGCTTACGCCCCTGAGTTTCATCTAACCATTGGGCAAACCCTGTGGTTAGCTCAGTTTTACCTACACCTCCCATACCTTGCAACAGCACAATATTATTGTGGCGAAATGCTCGCTCTAACCGTAAAATGTCGTAGTCTCGCCCAATAAAACCGTAGCGCCCTTGTTCTGGAAACCCGAATAAATTGCTGATGGGTTCTGCCAAAAAGTCATCAATATCAGTAAAATCTTCTGTTTGATGATTGACTTTTTGAAACGGTGTGTAAGTTTCCTGCTGGTACAAAACCGGAACCATCCAGTCAGCTAAGGGTAAATCACCTTTAGGACTGGGACGCAAACGTTGATTTATTACTTGTCGCCTTGCTGCGGCTACAGCGTTGGATACATCGGTTCCCGTGACTAGTTGCTGGTAAAATCTGCCAATGAAATGTTTGGCTGCTTCGGCTTGCACGTTATAAGCCATTGCAACTACGCCCTTTGTCCCCAAAGATACCAAGCGCGTCGCCACAGAAGAAAAACTACCATCTCCTTCTTGGGCTGATTTACAAGCATTCAACACAAAAATCGGCACACGACAATCATTTAAACTTTGAGCAATTTGGGCAGCAGTAATAATTTGGGGTGAACCATCGGTATTTTCAAACACCAATACTCCCTGCCCCTTGCTACCATAGGAATGTTGAAATCCGGTGCTGTTTTCGTCAAAGTCCCCATGTCCATCAAAATGGACGATATGGTAAAAACCTTTATGAGCATTTAGTTCTTGCTCGAATGTCTCAAAGCTAGGTGGACGCAGCACTTTCAGGTTGACATATTTTTGAATTGGTTTTAGGGCTTCGAGTAGAGGACGGGCGATAGTTTTTAAAGCGACATCTTTTTCGCCATAAGGACGGGAAACTACTAGTAAAATATTTAACTTGTCTTGGGGTAATTCTTGGAGATGCGATCGCACTGCATAACCGTTGAGACTGCGATACATTCCCCTTAAAGACGGTGCCAGAAATTGATAATCAGGGGTATACAGCAACTCCCAAGGCAAATTTAGCACTTTGGGGTCATCAGAAGAAATATTAATTTCGCATTTATCTAGACCTTCCCTTGTAGCTTCTTGAAAAAAATCCCAAGCTTTAGTGGTGCGGGGAAACACTAACTCAAATAACTGCTGTCCCCACGCTTGAAACTTTTGCTCGATTTTCTCGGCTTGCTCAGGGAAAATACCGTAAGGAAAATCTAAATACTCTTCTAAATACCAACGTAATTCGGTTAACGTCTGTTCATCAAATGGATGCTCAAAGGTGACTGGAGGTGCTGAACGTGGCGCAGATTGTTCTCGTTGCCAAGAAAGTTGGATTTTGTCCTCTTGATGAGTAATCCGCAACCAATTCTGCGCCATAACTACCTCTACCACTGGTTAGTTAATCTGATGGTAACTTAACTCAGTAATTCACGTAGAGTTCGGTTGATTACGTAAAATCCATACTATATTTGATGGTCTGTTGCCAAGCTTTCCTGGCATCTTGGAATTTTATGATACTGCGCTGCGATCGCCTCTCAATCACCTGCTACTTCATTTCGCTGCACGATAGTTAGCATCTAACCAACAGCGAGGTAAGCTTTCCCCAGAAGGAAAAACGAGACTTTCTTTGGTAAAAGTATCAATATCTTGTTCTTCTTGACCTTCTTGGTCTTTTCCATGCACGATATTAACATTCGGGTCAATTAATTCTTGAATATCAGTAATTTTGACTAAATCGCTCGTATCTTTGATTTGTAGCAACATATAATTTATCTCCAAAAATATTTATCGAAAATAGGCAGTATGAAACACATCTCGCCTTGAACTAAAGTTCCAGGCTGATAGCTAAAGTCCACACTTTGTGGACTGGAAGTTATTTTTAGTTGAGTCATCTGAAGATGACTCGATGCTCTGAGACTCGGAATTTATTCCGAGGCGGGACAGATGCACTACACGAATATTTGTGTTTACACCGTAGCATTTCTATGAATCAGAACTCATTGTTTCATTCAATGTTTAAGTCCTCTCCTTTTAAGGCTACGGTGTACACACAAGTCGAAAATAGGCAGTATGAAACGCATCCCGCCTTGAACTAAAGTTCCAGGCTAATAGCCAAAGTCCACTCAAGTGGACTATAAGATATTTTTAGGTGAGTCATCTTCAGATGACTTGCGCTATGAGACTCGGAATTTATTCCGAGGCGGGACAGATTCACTACACGATTTATAGGCATTCATATCTCTCACCTCCTAAGAATAGGGGTGTTAAAAGAGTAATTTATGGAATAATTAAAATCCCAAAATTAGAATTCTCGTTGATATTTTTCTAAAATATCCACCAGATTGACCTGACATTGCAGGGGTAGCAAATCAATTAGTGCTAGTTCTCTTCTCCCACCGCCTATCTTGACTGATATGGATTCTAATACTTTAGTTACGCGGTCTTCGTTGACATTATTAGAAGTGATTAAAGGATATAACTGTTCAGCGACAACGGTGTGCAGTTTGGCATCTGATAAATAAAGATGCCATTTGGCAATATCTATATAGACATTTTCGCCAATTTCCGATGCTAGGGCTTCTAGTAATTCTGCGGTGTTAGTCTTAGCCATAAAAATCACCCTATATTAAGAAAGAGCTAACGCTCTCAACCTATATATTATTATCGCTCAATTAATCAAGCTAACTCTACCCCCACAGGTTACATAAACCCTAACATTACCTGTACATCTTCAGGTGGATTTAGGCGGTGTGGAAGAATAGTTGGCGATCGCCGCGATATAAACTAAGTGTACCAACAACACTACTGCCCAACCTGCGGTTAAAAACGGCAACCACTCCCATTTAGCGGCTTTCAGGTTATGGAAGAACCAAAGACCAGAATTAATTGTCGCAGCTACAGCAACATGGACAGCAAAATTCATCCGGTCATCTATTCTACGAAATTCAGGATCACTGCGATCGGGTTTGCGAGGCCAACGAGGAGGCATAAATATTTATTACAACTTTGAATACACTTGATTATTTTAATGTGTCAGGATGCAAAGCTGTTAAATCTTTGTGACCTCAACTACAGCGACTTTAACTAAAAGAACTTGTGTAAGCAGACTCTATAGTTTTTAACAACTCTGGAATGTCATAAGGTTTAGCAATAAAATGAGCAATTCCCAAAGAAGAGGCTAATTCGTCGAGATAACCATGTGCTGTGGCTAAAACAACCGCTATTTTTATCCCTTGCGCCTGAATTTGCTGATATACTTCAATCCCGGAGAGCTTTGGCATTCTGTTATCTAAAATTAATAAATCTGGTTGCTCCTTAATCACTGTTTCTAAAGCTTCTTCACCATTTCTCGCTTCTTTTACCTCCCAACCTTCCTCTTCTAGCAAAAAACTCAGCATCGCTCGACTATCATCATCATCATCGGCAATGAGGATTTTGCGCTTATCTGTATTGTTACTGTTCATCTTTGATTTTTGTGATTGGTAGATAAAAAATCTGGGAGGTTGGTGTTGATGGAGAGAGATTCAAGCCTGAATTAACAATGAAACTGACTTGAGCTATTTCAGTGTGAGGAATTACTTTAACTACTACTTTTACTATTCCACCTTTACCAGCACAATCAAAAGCTTGCCAAAAATAACGTAGCAATTGGCGTAAAAGGCTTCTAGGATCAGCCACTACGGTGATTGGTTCATACCATTCAGTAATTATTTGCACCTGACGAATTACAGCTTCCGTTGAGAGAAGATCCACTAAATCAGATATATTAGCAGTCAAGCACACAGGTTGGAATGTGCCAATCTCAAAGGATGCTAAATTGCGCCAGATTTCTGCACGGCGACGAAATATTTGAATTGATTGTTCAGCTTGACGCAGTAATTGTATCGCGTAGTCTAACCGATTAACTGCTACCATCCGCGAAATAACTTCCATTTTTAAGCGTGCAGCTTGATGTGCTTGGATGATATCTTGACGTAATTCTTCGAGTGGTTGATATTCGTTGGGGTTAGACTCTAGAACTCGCCGCACATCTTTTTCTAAGTGAGCAATTAATAATTCTGCTTCAATACCATGAGAAGCACATAGCAATATTTCTTTTAAGCGTTGTCTAGCATCTGCACGCCGGAGAGAGATACTCAAAACTCCGATAATTTCTTGTTTGTCATCCCGTAGCGGAATTCCCTGACAAGTGAACGGATGAAACCCCTCAATAAAATGTTCAGCACTAATAATTTCTATATAATCTGCTTCTGCTAATGGCGTACCAATACCATTAGCACCAGCTACAGCTTCCGATAGCAAAGAACCAGGCCCCGGAAAAGGTTCTGGCCCTTGTACAGTTTGTTTATCACCTACAACATCCAACACGATCGCTTCACTGTCGCCTAACATCACTGCATGACGATCAGTCCCCGCCGCCTGTGAAAGCATCCGAATATAAGGTGCAGCAACTTGAATTAAAGTTTGCTTTTGTTCTATTAAACGCTCTGTATCCAGGATTGAGAGTTTTTCAGCTTGGAGAGCCTGAGAGTTTGCGCCTTGGAGGTGCGATCGCTCCCAAGCACGATAAATATTCGAGCGCAACATCCGAGCCGGAATCGCACCCGTCGATTTGTATAAGCGTCGAGCTTCTAATACATCAACTTCTGAAGGGGACATAAAATCAACATCCCTTAGCTGATTAATTTCAGCTTGATACTTTCATCTTAAGTTGTTATAGCAACTTTTTTTGGATAACTCGCAAATTCTCCTGCTAACCTCAAAATAGAAGTAAACTTATGTAACGCAAAACCTTAATTTTTTATTTATCATTGAGCTTTTCTGATTGTGGTTTTTTCTCAAAAATAATCAACTTCGTAGCCAATAAAATTTATATCAAAATTGCCATATTACAACGTTAATTACAAATACGATAAATATCTTATCCTCTCAATATCAAATCCCATCAGCAATACATCAACCATTTGAGTGACATCTAAATTTATCTGTGTCAGCAATGATTATCCTATTTGATAGAGGAAGCCAATATCGTCAGTGGTGAATATGGTAATAACCATAAAAGATAGGTGGCAAAAATGGCTAAAGCAAACCCAGTAGAAATTCAAAAACACTTAAAAGGAATAGATTATCCTGCTAGTAAGCAAGAATTAGTTCAACACGCTCAAAAGCAAGGCGCAGATCGTAAAGTTCTATCATTATTAGAGCAACTGCCAGATAATGAAGAGTTTGAAAATCCCACCGATGTCAATAAAGCCATAGGTGAGATTGAATAAACTAGTCTAAAATTATTTGTGCGAGATTTTATTTTGGCTGTCATTAGTGATTTATTTTTTGTAATTACAAATGACCAAAGATAATAGGACTTACGCAACTGGCATATTTTTTCTGTAGGGTGTGTGACGCAACGAGAAGATTTGAACGTAGTCATAATATTTATAGCGTCACGCACCAACCACAAATTGTGACACTTACGTAAGTCCTGGATAAATAACTAATGACAGCCACAACGCAAAACTTCTCTAATTTACAGTTCTGATGCAGAATAATCTCCCGATTTCCCACCCGTTTTACTAACTAAATAAATTGATTCAATTTGAATCGACTTTTCCAAAGCTTTCGCCATATCGTATAAAGTCAACGCCGCAACAGACACAGCCGTTAAAGCCTCCATCTCCACACCAGTTTCCGCTTTGGTTTTAACCGTAGCTTGGATGTGATAACCGGGTAATTGAGAATCAGGGGTAATTTCCACAGTCACCTTCTGTAATGGCAGGGGATGGCACAAGGGAATTAAATTTGATGTTTGTTTGGCAGCCATAATCCCAGCTATCCGCGCCGTGGCTAACACGTCACCTTTAGGCGTATTACCCTCTTGAATAGCATTGAACGTTTCCGTCTGCATCCGCACCCTCCCAGCAGCAACAGCTTGGCGTACTGTAGACGCTTTGCCAGAAACATCTACCATCTGCGCTTGTCCTTGGGAATCCAGATGACTTAACTCGGCAGAAAAATTTTTTTCAGAATTGTCTTGCATAGTTGGGGAATATGGTGCTACTATATTTTTCTGGTAGGGGCGTGTAGCTCAGTGGACTAGAGCACGTGGCTACGGACCACGGTGTCGGGGGTTCGAATCCCTCCTCGCCCGTTAAATAAAGCAAAAGTAAAAAAGCAAAAGGCAAGAAGATTATATTCTATTGCCTTTTGCTTTTTCAATTCATAATCTCTGTCATCTGAGAGATATAGTGTATCCGCACAATCATGGAATAATATCAATACTAAAGATTGATGTTTTCAATGGTGTATTAAATGTAAATTACTCTTGCCCAATTTAAAAAATTATTGTGTAAATAAATCTAAAGTTGTGATATGATTTACCGTGTTTAGCCAATTTTACAATTTTTTTGATTACAAAACAAACTTAAACTCTATGCAGGGTAAACAAAATACTTTGAATACTCAATATCCTACTAACCAAACCTATCAATGATATCAACCAAAGATGTCAAGATTAGATTACGTGGTAGTTTGATTTATTTATATATGTATTTTTGAAATTATATAGTTACTATTTTAAGAGGCATAGTGTGAAACAGTTTCTTTTGATCACGGATCTGGACTATACACTTGTAGGCGATGACGAGGCAATGGCACAACTAAATCAGCAGCTAGATTTCCATCGTCAGCAATATGGTACTAAAGTTGTTTATTCCACTGGTCGCTCACCTTTTCTTTATCAACAACTAGCATCAGAAAAGAAACTATTAGAGCCAGATATACTTGTTTGTTCTGTGGGGACAGAAATTTATATAAATGGTAGTCAAGACCCTGATTCTACATGGGCTGACAAACTTTCTCAAGCTTGGGATAGAAATTTAGTAAAAACAATATCTGCAACTTTTACTGAATTACAACCTCAAGCAGAAAGTGAACAAAGAGATTTTAAAGTTAGCTATTTCTTAGATGAAAAAATAGCTGGACAAGTCTTACCAGAGTTAGAAAGTACTTTGTTAGAACAGGGATTAGATATTCAAGTTATTTATAGCGGTGGACAAGATGTAGATATTTTGCCACGTCATGCAAATAAAGGTATGGCAATGACATTTGTACGGCAACATTTAGAAATAGATGTAACTAAAACTGTTGCTTGTGGAGATTCTGGTAACGATATTGCTTTGTTTGCTCACAGGGAGGAGAAAGGTATCATTGTCGGTAATGCAAGACCAGAATTGCTAGATTGGCACAATGCTAACCCAAACCCAAATCGTTATTTAGCAACAGCAAAGTTTGCTAATGCTATTACGGAAGGATTGCAGCATTTTGGGTTTTTGGAATGATTAACTGAGTAAGATACAGAAAAAATATAATTAACCGCAGATGGACGCAGCGAAAAGTTTGCGCGTCCGGGTTTCCCGGCGCAAAACTTTTCAAGACAGATAAACGCGGACAAATCTGTATTATCTTCATGTCGAAAGAACTATAAATTTGGTTGAATAAACATTGATATATGAATTTTAGTTTTTTACATATTTATAGAGAGGCAAAATTTCACCTCTCTACAAATTCAATCTTGCCAACGACTGAATATTTAACTCACGTCAACATTATTCAAAGAAAAGGCATCTTCACCATTTCCGATCGCAAAGCGTAAGGAACCAGTAAGACTTTTATTAGATAAGGTGAGAAAAATTAGTAGTGCTAAAAAAGTTAGTACTGCACTATAACCAAACATATTACGGTAGCCGAAAAACTCACTGAGATAGCCAAATATAGGCGCAGC
Organism: Anabaena sp. FACHB-83; assembly: GCF_014697485.1. Classification (NCBI taxonomy): domain Bacteria; kingdom Bacillati; phylum Cyanobacteriota; class Cyanophyceae; order Nostocales; family Nostocaceae; genus Anabaena; species Anabaena sp. FACHB-83. The sequence goes on along the minus strand of NZ_JACJRY010000007.1, from coordinate 13,409 downwards.
GATCGCAATACCTAAGTCAAATCCAGCCATACAAATCGCAAAAACTTGACCTCGTTCTTGGGGTAGTGAACGGTCTGCCATCATCGTGACAATCATTGAAATCATCGTACCACCACCACAACCTTCAGCGATCGCAGAGATTAAAAAAGCATTGGTACTATTAGCTTGCCATAGTAATGCACAAGCCAAGGTATAAGCCGCAATTCCAAAGGTAATGAACAAACCTCGACCGAAGCGATCGCTGGCTTTACCGGCAAACACCCTGATTGTAAAACTAGAAATGGCAGCAACTGTGAAAAACCAGCCGCCATTAAAATTTACCTCAGTAGATTTAATAAATAACGACACAAAGACATGCACCGCACCAACAGAACTACCCACCAGTAACATCACCAACGCCGGAATTCTCACCCTGGGACTCACCAAGATTTGCCAAAAATTACTATTTTGGCGTTCTGATTGTGGTTGTGTGTTGACGGGTGGATTGATGACTTGTGATGCACACAATAGTCCAATTACAGCAACTACGGCGGTAAACAAAAATAAAGGTGAGTAGCCAAAACTCGCTTGTAAATATCCTCCCAGTGCTGGCCCAATGGCTAAACCAACGGGTGCTGTTAAACTCATATAACCAATAATTTCACCACGAATAGCCACAGGTGCTAAATCAGCCACCAAAGCACTGAAACCAGTGGTAAATGCGGCAATGCTAATTCCATGAAAAACCCGCAGGAAGAATAATATAGGAATGGACGTAAATACTAAATAACCAAAAGGTGCGATCGCAGCTACGGTGAGTCCAATCAATAAAACCAGTTTACGCCCACGCTGGTCGGCGAGTTTTCCCAGCATTGGACGAAACAGCAACAACCCAATGGCAAAGCCACCCATAACTATGCCAATTTCTTGCTTACTACCACCCACATCTTGAATATATAAGGGTAGCGTCGGTAAAAAAGCAGCAGTGCTTGACCAGAATAACAAACCTGCCGCAAACAAAATCAGTAGGTTTCGCCGGAGTTCGGCATTAAATGTATTCAAAGCTTTCCTTAAAGATTTAGTGCTTCTAAATCTAAATTAGATGCAGCTTGGGCAAGTTGATCTAAATCTGTTGGGTTCTCAAAATAAGGTAAGCAACCCAAAACTGGAATGTGTGTAAATGATTCGATGACTTCTTTTGGTGTCCAGTCGGTAATCTCTGCATCAGTACGCGGTTGAATGCAATTCAGTACAATACCGATGAGATTCACCCGTGACTGTCTAGCTAAAGCCACATTCGCCACAGCTTGAGATATTCCGCCTAGCCTGACTGGTACTACTAAGACTGTTGGTAAACGCCATTCGCCAGCAATATCAGCAACCGTTAACTCGTTAGTGACTGGTGAACCCAAACCACCAGCAGATTCTACCAACAAAAATTCATAGCGCGATCGCAACTCAGATAATGTTTTCCACACCACAGCTAAATCAACTGGGCGATTTTCTTTCGCGGCGGCGATGGGTGGTGCTAGAGGCGCTTGAAAATACAAAGGTGTAATTTCTTCTGGCGATTGTTCTAGCTTAAACAGATTTTGATACCACTCGCGATCGCCAATTCCCGATTGTATTGGCTTCATAATTCCCCAGTGACGCTGCGGATAATATTTTTGCCAATAAGCGGCTAATGCTGTCGTTAAAACAGTTTTGCCAGCTTCAGTGTCAGTTCCAGTAATTAATAGTGTGTTCAACAATCTGCTTTCAAAATATCTAATCTAGTCAAGAGCATTATAAATGAGGAAATTTTGCAAGGGAATCTCAACCAGAGAAACTTCCTTTCTAGTTTAAAAGTGCTGAGTGCTGAGTACTGAGTGCTGAGTGCTGAGTGCTGAGTGCTGAGTAGGGTAAGAATTTTCTTCTACCTCCTGCCCCCTGCCCCCTGCCCCCTGCCCACTGCCTCCTGCCTCCTTTTCTCAAGGAGTATTTTGTACTTCAGGCGTTGCTTGAGGCGTACCATCCACAGGCGGGTTATTGTTACTGTCTGTCGGAGTGGTGGGTGTTGGTGTAAACGCTGGCGGAAATGTTGGTGTTAGCGTTGGTGTTGCTGTTGGTGTTGGTGTAAACGTTGGGGTTATGGTTGGTGTTGGTGTTGGTGTTGGTTGGAGTGGATTTTCTAACGCCACCCTGAGATTATAATCACTTTCACTAACTCCAGACTCTAATGTTAACTGGACAGCATATCTACCGCTTTTTGGCAATATTCCTGTATAAGAGTTTACCTGTTGGGCGCTACTATCAAGCACTTGGCGATTCGGAGCGAGAACAGTCAAAGTAATTCCTGTTCCTTGTTCTAATACCGTAGTTAACTTCGCCCCAGCTTGCCCAAAAAAGGTATATTCCATAACTTGACCAGATTTCAGCGAATTTTCAACTGTCGCGGTGTTTGATGCGTCCAATCTCAGGCGCTTACTAGTAATGCTTGGTTCCGTATTAGCGGGTGTAGCTGTTCCGAATGGTGTACCACCAGAAATTACAGGTGAAGGAAAAGTCTGGGGTGCAGGTGGTGTTGTTTCTGGTTGTCCATTAGACTGACTGCGAATCGAACTCACCAGCGCCCAAGAACCCACACCAGCTAAAATAACTACCGCACTCCCAATTGCACCCAAAGCTAAAGGGTTATCTAACACCGAGTTAGCACGGCTAGGGGGAATTGCTGGGTCTGGTCGGTTAGATGGCTGTGGTGGAATTGCATCGGGACGACGACCAACTGCAATTGTTTGCACATTTGTTACTTGTGGTGATGTAGCTACACCTGATTGTTCAACAAATTGTAATGCTTGAATTACCTCAGCCGCACTTTGATAGCGATCGCTAGGGCTAGGATTTAACATCCGATTAATTACCTGAGCCAACTGCGGACTTACCCTGACAAATCTTTGCCAAGTCCAACTAAGTTGTGTTTCATCAAACAACTCAGATGGTTCTTTACCAGTTAATAAAACTATCGCTGTCACCGCTAACGCATATAAATCACTGCTGGGATAGGCGCGTCCGGTTTGCATTTGTTCGCTGGGCGAGTAACCCAATTTACCCACACTCGTAACATTGATATTAGTATCAGCAGTTTGTAAGCGCGTTGCAATTTCTTTGACGACACCAAAATCAATTAAGACTGGCAAGCGATCGCTATCTCGGAAAATAATATTTTCAGGAGAAATATCACGGTGAATAATACCACGACTATGAATGTGGTCTAATACAGGCAAGAGCGATCGCAACAACTGTAATACATCTGCTTCGCTGAAAGTTTGACCTACAGATTGTTTCTCAGCTAATAAAGCGCGATAAGTTTTCCCCGCCACATAATCTTCCACCAAAAATAAACGGTGGTCTTGCTCAAATCTTTCCCGGAATTTCGGGACTTGCGGGTGTTCAATCTGATATAAAATCGTGGCTTCCCGTTGAAAAAGTTCTTGGGCTTTTTCCCAAGCACCAGCCCCAGATGCGATCGGAATTAATTCTTTAATCGCACACAATTCATTAAAGCGTCGCTGATCTTCGGCTAAATAAGTTCTACCAAATCCTCCTTGTCCAAGGATTTGAATGATCCGATAACGGTTTTGTAAGACAGTACCAATTGAAATTGGGGGTTGCATAAATAAATTCAAATTTAATCATAACCAATAAGAGCGCCCTCACAAAGCTGAGTCTGGAGGACACAATACATAAAATTGACTCAAAATTTCGCTTTGAGGGATAGTGTCAGAGTTTGAGGATTTTGCACCTTCCACCCCTAAATTTTTTACCCTCATACACATCAAATTGCGAACCCATCACTCCCACCTTGGATTTTTCATTTTCATACGTCAGTTACACGACAAATACCTGCGGCGATATTCTACCCTAAGAAAAGCAATAATCCCATTCAGATTAGCAAAACCACAGAAAAAATTGCCCAAATAGCAACAGAGAAATCATCAATGGGAGTTGATGCTGCTGCGGACTAACACCCCAAAAGCAAAATCATAGTTTTTTTAGTTTCCCGGCTAATTTTCCAGATTTGAAAATTTTTGTCCAATTTATAATCCAAAAATAGAGTTTGTCAGTTTATAATTTTGTAGCTGGTATCATAAAATATTCTTCTACCCCAGAAGAATTTAATTTTGGGTATTTCTACTGTCTGAGTTCCTGTTCTACTTCACTTAAGCTGAAAAGAGTTGGTCTCAGTAATCAATACAGTTGGTAGAATTATTACTCTGCCAGACTAATCTAGAGGAAATTTGAGTTGTTGAGAACAGCTCAACCAAGGGGCTAACTAACACACTATATGTCAGTTACGGATTCGATGGTTTGTTTACCACTAAAAACTGAAAAATGGATTGATGGTAGCTCTATTGAGAAATGTTTAAAGTTTGTATGAAAGCTTAAATAAAGCTCACAGATGTTTATTTAGCCTATTCCGGTTAAATCTGGTAATTACCTAAATGATAATCTCGCCATGAATGCACTTCGAGGATCTGCTGTGCTCAGTTCTGCCGCTTTTAAGGTGCAGCCAGCTGCAACAGGACTAACCGACAACCATCGCCTGCGGCTATTTTCTGGCTCTGCCAATATACAACTGTCTCAAGAAGTCGCTCGTTACCTGGGGATGGACTTGGGGCCGATGATTCGCAAACGATTCGCGGATGGAGAACTTTATGTTCAAATCCAAGAATCAATCCGAGGTTGTGATGTCTATTTAATCCAGCCATCTTGTCAACCAGTTAACGATCACTTAATGGAATTACTGATTATGATTGATGCCTGTCGTCGGGCTTCAGCCAGACAGGTAACAGCAGTTCTTCCATATTATGGTTACGCTCGCGCCGATCGCAAAACCGCAGGACGAGAGTCAATCACAGCCAAACTGGTTGCTAACCTGATTACCGAAGCAGGTGCTGACCGCGTTCTGGCAATGGATTTACACGCCGCCCAAATTCAAGGTTACTTCGATATACCCTTTGATCATGTTTACGGTTCGCCAGTCATACTCGATTATCTGACCAGCAAACAACTGCATGACCTGGTAGTTGTTTCTCCTGATGTCGGTGGTGTAGCACGGGCGAGAGCATTTGCTAAAAAACTCAATGATGCTCCTCTTGCCATTATTGATAAACGCCGTCAAGCCCATAATGTAGCGGAAGTCTTGAACGTCATCGGCGATGTCAAAGGCAAAACAGCCGTGTTGGTAGACGACATGATCGACACAGGCGGCACCATTGCCGAAGGCGCTAGATTGCTGCGTGAAGAAGGAGCGCGTCAGGTATATGCCTGTGCTACTCATGCAGTTTTCTCCCCCCCAGCAATTGAACGGTTATCAAGCGGCTTGTTTGAAGAAGTCATCGTCACAAACACGATACCCCTTCCAGAAGACAAACGCTTTCCGCAATTAGTAGTGCTTTCCGTGGCAAATCTTTTAGGAGAAACCATCTGGCGGATTCACGAAGACACCTCTGTAAGTAGTATGTTCCGTTAGCCAAAAAAAGACTGTTATTCAAGTTACAGTCTGGCGTAAATAAACATTAAATTTTGAAGTATGAAGTCGAGAAATAATTCTCCTTCGTGCTTCAATTTTTATTTTTAGGGCATTTTACAGGGCTTACGCACAAAGATTATCTGTGGAGATTGGGTGTAAGGGTGAAAGGGTTTGGGGTGTAAGGATTTTGAATCAGTACACACGCCACTTGGCTCAAGTCGGGAAACCCGCCCACGCCAGTCCCCTATACCCCTGAACCCCTACACCCTTGCCAAAACCCTTGATTTTTCGTTTTGATGCGTAAGTCCTATTTTACAAACCGCTCCAGGCGAATAGTTCACAGAGGAAAAGCTTAAAATTGAAGTGTTCACCCAGCTTGGCATAGCATCTTTAATGAACAGCGAAAAAGTAACCGTGCAGCCTTGGTACACTGTCACTGATGAAGAACTAATGCTGATGAGTTCGCAAAACCCAGAACTGCGGTTTGAACGTAACGCTGATGGAACAATAGAAACTATGCCACCAACTGGGGGAATTTCGGGAAATAGAGAGGCGAAAGCGGTTGCTTATTTGCTGGCTTGGGTAGAAAGTCAAGATTTAGGCGAAGTGTTTGGGCCAAGCACAGGTTTTAAATTAGCAAATACAGCCGTGAAATCACCTGATGCTGCTTTCGTTGCGAAAGGACGCTTACCAGAAAATTGGGATCAGCAAGAAGATGCCTTTATTAACCTAGCACCAGACTTTGTAATCGAAATTCGTTCTAAAAATGACAGCTTGCCAAAACTCAAAGCGAAGATGGCAGAATACATTGCCAATGGTGTGCAGTTAGGCTGGTTAATTGACCGACAAAATCAGCAAGCTTTCGTTTATCGTCGTGATGGTTCCATTACCCAATATCCAGAAACAGCAATTTTGAATGGTGAAGATGTTGTCCCAGGATTTACCCTAGCTTTGGCAAAATTATTGTGATTAATCATGGTTTGGAATTAGACAGGGAGTAATTGCTGATGTCGCTATCAACTCAAATATCTTCCAACCTTTCCCTAGAAGAATTTCTCAACTTACCAGAAACTAAACCAGCGAGTGAATATATTGACGGACGCATCTACCGAAAATCAATGCCCCAAGGAAAACATAGTATTCTGCAAACTCGGTTATCAACTAATATTAATCAGGTTGGAGAGACTCAACAAAAAGCTTTAGCCTTAACCGAGTTACGCTGCACTTTTGAGGGACGTTCCTTAGTTCCAGACATTGCTGTATTTGAATGGTCACGTATCCCAACCGATGAAAACGGAGAAATTGCCAATAAATTTGAAAGCTACCCAGATTGGACTATTGAAATTTTATCACCTGATCAATCACCCAACAGAGTAATTAATAAAATTATTTTCTGTATTAACCACGGGACTAAATTAGGTTGGTTTATTGACCCTAATGATAAATCAATCATGGTATTTCAACCGAACAAATTGCCAGAAGTGAAATATGATGCGGATATTTTACTAGTTCTTGATATGTTAAGTGATTGGCAGATAAAAGCAGTAGATATTTTTAGTTGGTTAAAAGTTAATTCATAGATAAAAAACTTCCGATTTACTTAATAGCCCCCACTCGATTCAGAGGGTAAAATCTTTTATAAGCTTTCCCGATAATTAAATGGCGAGATACTACACCCCAACAACGACTATCGTAACTATAATTACGGTTATCACCCAGTACTAAATATGATTCAGGTGGAATAGTAACTGGCTTTGCTAAATATTGTTTCCCTACTGTACAAACATCCATTAAAGTACGTTGATTAGCCGGAAGATATCTGTCTTCTACTAAGACTTTATTATTAATATAAACTTGTCCATTCTTAAGTTCTACTTTTTCCCCAGGTAGCCCAACTATCCGCTTAATAAAAGCATCTTGATATTGTTCTTTTAGTAGTTCATCTGTAGGCCAAAAGACAATAATATCGCCACGTTGCGGTGTTTGAAAACGATAACTAAACTTATCAACCAGAATTTTATCAGCCTCCCATTGATTTGGAGTACCATGTAGAGTAGGTTCCATCGCACCTGAAGGAGTCCAACGGGCTTCTACTCCGTATGTTCTGATTATCCAACCAATATCTAAAAAACCAGATATGGCGATGAATATGGCCAGTATTAATGCCATATTCTTGGAATTTTCTCGATGAACAGGCGAAAATACATACGTGAAATAGGAAATCACTGCATAAACTATTGGCAATAAAAATAACGAAACACCGGCACAGAGAAGAATTAAAATAATCGCTAATATGCCCAGTAACCATTTGCCGATATAGAAATAACCAATGCCTAAAAATAGATGAGATAAAAAAGTGGCTAACCACGGATCTTTACTTTCTTTACGTATAAGTTCAAATTCTGGAGAATTTTTGCTTTTCGCACAACGATAAGCATCGAAAAGATTCCAGATAGCTAAAACAAACTGAGATAATAATAAAATTAACCCCAGGACAATATTGCCGGGAATTCCTAAAATTAGCCAAAAACTAATAATAAATAACAAAAAATACAGAGCTATAATAATGTAGCCTCTGTTGCGATCGCCAGAATAGATTTGTCCTAAACCTGGAAGTATTTGTGAGAAATTTACAGCCAACCAAGGTTCTCTATTAGACACGAGAATTACCCCACTGCTAATTTAGATATAATACAACAACCAACAGTAAAATTGCGTAATTTTGTCCCAGAGAAGCGATCGCCGACTCTATCCCAAATTGCAGAGTTCTGAAACTGATCGCGGTTGTGCTGCCATAATTTGATTTTAAGCTGGAAGCGATCGCATCTATGCTGATTTACCAAATGCCCATAATAGTTCCACATGCAACCGAGTTTAAAACACTACGCTGATTACTTGCGGATGGCTTTTGAGTTAAATCTTTGTTCCCTTGTTGAAATAATTGACTGGGCAGATAAACTAATTACAGAATATGACCATCCTGAAAATTGGATGATTGAGTTATCAACCAGTGCAGATAAACATCCATTAGATGTTATTCACCTGCTGTATTTGATTCCAGGCGAACCAGATTTAGACATATCCTTGAAATTATTAATTGCTAAATTGGGTCAAATTTATCCCAGACTTTTGCCTGAAAATGGTCGTTTTGCCAAACCTGTACACAGTAAATTATTGCGATCGCTCTATCACTTAATTCTTGATCATAGCTCTTGTGACAAACTAAGAGGCGCTATTTATCAGATTGACATGGATCTTGATTATGTAGAGCAAGGTTATGGAGATTGGTCAGTGATTCAGCAAGACTATGAGGAATTACTTGCAACTAGTTATGATTATCAGTAATAGTAGGCTACCTTACAGCACTTCAGAAAAGTTAACCTAGCTTCACAGAGAAACAGTATAAATGCTTAAAACAGAACTAGAAATTTAAAATTTTGATGAAGAGAAAGGATATCAGCTATAAAATTTACAATTTATTTTTAATCTTAATACCGAATTGAAAAATGATTAGGTAAAGGTTGATTGGTGAAAAGCCTACCAATCAACCTTTACCTAATCCCAAATCTAAAATCCAAAATAGTATTATTCATACTTGTCAGCCTAATCAGCCACAAGTAAACAGAAAAACAATCACTTTAAATATATTTATGATTGCTAAACCAATGTATCAAAGAATCAATTGGATTGACTGTTGGAAAGGCATAGGTATTGCTTCAGTTGTGGTTGGACATGTGATAGAAGGAGGGTTATCCGAATATCTATATTGGTTTCACATGCCACTATTCTTTTTCATAAGTGGTTTTTTGTATAAAGATAAGTATGATTATAAAACATATCTGCATAATAAAGTCTCTAGTCTGCTAGTACCTTATTTTTCGTTTCTGCTTCTTTACAGTGGATTACAAGTTTTTAGTTATGTGGTAAAAGCTATCAGGTCTGGTAATATATTACCTTGGAATGAGCAATTTTCATTTATAGTTGCTTATATATATAATCAAATTTATGGTGGAGCTTTACTAGATAATTGGTTTGGAGTTTTTTGGTTTGTCACATGCTTATTTCTCACTCAGCAGATTTACAACCTAATTTATAAAAAATTTGGTCATTACAACATACTGATGATATCTATAATGCTTGTTTCCTATGGACTAGCAATGGCTGATTTTTGGTTTTTAACAAATACAGGATATTTTTGGAATATCAATGTTGTTTGTATGGCTCTACCTTTTTACTGGCTAGGACACCTGTATGCTCAACACAGATTAGAAAACAAGCGATGGCTAGTCCTTTTATCAGGAATTATATTTGGTACTGCCATAGCTCTTCATCAATTAGGTATTCAACCAAACTCTTTTGCTATGAAAGGAGGGTATTATGGCATTGTATTTTATAGTCCATTAGTTGCCCTAGCAGGTATTATTCTGACTCAGAATCTAGCAAATATTTTGAGCAAAAACAAACACTTATTCAGTTTAATGAGTGTATTAGGAGCAAGTTCAATGATGATTATGTATGTGCATCAGCCAGTCCAATTGACTATGCGAGAAATTCCAATTTTATCTAATGTCTTATTAAGAATAATTACTGCTTTAATAGTCTCTTATATCGGTTACAAAGTAGTACTTAGGTTTAAAATTTTAAGCAGGTGTTTTCTGGGTATTAGCAGCTAGAATTACTCCATCACTTAATTCTTGATCATAGCTCGTGTGACAAACTAAGAGGAGCTATTTATAGCAGTAGTCAGATATATTAGGATAATTTGAAAGCTTGAATGCCAGCAATAGTAAGACTTTTCCTCCTGCCTGGTTGGTGAGCGAAGTCGAACCACTGCCTCCTGGATCTTGACTATGTGGAGCAAGGTTATGGAGACTGGTCAGTGATTCAGCAAGACTATAAGGAATTACTCGTAACTAGTTGTGATTATCAGCAATGGCTCGATTTCCCATTACACTGATTGCTGGTATAGATAGCTACAGTAATCATACTTTTAACCTACACAATTGCAAGGCTCTCAGTAACCTCGTCTCAGAGGTTATGCTTAAACAATTGTAAATTATTTATAAACTTTTCACTTATATTTTAAACTTGCTGAATTTTTCTTCAGCAGTATCTATAAAAATGCCTTGCAATTGTGTCAATTACGCTAGAATTGTTAAAGGTTCTTTACAGAGTTTGCAGAACACCCCCAATTCTGTTAAAACAGCCTAGCACACTTAAAATGTAAATCTAAAAACCCCTCTAGAGTTTAAACTAAGCCTCTATGACGCTCCCAATTCGCAACGTCGCCATTATCGCCCACGTAGACCACGGCAAAACCACCTTGGTTGATGCACTCCTCAAACAATCCGGCATTTTCCGCGAAGGCGAAGACGTTCCGGATTGCGTCATGGACTCTAACGCCCTCGAACGTGAGCGCGGAATTACTATTCTGTCTAAAAATACAGCAGTTCGCTACAAAGAAACGCTGATCAATATTGTTGACACGCCCGGACACGCCGACTTCGGTGGTGAAGTTGAACGCGTACTTGGCATGGTTGATGGTTGTCTTCTAATTGTCGATGCCAATGAAGGCCCCATGCCTCAAACACGATTTGTGTTGAAAAAAGCTTTGGAAAAAGGCTTGCGCCCCATCGTTGTTATCAATAAGATTGACCGCGCTAAAGCTGACCCACACGTTGCTGTGGATAAGGTGTTGGATCTGTTCTTAGAATTAGGTGCAGACGAAGACCAGTGCGATTTTACCTATCTGTTCGCTTCCGGTATGGCTGGTTATGCTAAAGAAAGCATGGAAGCAGAGGCGGTTGATATGCAGCCTCTGTTTAATGCGATTCTCCAACACGTTCCACCACCAGTAGGCGACATCAACAAGCCCCTGCAATTGCAAGTCACCACCCTAGATTATTCTGAATACTTGGGACGGATTGTCATTGGCAGAATCCACAACGGTACTATCCGCGCTGGACAACAAGCGGCTCTAGTTACAGAAAGTGGCGCTATTGTCAAAGGCAAAATCACCAAGCTGATGGGATTTGAAGGACTGAAACGGGTAGAAATGGAAGAAGCAACCGCAGGTTATATTGTTGCGGTAGCTGGTTTCGCTGATGCTTACATTGGTGAAACAATCACTGACCCAACCGAACCCCAAGCCTTACCACTAATTAAAGTGGATGAGCCTACCTTACAGATGACCTTCTGGGTAAACGATTCACCCTTTGCTGGTCAAGAAGGTAAACTGGTAACATCCAGACAAGTACGCGATCGCCTATTCCGCGAACTAGAAACCAACGTGGCTTTACGCGTTGAAGAAACCGACTCCCCCGACAAATTCCTAGTTTCCGGTCGTGGAGAACTGCACCTGGGTATCTTAATCGAAACCATGCGCCGGGAAGGTTTTGAGTTCCAAGTATCTCAGCCACAAGTAATTTACCGTGAAATCAACGGTCAACCTTGCGAACCTTATGAACTCTTGGTTTTAGACGTTCCTGCTGATGCTGTTGGTAGCTGTATCGAACGTTTGGGACAACGCAAAGGCGAAATGCAAGATATGCAGCCCGGAAGTGGCGATCGCACCCAGCTAGAGTTTGTCATTCCCGCCCGTGGTTTGATTGGTTTCCGTGGTGAATTCATGCGGATGACCCGTGGTGAAGGCATCATGAACCACAGCTTCCTAGATTACCGTCAACTCAGTGGTGATATTGAAGCCCGTAATAAAGGCGTTCTCATCTCCTTTGAAGAAGGCGTTTCTACTTTCTACGCCATGAAGAACGCTGAAGATAGAGGCTCATTCTTCATTACTCCCGGTACTAAAGTTTACCGAGGCATGATTGTCGGTGAACACAACCGTCCTCAAGACTTAGAATTGAATGTCTGCAAAACCAAGCAGTTAACTAACCACCGCGCAGCCGGTGGCGATGAACTAGTTCAATTGCAAGCACCAATCGATATGAGTTTAGAGCGTGCATTGGAGTACATCGGCCCCGATGAGTTGGTGGAAGTTACACCCCAATCTATTCGCCTACGGAAGATGTCGAAGAAATTAGCTAAACGCTAAGTAAAGCTATAAATTAATTGATAAAGCCCGCACAAGCGGGCTTTTTAATTTGTTATTTCAAGTGTGTTATGTTATGCACTTAGTAAAGAACTTGCAGATAACTCTGGTGAAAATTATAAAAAAGTGGAAGAGTACTGGGAAAAGATTGAAAATACCATTGGTACTGAAAACCTTGATAAATTTTTGATGATCAATAAATTGTCTCAGAAAAAAGACAGAGATAGAGCAGTTAAAAATTTAGTAGATGAATACACTGAACTTCTAAAAAATAGCTATTCAAATAAAGCAATAAATTTTACTGTTGATCTACTGAAATCAGCAGGGAACTATCAAAAAATTAGAGACTTAGAATTTGAGGATATGGCATTATTCAAAATATTTTCTTCATTATCTCGTCTTTCAGATGAATGGCTACCTCCTATTTTGGCATTTATTAATCGCATGGATAAAGATAAAAATTTTAATAAAAAACATTTTAAAGAGTTTGTTCATATTTTTGAAAAGTGCTATATGCACGGGTGGTTTAAAAAGCAGGTGAGAAGTAAGCGGGAAATGGTTTGCTACTCAGCTTTAGTAGCTATTAACACAGGTCAAAGTCTTTCAGACATACTTAATATTATAAAAAATAATGCTGATAATGAAGGGTTCTTATTATCTCTAGATGATGATATTTATGAGCCATCTCCAAATAGAATAAATTTTATAAAAGCTGTTCTTTTACGAATTGACCAGGAAGTGCAAGATGATAGTGTACAGCACTTGCGTCTGTTATGAGGTACAATAAATTAAAATATAAATACCTCTAAATGAAGTCATACTCTGTCGATCTTCGAGAAAAAATAGTTGCAGCACATCTTCAAAAAA